>JACRBC010000032.1 GCA_016213245.1 Candidatus Solibacter usitatus | reverse complement strand
AGCGCTGGAGGCCAGCGAGGAGGCGGTCCGGATCTACCGGCAACTGGCCGCACAACACCCCGAGGCTTTTCTGCCCGACCTCGCCATGTCGTTCAACAACCTCGGGAACAGGCTGAGCGAACTGGGGCGGTGGGATGAGGCGCTGGCGGCCAGCGAGGAGGCCGTCCGAATCCGCCGCCAACTGGCCGCGCGGCACCTGGACGCTTTTCTTCCCGCCCTCGCCAGCTCTCTCAACAACCTCGGCAAAAGCCTGAGCGAGATGGGACGACGGGAAGAAGCGCTGAAGGCCAGCGAAGAGGCCGTCAGCATCCGCCGCCAACTGGCCGCGCAGCGCCCCGAGGCATTTCTTCCCGACCTCGCCTCGGCGCTCCACAACCTCGGCGTCGGGCTGAGCGAACTGGGACGGCGGAACGAGGCACTGGCGGCCACTGAGGAGACCGTTCGGATCCGCCGCCAACTGGCCGCACAGCGACCCGATGCCTTTCTCCCCGATCTCGCCATGTCTGTCAACAACCTCGGCGGTAGGTTGATCGAGTTGGGGCGGTGGGATGAGGCGCTGGCGGCCAGCAAGGAGGCTGTCGAGATCAGCCGCCGACTGTCCGCGCAAGGGCTCGAGGCTTTTCTCCCCGACCTCGCCAGGGCACTCGGCACTAGGGGAGCGGTGCTGTGGGCGCAGGGAGAGGCGGCCGGGGCTGCTGCCGCGTTCAAGGAAGGGATGGTGTGCTTGAAACCGTTGTTCCTGCGCGAGCCGGCTGCATTCGTGCCATTCATGACGAATCTCGTCGCCGGTTACGTTCAGACATGCCAGGCGGGCGGGGTAGAGGTAGATTCAAGACTACTCAGTGACATAATGCCAATGCTGTTGGGTGGGAAAGGGGAGGGCGGACCTGACTAGGGTGACGAAGGAGGAGGGCTGCTGGTAGAGAAACATGTCGAATGCTGGAGGAGACAGGAGACTTGTCCCACCAGCGGGGCGGGCCTGGTGGGCAGGGCGGAGGCGGAGGAGCGCGCGTTTGAGTTGAAGAGCGGGAGTGTTCAGGTGCGGTTGCGGGCGGGGCCGAAGGGGGCGTGGCTGGAGGGGTTGGCGTGGGCGGGGTTCACGTTGGATCTGGCGGTGGCTGGGGCGGCGGGGGTGTTGCAGAGAAGCTCGACGGCGATTCTGGTGGAGGGCGGCGGTTGGGAGGAGGCGTGGATGATGCCGGGCGCGGGGGTGCGGCGGGGGAGTACGCGGGGGGGGAGGGGAGTGGGTCCGGATCGACGATGTCCGGCTGGGTCCGGAGGAGGCGCCGGTGGCGCGGGAGAGGTGGCGGCTGGAGGTGGAAGGCGACGAGTTCCGCTGGCTGATTGAGAGAACGATGCTGCGGGATTGCCGGATGGTGGGGGATCGCTTTCCGGCGGTGGCGTTGCGGACGATGGCGCAGGTGCCGGGGTTCCTGGACGTGGAGATGCTGCTGGATGGAAACCGGGCGTTTCCGTTGAAGTCGCCTGAGGGCGAGTGGTTCGAGGTGGTGTCGCCGAAGCTGGTTCAGGAGATCCAGTTTGCGCCGTCGGGGTTGGCGCTGGAGAGCCGGCTGTCGGGCGGGTTTTTCAGTTTCGCGAAGCCCGCCAGCGACGGCACGGTGGCGGTATTGAGCGTGGGCGGCGAGAGCGTGGACCGGAGGCGGGGCGTGGCGCCGGTGCGGGCGGGGACGGTACAGAGGCAGAGCTGGCGGTTGAAGGTGAAGGCGGGCCGGGGGGCGGGCCGGTTTGACCTGACGCTGGCGGACGCGTGGCTGACCGGGGAGGCGCGGAGCTTCGCGTCGGTCCACAACCAATGGATGGGCTGGATGCAAGGCAACAACCCGGCGAGCGTTCCGATTTTGCACGAGATGGCCTGGTATCCGATGATCCAGGGGATCTACGCCAGGAGCGAAGAGGCGGAGGCGGCGCTGGAGAAGCAGCTTCTGTTTTTCGCCGCGAGCGGAGTGGAGGAGAGCGGGTACGTGTTTCCGCGGTGGTCGATGGGGGGTTACTACAAGGTGGCGTGGGGGAACCTGCACGACCAGATCCCGCATTTCATCCTGGCGATGTACCACCATGCTGTGAACACGGGGAACCGGGAGTTCCTGAGGCGGGTGATGGGGGCGCTGGAGCGGGTGGCCGGCTACATGCTGGCGCTGGACGTGGACGGGGACGGGGTGGCGGAGATTCCGGGGACGTCGGGGCTGCCCAACGGCGAGCGGGATTGCTCGAACTGGTACGACATCATCAAGTTCGGGCACAAGGACGCGTACGTGAACGTGTACTGCTGCGCGGCGCTGGCGGCGATGGCGGAGATGAAGGCGTGGCTGGGGGATGAAGCGGGGGCGGCGCGGTACAGGGAGGCGGACGGCCGGGCGCGGGCGGGGTTCAACCGGGTGTTCTGGGACGAGAGGACGGGCGTCTACATGGACTGGATCGACGTGCGGGGCCAGGGGCGGCGCTATTTCTACACGGACCACAACCTGCTGGCGATTATCTTCGGGGTGGCGGATGGGGCCCAGGCGGCGCGGATCCTGGGGAACCTGGATCGCAGGTACTCGGAGCTGTGCCGGGAGTTCGGCGTGCCGCGCGAGGCGATCTACGCCACGCCGTGCAACATGAACCCGGTGACGCAGGCGGGGGACCTGGTGCAGTTTGGGGTGCTGGGGAATCAGAAGACGTTTCCGAACTACGAGAACGGCTGTTTGTTTTTCCACACGACGGGTTTTGAGATTGCGGCGCGGGCGGTGGCGGGGCAGCAGGAGCAGGCGTATGCGACGTTTGAGCGGGTGATGCGGCACGGTTATGCGCGCAACCGGTTGTGGGCGGCGGCGCTGAAGTGGGACACGGGGAAGCTGGTGAGCGAGCCGCTGAACAATGCCTTGCTGATCCTGTGGGGGTTCCTGCGGGGGTGCTTCGGGGTGTGGCCGGGGCTCAACGGGGTGCGGGTGGCGGGCAAGCCTCCAGGCGCGCTGGAGGGGGCCTCGTACAGGTTCTGCCACTTGGGGAGGGACGTACGGGTGGGGGTGAGAGGGGGAGAGACGCGGGTGGAAGAGGCGCTATGATCGGAGACATGGGCACGATCCACATGACGGAAAGCGAGGTCACGCACAACTTCGCCGCCGTGCTGGAGAAGATCCGCAATGGCGTTGAGGTCGTGGTCGAGCAGGATCACCGGCCCGTGGCGGTGATCCGCTCGCCGGTCCGTTCGGGGCGGCCTATCTCGGAGTGTATCGCTTCGGCCAAGGCGAGCGGATCCAAGGCGACTTTGGACGAGGGGTTCGCCGGGGATGTGGAAGAGGGGATCAGAGATCGCCGGTAGCCATGGAACCCGCCATCCTGGGATTAGTCCTCGACTCCAGCTTCATCATCGAAGCGGAGCGCAAACGGCAGACGGTGGAGGGGTTCCTCAGCGGCATCCGGGAAGTATTCGGTGAAATTGAGGTCTCCCTGTCGGCTGTCACTGTGGCCGAACTGGCGCATGGAGTCGCTCGCGCCAACACGCCCGAGATCCGCGACCGCCGCCGCGCCTTCATCGACGAATTGAAGCGGCACGTGCCGGTCCACCCGGTGACCGATGAGAGCGGAGAGATCGCCGGGCGCCTGAGCGGGGAGCAAGCCGCGCGGGGCGTGAACCTCCCGATTGACGATCTGCTCATCGGAGTAGCGGCCATCGAGCAGGGCTACGCCGTGGCGACGCTCAATCCGCGGCACTTCCAGAGAATCTCCGAGCTGACCGCTTTTCAGCCGTAGCCGCCCGGTCCCGCTTTCAGGTCTTTCCCGCGTTTCTTACGGTCAGGGCGAAGCTCTGCCGCGAGCTCGGCCCGCCGTAGCAGGCGAGGTCTCGCAACCGGCTGTGGGCGGCGGCGTTGATGTGGGAGGCTGGTGAGCGCGCCGTTGATTCTGTGCGGCTTCCTTCGTGGTTCTTTCAGCGCGTTGCCCGCTCTGGACGGGTTGCGCTCATGGGCAAGCCGCCCAAGAGTCAGGAGGGGAGTTCGTACCCGTTCTGCCACCTGGCGGAGGATGTGCGCCCCAGCGCGCGGAAGGGAGAGGCGCGTGCGGAGCCGCTGTGAGGCGCTGGCGCATATCCGCAGTGGCGTGGGGCCGGTGCGGAATCAAGGCCGCGAAGCCGCGGAG
This sequence comes from Candidatus Solibacter usitatus, assembly GCA_016213245.1. Classification (GTDB taxonomy): domain Bacteria; phylum Acidobacteriota; class Terriglobia; order Bryobacterales; family Bryobacteraceae; genus Paludibaculum; species Paludibaculum usitatum_A. The sequence continues at coordinate 18,892 of JACRBC010000032.1, read as the reverse complement.
TCGGAGTTTGGGACCAACTACGGTTAGGGCGTCTTCCGTCCAAGGTGAGTTCTTCCGGAAGCGCCGTGACCCGCGCGTGACCTTGGGCGTGCGGCCTATGGGGGCCCAGAAACACACACCGAAGTGGCAGTGACACTCATCAGGGCCCAGAGCAAGGGACTGTCTTCGCACAGAGGCTTTACGTCCTCGAGGGCGGATCATGCGCCCAGCTTCCGGTTCTCTGAGGTAGAATGGGCGGCATCGTGCTCAAAGAGCCGCCGCGCCTTCCGAACGGGCGAGGGTGCCTTCTGGAATCGCGGAGTTGAAGAGTGAGGTGCCGCATGATCGAGGACCTTCTAGCGCAAGATCTGTTCGGCAACGAGGCTGGCGAAGATGAGGTTCCGGAGGTTCTGGAGTCATACTTCGTGGACCAGGTCGCCTTCAAACCTTTCTATACAGAGGGGAACCGTTTTCACATAATCCGCTCCAGAAAGGGGATGGGCAAGTCAGCCCTTTTGCGAAAGGTGCTGCTCGACGAGGAAAAGAGATCGCCCGACGCTATTGTGGTTTACCTTAAGGGCTCTGATCTAATCGCCCTCCAGCCCATGGATGCAAAAACAGCCCACGAGCACGTCTTCTCTTGGCAGCAGCGTATTTGTTCACGCATCAACCTCGAAATCGGCCGAAGGATCAAGCTCGCGATTGCCGACGATTCCATCACTCTAGTGGAGAGTGCAGAGCTGGCTGGCTGGCTTCAAGGGTCGCAACATTGTCGGGTGCCTGATCGATAGATTAAAGCTCAAGTTTGGCGCGGGTGAGATTACAAAAATAACTAGCACAAATGCTCTTCACTTGCTCGAACGGTACGCGGAAAAATCTAATACTTCAGTATGGCTTCTCATCGACGACATTGATGCAACATTCGTAAACACCGAGTCAGAGCGACTGAGAACATCCTCCTTTTTTTCGGCTTGCCGAAACTTAGTCACTGCCGTCAAGGGGCTCACGATCAGAACGTCGGTGCGCACCGACGTTTGGACTATTCTTCGCCAGTATGACGAGGCATTGGACAAGTGTGAGCAATACGCGACGGACATCAACTGGACTGCCCAAGAGTCGAGCCTAATACTACGACGGAAAATATTGAGCTATTTTCAACGCACGTACGGTAGCCCGAGTCTTTACGGCCATCTCAGTGTGCAAGACAACCCTGCTGAGGTGTTGAACCTTGTGTTCCACAAGTGGTTCCCGTGGGGAACGTCTCGCGTGCCTCCTGACCGAGCAATTCACATCCTCAGCAATGGGCGGCCCCGGTGGGCGGCACAGTTGTGCAAACTGGCGGCCCATAATGCGTATCGGTGTAAGCGGGCCACTATTCAGTTCGGCGACATGAAAGCGACTATGAAAATTTATGGCAAAGCTAGGGTGGACGATCTCTATCGCGAGCACAGACATCAATTCAGTCGAATGGATATATTGATCGAAACGTTTGCGAAGAGCTCACCAAAATACTCAACACGTGATATCATTAAGCATTTGGACAGTCAGTTCATATCTCGATATGGGCTGCCACAGATCGACGGAAAAGCTGTTGTGATCTCATTTGATGTTCTGCGCTTTATGTACAGAATCGGTTTTGTTCACCTTCGGCACCAAGGTCCGACTGGCGGACTGGATTTCATTAGGTTCGAAGATCGGCCCAACATTCTCGCCCGAGGAGACGCCACGAATTCGTTTGAGTGGGAGATTCACCCAAGCTATCGAGGATACCTTCAGATCGGCAGAGGGTTAGAAGAACCGCCTTCCGTTCCCCGACGATAGGCGAGTCGGTGCTCGCACGCCCCACTGAAGAGCTGTCCTTCGGCACATAGTCGGCATCCTGCGGATGTTGGCAGTCTGTCGCGCTCGAGCTGGCGTCCAGTCTGGCGTCCAGTATAGTTGCGGGGCGGTCGGAACCCGTAAGAGTCCGCCATCTCGGGCCAGCGCGTCTTGACTGTCGTCTCCCACCCGGTTGTTATATTGCACGTCCTAAGTAATTGCGCATAGACGGCGAAGTGTATCGTTCCCCCGGCTCCACTGCCGGAACTGCTCCTCGACGTCCCTCATCACGTCCTCGAGCTCGGGGAAGTAGCGGTTGTGCAGGCAACTGCGCCGGGTCAGCTTCCAGACCCCCTCAAGCGGATTGAGATCCGGACTATATGGCGGCAGGAAGCTCAGGAGGAAGCGGTCAGCCCACCGCCTCCGCCAGCCTTAGCGCAGTACGGCGTGGTGGTATCGGGCATTGTCGACAATCACAACGATGCGGCGGTTCGGCGACTGGCTGACTCTGCGAAGTTCCTTCAAGAAGACAAAGAACGTGGCTGCGTTGAATCGCTTCGTCTCGCGCTGGAATAGAAAGCGGCCGTCACGCAGGCGGACTGCGCCGAAGTAGCCCACCGAACGACGGGTGGGGTGATGCATCAAGACGGGATCCTGAACCTCCGGCGGCACCCACATCCGGCAACTCGAACCATACTGTTGAAAGTGAACCTCGTCGGTCGCCCACAGATCGACCAACGGATCGGCCATCAGCGCCTGGAGTTTTTTTATGCTCCCGCTGCCGCTCGGGATCAGCGCGGGCAATAACGGGGCGCGGTTTGCGGAGCGGAGCCCGTTTGCCGCAAACAGCAAGACAACAACGACAGCGATGAACTGAAACCGCCGCCAGTTCATTCGACTCGATGATAGTTTTCCGGCGGGCGTGGGCGGAGGCTGGCGCAGGGGCAATGGCCGCCGATGAACGCCAATACTTTGGATGGCGGGCTGGGGGGCGCTGGGCTTGGCATGACCGGGCAGCGACTCCCACGATGAAGACGTCAGCGTCATACTGAATATTGCGTGAGATGGAGTCTGAGATGCGTACCACGAAGATCATGCCGCTTTCGATGCTGCCGGAATCGCTGCGGGAGGCGCTGCGCCGGCGCCTCTCCGATGGGCGATGGCGGCGACTGCGGGAGTACGGGGCAAAGCAATCGAAGCAGGTGGGGGTCAGGCAGAGCGAGGTTGAGCGCCTGATCCATGAATATCGCCGGGAGCAGAGAGGCGCGGGCTGAGGCCGGGCTGGCGGGCGGGTCCGGAGGCACGGCGGCGGAATAGAATAGGGAGCGATGACACGCCGCGATCTGGTGGCCGGACTGCTGGGGACGAACGTGGCCGCGGGGGTCCAGGCGAAGCGGGGGAAGGTGATCGACGCGCACAATCACCTGAACTTTCACAACCGGCCGGGGTGGGCTGAGGACGACCGGAAGCTGATTGAGGCGGCGGACAAGCTGGGGATCGACCAGTTGTGCTGCTCGATTCTGCCGCCGGAGCGGCCGACGACGCTGGAGGGCTTCCGGTTGTCGAACCGGTGGCTGGCCGAGGCGATGGGGCGGTTCCGGGGGCGGGTGCTGGGCTACTGTTTCGTCAACCCGGGCTACGGGCAGGAGGCGGTGGACGAGGTGCGGCGGTACGTGGAGGAGCACGGCTTCATCGGCGTGAAGCTCTACAACGACTTTCGAGTGACCGATCCGAAGGTGGCGCCGATCATCGAACTGGCGGCGAGACTGCGCGTGCCCATTCTGCACCACGCGGGGCACGCGTCGTGGCTGCCGTCGCCGCAGCCGAACATCAGCGACGCGGGGGACATCGCGCGGGCGGCGAGCGCGCATCCGGAGACGACCTTCATTTGCGCGCACATCTGCGGCGGGGGCGACTGGGAGTGGAGCATCAAGGCGCTGAGGGACGCGCGCGGCGTTTACTTCGACACCAGCGGGAGCGTGGCCGATGAAGGCACGGTGGAGCTGGCGGTGCGGACGCTGGGCGCGGAGCGGGTGCTGTTTGCCTGCGACCTGTCGATGACGGCCAGCGTGGGGCGGGTGCGGGGCGCGGAGATCAGCGAGGGCGACCGCCGGAAAGTGATGGGTGAGAACATGCAGCGGATCCTCGCGAGGAGGGGCGCATGATCGACGTAAACGCCTACCTGGGCCACTTCGCTTTCCGGCAATTGCGGCACAACACGGCGGCGGGGCTGCTGCGGCTGATGGACCGGAAGGGGATCGAGCGGGCGGTGGTCTCCAGCGCGGCGGCGATCACGTACAGAAACGCGCAGCCGGGGAATGAAGAGGTGGCGGCGGAGGTGCGGGGGCACAGGGACCGGCTGATCCCCTTCGCCGTGCTGAACCCGGCCTATGCGGACTGGCGGCACGATTTCCGCGTGTGCAGCGAGGAGTTCGGCGTGCGGGGACTGCGGTTGTATCCGCACTGGCACGGCTACAGCCTGACGGGCGAGGCGTGCCTGGAACTGGTACGCGCGGCGGCGGCGCGCAGGATGCCGGTGTCCGTTCCCTTCCGGGTGGAAGACCGGAGGCAGCAGAGCCGGCTGGTGGACGTGGCGGACGTGAGCCAGGAGGAAGCGATCGCGGTGGCGCGGGCCGTACCGGAGGCGCAGTTCATATTCGGCAACGGGAGCGGATTCGTCTCTTCCGCGTTGGGGAAGCGGGACAGCGGCCTCGCGGCGAACTACTCGATCGAGATCTCGCTGCTGACGGCGCTGATCGCCAACGAGATCGGCCAGTTGATCCAGAACCTGGGCGAGGATCGCATCCTGTTCGGCAGCGGCATGCCGTTTCACTATCCGGACGGGGCGCTGCTGAAGCTGGAGGTGCTGGAGGCGAGCGCGGGGGTGAAGGCGAAGATCGCGGAGGGGAATGCGAGGAGGCTGCTGGGACTATGAGACACGCACTGGTGTGCTGGTTGTTGCTGGCGGCCGCGCCGCTGGCGGCCGAGAAGCGCGAGAGCGTCTTCCACTCGCGGGCGGTGCGGGAGCGCGCGGTGGCGAACTCGAAAGAGTACGGGTGGGCGGCGGAGATCCGCGATCAAGCGGTGGCGGGCGCGGCGCGTTGGGCGCGGATGCCGGATGAGGAGTTGTGGAAAGAGGTGTTCGGGCCGCGCATCACGCGCTCGCACATGGTGTGGTCGAGCGGCTACTGCCCGGCGTGCCGGCGTCCGATGCCGATGTACGACTGGCAGATCGACGGCTGGGCGCGTCCGTGGAAGGTGAAGTGCCCGCACTGCAACGAGCAGTTTCCGAAGAACGACTTCGAGGCGTTTCACAGGAGCGGGCTGGACGAGCGCGGGGTGTTCGACCCGAAGCGGGCCGACCGCGCGCTGCTGTTCAACAAGGAGCATCCGGACCCCGCCGATGCGCTGCACCGCTTCGGCGTGGACGATGGGGAAGGGTACGTGGAAGGCGACAAGCGCTGGCGCTTCATCGGCGCGTATCTGCTCTACGGGCAGTGGACGCAGCGGATCGAGACGGGATTCCGCAACCTGGCGCTGGCCTACGCGGTGACGGGCGACCGCAAGTACGCGCACAAGGCGGGCATCCTGCTGGACCGGATCGCGGACGTGTGGCCGGGCTTCGACTACGCCTCGCAGGGGCTGGTGTACGAGCGAGCGCGGTATGGCGGGGGCGTGGCCGGCTACGTGTACTACGCGATCAGTTCGGCATACACGGCCATGTACCTGGCGACGGCCTACGACCAGGTCTTCGACGGGATCAAGGAGGATGGGGCGCTGGTGGAGTTCCTGCGGGGTAAGGATGGGCGCAAGCGCAGCTTCGCGGATGTCCAGAAGAACATCGAGGAGAACATCTTCCGGCACGTGCTGGATCACCCTTACATGATCCGGACCAACTACCCAGGGGCGGAGCGGGCGCTGGCGCTCATACGGACGGTGCTCGAGTGGCCGGCCAACCGGGGGCAACTGCGCGGGGAGCTGGACGAGGTGGTACGCAAGGCGGTGGCGGTGGACGGGCTGTCGGGGGAGAAGGGGCTGGCGTCGTACGCTTCGATCGCTCCGCGGGAGATGGGCGAGATTCTGGAGGAGTACGCCGGGCTGGACCCGGAGCTGCTGCCGTATTTGCTGGAGCGCAATCCGAAGCTGCGGGAGACCTACCGCTTCCATTTCGACACGTGGGTGAACCGCGAGTACTATCCGAACTCGGGGGATTCCGGCTCGTTCGGGAAGAAGACGCCGCAGTATGCGGGGATGGTGTTCAACGGCGCGGCGTACAGCCTGCTGGGGCGGCTCCACAAAGCGACGGGCGATGCGCTGTACATGCAGATGGCGTGGATGGGGAACGGGCAGAAGTTGGACGGGCTGCCGCACGACATCTTTGCGGAGGACCCTTCGGGCTACGCCGCCGGGGTGAAGCCGGCGGTGGAGCGGCACGGAGCGTGGCCCGAGGTGGGAAGCGTGAACAAGAGGGAGTGGCGGATCGGGATCCTGCGGCACAGGAGCGCTCCGGAGGCGGCGGTGTGGCTGGATTACGACTCGGTTCCGGAGGGCGCGCTGAAGAGCCACTACCACCGGGACGCCATGAACCTGGGGCTGTTCGCCAAGGGGCTGGACCTGTTGCCGGAGTTCGGTTATCCGGCGGTGCAGTTCGGCGACTGGCACACGCCGCAGGCGCTGTGGCACAAGAAGACGGCGGCGCACAATACGGTGGTGGTGGACGGGCAGGACCAGAGCGGCGGGGCGGCGGAGTGCACGCTGTGGAGCGCCGGGGGTCCGGTGCAGGCGATGCGGGCGAGCTCGCCGGCGCAGATCAAGGGCTCCGTGTACGAGCGCACGGTGGTGATGATCGAAACCGGGCCGGCGGACTACTACGTGTTCGACGTGTTCCGGGTGAGCGGGGGTAAAGAGCACGCCAAGCACACGCACACGACGTGGGCGACGCCGGCGGTGTTCGGCGCGCAACTCGCGCCTTCCAGCTCGCCCTATGACGCCGGGACGCTGATGCGCGCGTTTCAGGGCGACCGGAGTCCGGCGGCGGTGTGGGGGGTGGACTGGAAGGTGGAGGACCGGCTGGGCTACGTGAATCCGGCGCTCGACATTCATCTGCGGTACACCGATCTGACGCGCAACGCCGAGGCGTGGACGGCGGAGAGCTGGACAGTGGCGAGCATGACGTCGACGACGGAGTACTCAATTCCGACGGTGATCGCGCGGCGGCGGGCGGCGGGAGAGGGACCACTGAGTTCGACGTTCGTGAGCGTGATGGAGCCGTATGAGGGGCGGCCGCGGCTGCGGCGGATCGCGCGGCTGGACGGGGAGGGGGAGGCGGAGACGCGGGTGGAAGTGGAGCTGGAAGGGGGATTGAAGGACCGGCTGTGGTGCGGCGAGGCGGGGGTACGGTGGGAGCGGAGGGACGGCGCGGGCAGGGTGGTATTCAGCGGCGCAGCCAGCGGTCGATGAAGGCGAAGGCACGGTCCTCGATTTCGGGGGGAAAGCCGTGGCCGCCGCGGAAGTAGAGGGTCTGGAGGCTGTCCGGAGCGTTCAGTAGAGCGTAGACGGGCCGCAGGCGCGCCTCGGCCTGGCGGGTGGACCAGCCGGCGTTGGGGAAGATGTTGTCGTCGTCGGAGGCGGTGAGGAGCAGGGGGCGCGGGGCGATGAGAGCGAGGACCCAGTGCATGTCGAAGGGGATCTGGATGGTCCCGGAATCGGGCACTCCGGAGTAGTTGCGCGGGTTGATGCGGGGGCTGGTGAGGTAGAAGCCCAACCGGGGAAGCAGGGCGGTGGCGTGGGACCAGCGGTAGGGGTTGCCGTCGTGGCGGAAGGTGTCGAAGCCGCAGGAGGAGACGCCGGCGGCGATTCTCTCATCGAGGGCCATCGCGAACCAGGTGGTGTAGCCGCCGTGGGAGTGGCCGGCGGAGGCGATGCGGGCGGGGTCGACGAAGTCGAGGGTGCGGAGGTAGTCGACGGCGCGGGAGAGGTCCCAGGCCATCTTGCCCATCATGGACCAACGGGGGTGGCGCTGGTAGAAGGGGACGGCGTCGCCGTAGTGGCCGGAGGCGGGGTTGTGGCGGCTGCCGAAGCAGGCGGCGTCGTAGGTCAGGGTGACACAGCCGCGGCGGGCGAGCGCGAGGGCCATGGCGAGGCGGGGATTGCCGCGGAGGCCGGCGGGCTCATCCATGCCGAATTGCGTGGTCTGGTGGGGACAGACGACGGCGGGGTTCTTGGCGGAGGGGCGTGCTGGGATGAAGACGTAGGCGGGGACGAATTCGCCGGGCTCGGTCTGGAAGCGGACACGGCGGCGGGTGAGGCCACCGTCGAGGGTGAGTTCGTCGTCTGTGCGGGCTTCCAGAGGCGGAGGGGCGGCGGGTCCGGCGCCGAGGAAGAGGTCGATGACGCGGCGAAGCGAGGCGCGGCGGGCAGGCCACTCCGTGGCGGAGGCGAGGGGCGGGTCCAAGAGGTCGGACAACCGGGCCTGGCCGGACTGGAGGGTGGTGAGATTGGGCGGGGTTTCGGCGGTGATCTGGCGCCAGCGGTTCCAGGACCAGGTGTCGGAGTTTGGCAATTGCAGGGCGAATGCGGAGGCGCGGAGGAGGTCGCGGCGGGAGAGGGTGCCGGCGGTCATGGCTCCAGCGTCAGAGTGGCTGTTCCGGCGGGGCCGTTGTAGATGAGTTCGAGGGAGCGGATGCCTTCGACCTTGCCGGAGTACTGGAAGTAGATCAGTCCGGCCTGGGGCAGGAGGCGGTCGCCTTCGGTGAGCGAAGCCTGGCGGGTGCGCTGCTGCATGGAGCGGACGACCTCGACGGGGATCTTGACCGGAGCGGGCGGGGCGCCGGAGTCGGCCTGGCCGGAGCCTCCGGTGTTGATATTGGATTTGGACTTGGAGGAGGCCGGCGGTTCCAGTTCGGGGTCCTTGAGGGAGCGGAAGACCATGCCGAAGGGCTGGCCGGGGAGGGTGGTTTTCTTGCCGTTGACGCGGATGGAGAAGTCGCCGACCGAGAGCAGGAGGCGCGAGTCCGGGGGGCCGAAGAGAGCGGCCTCGACGACGAGGTAGTCCGTCGTGGTGAGGGTGCCGAGCGGAGTGGGAATGGAGTGGCCCTTGGATTCGGCGGCGATGGTGATGGCGCCGGCCTGGGCCTGGGCCTGATAGTCGGCCGGGGTGGCGCGGGGCGGCATGCCGGTGGTGGCCGGGGGCTGTTGGGGCGCGGCCAGACAGGGAAGGGCGGCGATGATCAGGACAGCGGGAAATCGCATTTCTGATCACACGTTAGCATAGGGGCCGTCGCGGCCGGGGCTAACGTTTCAGCAGGCGGATGTTGCCGTTGGAGGTGGAGAGGCTCATCAGGGCGCCGCCGCCGTTGAGGCGGCCGTTCAGGCGGGTCTTGCTGAATTGTGACGTGGTGATCTCGAAGTCGGTGGTGATATTGCCGTTGGAGGTGGAGGCGCGGAGGTCGGCGTGGATGCCTTCGGGCAGCCGCACGTTGACGGACGAGTTCGAGGTGGAGGCCTTGATCTCGTTGTTGGCCCACTTGTCGAAGGTGAGGTTGATGCTGCCGTTGGAGGAGCCGGCGACGACGGCGCGGCCGTCTTCCAAGCTGGCGATCTGGGCGTCGATGGAGGCGTTGGAGGTGTGGGCCTCGAAGGCGCCGCTGACGCCGTCGGCCTTGATGCGGCCGTTGGAGGTGTGGAGGGTGGCCGCGCCCTGGAACTGGCCCACTTCGATGGCGCCGTTGGAGGTGGTGGCGTCCAGATTGCCGGTGAGGCCCCAGACGCGGATGCCGCCGTTGGAGGTTTTCAGGCGGGCGTTGCCGGTGATGGACTCCACGCGGAGGCTGCCGTTGGAGCTTTGGATGTTGTCGAGGAGGGCCTTCTTTGGGACTTTGAGGATGAAGCGGGCGCCGCAGTTGCAGTTGCGTTCGATGGGGCGGATGGCGCGGATGCGGATGGAATCGGCCTCGGAGACGATGTCGATTTTGATGTCGCGCATGACTTCCTCGCGCGAGGCGTACTTGGTTCCGGTGATGTCCACCGCGTCCTTGTCCCAGCCGAGGACCTCGACGGCGCCGTTGAAGGTTTCGAGCATCACGCGGCCGCCGGGGGCCAGCTTGTGGTTATAGGCGAAGTCTTCCTTGTAACGGTCCGAGCCGCCCCATTCGGAGGGGTCGAACTCACAGCCGGCCAGAGCGAGCGAGCCGAGAGCGAGCGAGAGAATCAGCCAGAGTCTGCGCATAGATACCTCGTCAACCTTATTACGGATGCGCCGGCCCGATTGTTCCGCCATGATAGCCTGAATTGAATGAAGAAGTTGCTGGCCCTGAACAGGGGTGAGATCGCGATCCGCATCTTCCGCGCGGCCAACGAGTTGGGAATCGGCACGGTGGCCATTTACAGCCAGGAGGACCGGCTCGGGCTGCACCGTTTCAAGGCCGATGAAGCCTACCTGGTGGGCGCCGGGATGGGCCCGGTGCAGGCCTACCTGGACGTGGAGGGGATCGTCGCCCTGGCCAAAGAAAAGGGCGTCGACTACATCCACCCGGGCTACGGCTTTCTGAGCGAGAACCCGGCCTTGCCGCGGGCCTGCGCGGCGGCGGGCATTACTTTCGTGGGTCCCTCGGAATCCACGCTCCAGAATCTGGGCGACAAGACGGCCGCCCGGCGCCTGGCCATCGAGGCTGAAGTCCCCGTGCTGCCGGGCACTGAAAAGGCCGTGGCCTCGCTGGAGCAGGCGCGCAAGCTGGCGCCGAAAGTCGGCTTTCCGCTCATCCTGAAGGCGGCGTTCGGGGGCGGGGGGCGCGGCATGCGCGTGGTCCACCGCATGGAGGACCTGGAGGCGCGCTTCCACGAGGCCACCTCGGAGGCGCAGGCGGCGTTCGGGAATGGCGCGGTGTTCCTGGAGCGCTACATCCGCCACGCCAAGCACGTGGAGGTGCAGATCCTGGGGGACCGGCACGGCAACATCGTCCACCTGTGGGAGCGCGACTGTTCGGTGCAGCGGCGGCATCAGAAGGTGGTGGAGGTGGCGCCGGCCACGGGGCTGAAGCAGGAGATCCGCGAGGGGCTGTGCAACGCGGCGGTGAAGCTCTGCGGCCACGCCGGGTATTACTCGGCGGGCACGGTGGAGTTCCTGGTGGACACGGACTCGGGCGAGTGGTTCTTCATCGAGGTCAACCCGCGCGTGCAGGTGGAACATACCGTGACGGAAGAGGTGACGGGCATCGACATCGTGCGGGCGCAGATCCAGATTGCGCAGGGGCTGGAACTGCATGGGGAGGAGATGGGCATCCCGGCGCAGAAGGACATTCAACTGAACGGCGCGGCGCTGCAATGCCGGGTGACGACCGAGGACCCGGCGAAGAACTTCGTGCCGGACTACGGGCGGATCTCGACGTACCGTTCGCCGGCGGGCTTCGGGGTGCGGCTGGACGGCGCGTCGGCCTATGGCGGGGCGGTGATCACGCCGTACTACGATTCGCTGCTGGTGAAGGTGACCACCTGGGGGACAAACCTGCCGCAGGCGTGCCAGCGGATGGACCGCGTGCTGCGGGAGTTCCGTATTCGCGGGGTGAAGACGAACATCCCGTTCCTGGAAAACGTGGTGAACAACGCGGCGTTTCAGGCGGGCTCGGCGACAACGACGTTTCTGGAGCACACGCCGGAGCTGTTCCGCTTCAAGCCGCGGCAGGACCGCGCCACGCGGCTGCTGGCCTACCTGGGAGAGGTGCTGGTCAACGGCAACCCGGAGATGGCCCACCGGGCGGGGCCGGCGACGGTACGGACTCCGGCCGTGCCTCCGCACGACGCCAGCCAGCCGCCACAGGGTACGCGCCAGATCCTCGAAGAGCTCGGCCCGGAAGGCTTTGCCGAGTGGACGGCGCAGCAACGGCGGCTGCTGATCACCGATACCACCATGCGCGACGCGCACCAGAGCCTGATGGCGACGCGCATGCGCACCCACGACATGCTGCGCATCGCCAACTGGTACGCCCACCGGCTGAGCGGCCTCTACAGCCTGGAGATGTGGGGCGGAGCGACGTTCGACGTGGCGATGCGGTTCCTGCACGAGGATCCCTGGACGCGGCTGCGGAAGCTGCGCGAGGCGATTCCCAACATCTGTTTTCAGATGCTGTTCCGGGCCTCCAACGCGGTGGGATACACGGCATACCCGGACAACGCGGTGCGGCGCTTTGTGGAGGTGGCGGCGGAGGAGGGCATGGACATCTTCCGCGTCTTCGATTCGCTGAACTGGCTGCCGAACATGAAGGCGGCGATGGAGGCCGTGCGGCGATCGAACAAGGTGTGCGAGGCGGCGATCTGCTACACGGGCGACATCATGGACCCGAAGCGCGACAAGTACTCGCTGGCCTACTACGTGAGGATGGCCAAGGAGCTGGAGAGCATGGGAGCGCACGTGCTGGCCATCAAGGACATGGCCGGGCTGCTGAAGCCGTACGCCGCGTACAAGCTGGTGAAGGCGCTGAAGCAAGTCACCGGGCTGCCGATCCACTTCCACACGCACGACACGTCGGGACTGAACGCGGCCTCCATTCTGAAGGCCGCCGAGGCCGGATGCGACGTGGTGGACGCGGCCATGTCCTCGATGTCGGGCTCGACGTCGCAGCCGAATTTGAACTCCATCATGGCCGCGCTGCAGCACGACCGGGCACGCGGCACGGGGCTGGACTTCGAGGCGCTGAACCGCTGCTCGGACTACTGGGAAATCGTCAGGGCCAACTACGCGCCGTTTGACACGGCGCCGCGCGCCGGCACGGCCGACGTCTACATCCACGAGATGCCGGGCGGGCAGTACACCAACCTGCGGGAACAGGCCGAGAATCTGGGCCTGGGTCCGCGCTGGCCGGAGATCGCCCGCATGTACGCCGGCGTGAACCGCGCCTTCGGCGACATCGTGAAGGTGACGCCATCGAGCAAGGTGGTGGGCGACATGGCGCTGTTCCTGATCCAGCACGGGATGACCGTACAGGAGTTCGAGAGCCTGTCGCCCGGCCATAGCCTGAACATTCCGAATTCGGTGGTGGAGATGTTCGAGGGCTCGCTGGGCGAGCCCGAAGGCGGGTGGCCGAAGAAGATCGCCCAGGTGATCCTGAAGGGCCGCAAACCGGGGCGCGGGCGGCCGGGCGCCAAGCTGGCCGCGGTCGACTTTGACGAGACGCGCGCTCTGATTGAAAAGAAGACCGGCCACAAGCCCTCGGCGGCGGACGTGATGAGCTACGTCATGTATCCGGATGTCTTCATCAAATTCGACAAGGCGCGCTCGGCTTATGGGGACCTGACGGTGCTGCCGTCGCCCACGTTTTTCTACGGCATGAAGAACGGCGAGGAGATCGCCGTGGAGATCGAGGCCGGCAAGACGCTGGTCATCAAGTTCCTGGCCGTCGGGGAGGCGCATCCCGACGGGACGCGCACGGTTTTCTTCGAATTGAACGGCCAGCCGCGCCAGGTGACCATCCGCGACAGGAAGATCAAGGCCGAAGTGCGTCCACATGCCAAGGCGGACCCGGCCAAGGAAGGCCAGGTGGGTGCGCCGCTCCCCGGCGCGGTCACCAGCGTGGCGGTGGAGCTGAATCAGGTGGTGGCCAAGGGCGACAAGCTGCTGGTGATGGAGGCGATGAAGATGCAGACCACCGTCTACGCCCCGGTGGCGGGCAAGGTGAGCGAGCGCCACGCCGCGGTAGGCCAGACGGTGGAGCCGAAGGACCTGCTGATCGTCATCACCCCGGTCTGAGCGCTGGTTTACCATGGAGGTTCAGGGAGGCTCCCGATCGTCAAGGTCTGCGTTCTCGCCTCGTCCAGCTCGGGCAACTCGACGTTCATCGGCACGGACAACACCCGCATCCTCATCGACGCGGGGCTCAACCGTAAGGAGATCTTCGCCCGGCTGGCGGCCATCGGCGAGGACCCGGCCAAGCTGGACGCCATCTTTGTCACGCACGAGCACACGGACCACATCTGCGGCTTGCCGGTGATGATGCGCGCCCTGGGAAGCAAGGTGCCCGTCTTCCTGACGCACCTGACGGCGCCCAAGATCGAGTGGGGCACGGGCGAACCGGCGGTGGAGACCTTCCAGGCGGGCGCTACCATCGACCTGGGGGGCCTGTCGGTCGCGTCGTTTACCATTCCCCACGACGCGGAGGACCCGGTCGCCTATGCGGTCACGGTGGAGGGCATCAAGATCTCCATCGCCACAGACCTCGGCTACATTCCGGACAGTGTAAAATTTCACCTGCGCGGCTCCCACTTCCTGCTGCTGGAGTCCAACCACCACCCCGACCTGCTGAAAGTGGGGCCCTATCCGTGGCACATCAAGCAGAGGATCCTCTCCCGAAAGGGACATCTGTCGAACGAGGCGGCGTGCGAGTACATCTCCTCCGAGCTGCCGGCCGAGACCCAGATGCTGGTACTCGGGCACCTCAGCGAGCAGAACAACACGATCTGGGAGGCGGAGTTGAGCGCGGTGCAGGCGCTGGAGAAGCGAGGGCTCAAGCCGCGGCTGGTGGTGGCGGAACCGCGCAAGCAGAGTGAAATATTTCGTTTGTAGGAATTAAGCTATGATCGCTCGATACACCCGCCCCGCGATGGGCCAGATCTGGAGTGACGAGAACAAGTACCGGCAGTGGCTGGCGGTGGAGCTGGCCGCCGCCGAGACGCTTGCCGAGCAGGGGGAAGTACCGGCGGAGGCGGCCGCACTCCTGCGCCGGCATGCCGCCTTTACCGTGGAGCGCATCCTGGAGATTGAGAAGGAAGTACGCCACGACGTGATCGCTTTTACTACATGTATAGCAGAAAGCATGAAGCAGGCTGGCCATCCCGAGGCCTCGCGCTGGTTTCACTTCGGATTAACTTCTAATGATGTAGTAGATACAGCACAGGCGCTGCAACTCAAAGAATCAGCAGACCTTTTGCTGGATGGTCTGGATGGACTGATCGCGATCTTGAAGCGGCGGGCGTTCGAATTCAAGGATGCGGTGGCGATTGGGCGGACGCACGGGGTGCATGCGGAGCCGATTACGTTCGGCCTGAAGATCGCGCTGTGGTATGACGAGGCGGTTCGGGCACGCCGCCGGCTCCAGGAAGCGGCCGAGGATCTGCGCTACGGCAAACTGTCGGGCGCGGTGGGCACTCTGGGGCACCTGGAGCCCGAGGCGGAAGAAGCGATCTGCCTGCGGCTGGGCTTGAAGGTCTCGCCCATCGCCAGCCAAGTGATCGCGCGGGACCGGCATGCGGCGTTCGTGTCGGCGATGGCGCTGGTGTGCGCCCTGTGCGAGAAGTGCGCACTCGAAGTACGACATTTGCAGAGAACAGAAGTACGCGAGGCGGAGGAGCCTTTCGCCGAGGGTCAGCAGAAGGGGTCGAGCGCCATGCCGCACAAGCGCAACCCCATTGTTTCCGAGCAGATCTGCGGGCTGGCGCGGGTGGTGAGGGCCAATGTGCAGGCGGCGTTTGAGGACATCGCTCTTTGGCACGAGCGTGACATTTCGCACTCCAGCGTGGAGCGGGTGATCCTGCCGGATTCCTGCATCCTGACCGACTACCTGGTGGCCAAGACCAGTTGGCTGGTGGGTGGCATGCGCGTCGATCCGGAGCGCATGCGGCGCAACCTGGAGTCTTCCAAGGGCCTGGTATTTTCCGGTCAAGTCCTTTTGGATCTTACGGCTGCGGGCATGTTGCGGGAGCAGGCGTACAAGATCGTCCAAACCGAGGCGATGAAGGCGTTCCATGAGGAGGGAGATTTTCGGGCGGCGATCGGCAGCCACCCGGACGTCCGCCGGCATCTCACGGACGAGCAGATCGAGCACTCGTTTTCAGTGGAGCGCCAGCTCAAGAGCGTGGACGCAATCTTCGCGCGAGTATTCGGAAAGCAGTAATCCTACTTTCGTAGGACTACATTTCCTGGATTCAAATGACGCCTACCTGGGTTACACTGATCGCGGATGCACGGTACCAAGGAAGCGGACCGATCGAGTGAGCAGGCGCCCCGGAAGGCAGCGGGGATGGCGAGAGTGTTGCTCGCCGACGACAATCCGACGTCGCGTCTGACGCTTCAAACCGTGTTGGAAGCGGGCGGCTATCGGGTGGATTCGGCGGCCTCGGCGGCCGAGGCCGTTGGGTTACTCGACAGGTCGGAGTACGAACTGGTTCTCACGGAGCTGGCGATGGAGTCGCCACAAGCGGGGCTGCAGGTATTGGCGCATGCCCGCATGAAGGAGTACCGGCCGGCCACGGCACTGGTGACATCCTGGCACGCGGGTCCGGACGGGCGGCTTTCGCAGGACGCCGAGATGCTGATTGAGCCGGAAGACCTGCCGGAACTGCTGGGCAAAGTGGCCACCTTGATCGGCTCGCGCGCCTCGCGCCGGGTGGCGCGCCGGATGCGCGGTTAAGCCAGGTCGAGGACGACTTCCTCGAAGGCGTCGAGCGCGCCGGTGAAGAAGTGATCAGCCGCCTCGACCCAATGAATCGACTTGGGACCCCAGAGCCGGTCGTAGAGAGCCTGGAGTTCGTGCCGAGGCCCGAACTCGTCGTGGGCGCTTTGGATGAATGTGCGAGGCAGTGGGCAGCGCAGCAGGATGTCCCATTCGCGGTAGACGGTGGGGAACCCGGCGAGAATCACCCGGCTGGCGCCGCTTGAGGCTTCGACGGCGGCGCGCGAGCCGAAGCTGAAGCCGGCGATGGTAAGGGGCAGGCGGGGGTAGCGGGAGGCGAGCAGGGCGGCGGCGGCGCGGGCGTCGTTCACCTCGCCGATGCCATGGTCGTAGGCGCCGTGGCTGAGGTGGACGCCTCGGAAGTTGAAGCGAAGGGTGACGGCGCGGGAATGCCCGAGCCTGAGACCGCGGGCGAGGCGGTGCACCACCTTGTTGTGCATGGTCCCGCCGTGCAGCGGGTGGGGGTGGCAGACGAGGGCGGCGGAGGCAGGGGCCCGTTCTTCAGGCTCTTCGAGGATGGCCTCCAGGCGGCCGGCCGGACCATCGATGAAGAGGGACTCAATGCGGCGCGGCACGGCTCAAGACGGGTCAGTTGCTGCGGTAGTTGGTGAACTGCATGTCGATGCCGAAGTCGTGCGACTTGAGCAGAGCGATGACATCCTGGAGCGTGTCGCGGTCCTTGCCGGCGATGCGGACGAAGTCGCCCTGGATGGAGGCCTGGACCTTCTTCTTCGCGTCCTTGATGGTCTTGACGATTTCGCGCGCCTTTTCGGTGGGGATGCCGTTCTGGAGGGTGATCTCCTGGCGCACGCGGGAGCCGGCGGCGGGCTGGATGGGGCCGTAGGCGAGGTTCTTCAGGGGGACGTGGCGCTTGACAAGTTTCGACTGCAGGATTTCAAGGACGGCCTTGATCTGGAAGTCGCCGGAGGAGTGGAGGACGATCTTGAGGTCCTTTTCGAGCAGCTCGATGGTGCTGCGGGTGTCCTTGAGGTCGTAGCGCTGGATGATCTCCTTGGTGGCCTGCTGGATGGAGTTGACCACCTCGGGCAGTTCGACCTTGGAAACGACGTCGAATGTGTTGTCGGGCATAACTGGCTTCCTAGTGTCCGAGGGCGATGAGGACTTTTTCGGTGATCTCCTCGACCATCAGCGGCAGGCTGCGGTCGAGGGCAAGAGTAACGGCGGCGCGGACGGCCTCCGGGTCGAGCTCGGGGCGCGAGACGGGCGCGGGAGACCCGGCGGCGGGCGCCTCGGGAGCGGGCGGAGCGGGCAGGCTTTCGGAAAAGAGGCCGCGGGCGAACCGGGCTTTGTCGATCAGAGGGCGGATGGTGTCGAGCACCACCGAAGCCTCGAAGGGCTTCTTGAGAATCGCGTCGCAACCGGCGCGGCGAGCCTCCTCCTCGTCCACCGGTTCGAGCAGGCCGGCGATCAGGACGACACCGGCGTGGCGGTGGGCGGGACTGGTCTTGATGTAGCGGCAGATTTCGTAGCCGGAGCGCTGGGGCAGGAAGACGTCGGCCAGGACGAGGTCGGGCGCGGCGTCGGCGAGGCGCAGCAGGGCTGTGTCGCCGTCGGTGACGGTGACCACCTCATAGCCTTCCTCCCGCAGGATGCGCTCGCCCATGCGCTGGGCGTGGGGGCTGTCGTCAGCGAGGAGAATGCGGACCGGAGTGGTCAAAGGCTACCGCTTCTCCTTCTTCGCTTTTTTTTCATTGGGAGCCTTACCCTTCTTGGAGGGCGGGGCAGCCTGGCGGTTGGAGGGAAGCGGGTCGTTCTGCTGGGCTGCGGCGGGCTGAGCGGACTGCTGTGCCGGGGGCTGGTTCAGCCGGGCATCGGGTTGGGTGTCGAGCGCCGTGGTTCCCCCGGGCGTCTGGGTGGAGATGGTGACGTCGGAGACGCCGCCCTGGGCGCCGGCGGGAAGCGGCACGCTGGCGGGGGTGGTGGGCCGGAGGCCGGTCATGGTGGGCTGGCCGGACTTGGCGGCCAGGCGCACGTCGGGGGACTTGGAGAACGGGGCCCAGGCCTTGCCCATCATGCCCTTCTTGACGACATTCTCCTGCTCGTACTTCATGCGGGCGTAGGCGACGGAATCGGCTTCAGGGATCTCGGCCTCCAAGTCCCGGAGCTTCTTCTTGGCGTCGTCCACCAGCGGGCTGAGGGGGTAGTCGCGAACGATTTTCTGGTAGGAGGCCACGCTCTTGGGGCGGAAGCGGGCGCCCATGTGGCCATAGCTGTCGCCGAGGCGCCAAAGGGCCTGGTCGGAGCCGCTGTAGAGCGGATAGTGATCGGTCATGGCCTGAAGGCGATTGGCGGCGGCGGGGAAGGAGCCCTTGTGATGATAGAAGGCGCCGACGAGGAACTCGGCTTCGCTGATGACTTCCTGGATTTCGCGGAGGCGCTGGGCGCCCATGGGGGCGAAGCGCGAATTGGGGAATTGGGTCAGCAGGTTGCGGCACTCATCCTCGGCGCGCATGAGGTGGGTGAAGTCGCGGTCGGGCCTCTCCAACTGTTTGAAGTGGATGTCGCAGACCTTCATCTGCGCCTCGGCGGACTCCTCCATGGTGGGGTAGAAGAGGATGAAGTCCTTGTACTCGGCCTCGGCCTGCGCCATGCCGTTGGAGCCGCCCTCGCGCATCCAGGAGTCGGCGATGGCCAGT
>JACRBC010000031.1 GCA_016213245.1 Candidatus Solibacter usitatus | reverse complement strand
TGACGGCAGTGACAGCGGGGGTTGCCGCACTTGCCGCCGGTGCTGGAGATCGAGCCGGAGCGCATATCCCCAAGGCGGCAGATCTGAAGTTGGGTGGCGGCGCGTCGGGCTTCCAGCGTCGCGAGGGTATCGTTCATGGGGCCTCCTGTGATCTAGCGTATCACTACGCTAGGCAACACGCCACAAGAAAGAAGACTCGACCATGGTCAACATTCATGTCGCGCACCCAGCCCGGACTGCCTGCTGGCATTCCCCCCATAGCCCCCTGGTACCATTACGATTCCGCCCGGACTGGTCCTTCCGGCCCCTGGCGCGACGCCGCCCCGGCCCCTATCGTGGAATCAGAAGCCTATGTTGCAGTGTCCCAAGTGCAGCAGTTCCGCCACCCAGCCCTCCACGCGTCGCGGGGGGAAGGAGAAACTCCTCGGGTTCTTCTGCTGGAACCCCTTCCGCTGCCGCCACTGCGGCCACCGCTTCTTCACCCTGGCCACAGGCGGGGAACGCCGCCGCATGCTGGCCGAGACGCTCAACCGCCGCTCGCAGCGCGCCTTCGCCGGGTTTACCACCGATCCATTCGCCGGTTAGAACCTCTATCGTAGGATCGCGCACGTTCCTGGCAGGAAAGTTTTGGCGATGTGCTTGGAAGCCAACATCCATGGGCCTTTGAAGGCAGTTTGGACAGGACTCCAACTTTTCTGCGTTGGCCTGTTTGGTTCCGGCTATGCCGGATTAGGGCATTAATATACTTGACTCACCTTCGGGCTGATGACCAGTCGATGATAAGATCTGGTAATGCGGAAACCCAAGCGTGAGATCAAACACACGGTCAAGGCGAGCATTCAGATTCTCAGCCTCACGAAAGCTGGAAGTTCCATTGAGCTTGAGGTTTTCGGAGAAGAGAAAAAGAAAATCGCAACGGTCATCATCGGACGTGGGTCGCTAGAATGGGTTCCCAGCCGCAAACACAAGGCAGTCTCCGGCATAAGGCGATCATGGACCAGTTTGGCAGAGTGGTTCGAGAAGCGCCCTGAAACGCTTGGGTGAGTCAAGTATGTAAGTGTCCCAGTTAGGGCCTGTCACGAAACAACAGTTCCACCCGCTGTCTGCCGGATCCCTACCCGCTTCGTTGAAGACGCGGTCCAAGCTGTTGATTCTACGTGGGGGGCATGGCGCGTGTTGATGGCCTTTGGCGGCCCGCAGGGCCATGGGGACTCGCTGACGCGGCTATGACGCTGGTGCTAATTCAGGAAGTACGTCCGGTACAGCGTGTCGCGCTGTTTGGGCACGAAGCCGGCGTCGCGAATCAACCGCCGCAGTTCTTCCTCAGTGGCGTGGTTGCGCGCGCCGGCGGCGCTCACCACGTTCTCCTCGATCATGATCGAGCCCACGTCGTTGCCGCCGAAGCGCAGCCCCACCTGGCAGGTCTTCAGGCCCTGGGTGACCCACGAGGACTGCACGTTCAGCACGTTTTCGAGGTAGAGCCGCGAAACGGCCAGCGTCTTGAGGTACTCCACGGCCGTGGCTTCGTCCTTCACCGAGCGCCCCAGCGACGTGTTTTCGCGCTGGAACGACCACGGGATGAAGGCCGTGAAGCCGCCGGTCTGCTCCTGGATCCGCCGAACGACCTCCAGATGGTGCACCCGCTGCTCCAGCGTCTCGCCGCAGCCGAACATCATGGTCGCGGTGGTGCGCATTCCCAACTTGTGCGCCGCCAGGTGGACGTCCACCCACTCCTGGGAGCTGCACTTCAGGCGGCTGATCTTCTGCCGCACCTCGTCGTCGAGGATCTCGGCGCCGCCGCCGGGGATGGAGTCGAGCCCGGCGTCTCGCAGCCGGGCGATGGTGTCAGAGACCGTGAGCCCGCTCACCTCGGCGATGCAGTTGATCTCCGGCGACGAGAAGCAGTGCAGCCACACCTGGGGGAAGCGCGCCTTGATGGCCCGCAGCATCTCCTCATACCACTCGATTTTGAGATCCGGATGCAGGCCGCCCTGCATCAGCACGCCCGTGCCGCCCAGTTCCACCGTCTCGCGGATCTTTTCGAGGATGGTCGAGTGATCCAGCACATAGCCCTCGGCGTGGCCCATCGGCCGGTAGAAGGCGCAGAAGCTGCAGTATTCGGTGCAGAAGTTCGTGTAGTTGATATTGCGGTCGATGATGTAGGTGACGACGCCTTCCGGGTGCAGCCTGCGCCGCACGGCGTCGGCGGCCATGCCGATTCCAATCAGGTCGTCGCCTTGAAGCAACTCAACCGCTTCCCGCTCGGTCATCATGGGCGTTTGTCCAGTTCTCTCGCGTATTCCAGGTAGCGCTTGAGCCCCGCTTCCTCTTCCTCTCCCAGTTGGAGGGCGACGTAGCGGGTCAGGTATTGATGGACCAGCTCTTCGGAAAAGCCCCGGCGCTCCGATTCTTCCCTTATGATAGCGTCCAGTTGCCCCAGGCCGTAACGGCAGGACTGGTTGAGGATCTCGCCCAGCTCCGGAGTGATGTTCTCGCGCCGCCCGGCCCAGACGGCGAAGACCATCGGCAGGCCGGTGAGTTCGGCCCACTCTTCGCCCAGGTCCAGGCACGGCAGATCCATCTCGGCCGGGTCCAGCGCCAGCGCGGCATCGCCGATCAACAGCGCTGCGTCGGCCGATTCCAGCATGTGGTCGAGGTCCGGCTCCATGGTGGTGACCAGCGGGCGGGCGCCGTAGCGCTGCTCCAGCACGATCCGCGCCAGCGCGACGGAGGTCCGGGAGCCCGAGTCGGCGGCCAGGGTGCGGATCTCCTCAAACGGCGTCCTGGACGCCAGCAGGATACTGCGCACCGCTCCCCGGCAGGCGATGCCGATGCCGGGAATCCAGTCCAGCCCGTGGCGGTCCATCTCGATCACTGGCAGCAGCCCCACGTCGGCGTCGCCGGCCACCACCCGGTCGGCGCAGACGGAGGGTACCGCAAAGGTCAGGTCCACCATTCCTTTTTGTGGGCCGTGCACCGCACCCCAGACCAAGGGGACCGTGTTTAAGTAACTGACGGCGCACACCCTGGATTTGCGCCTCGTCATCGGACCATGTATCAAGACCGAGTTTACCATTACCGCCGTTCTTGCCCGGATGAGTCCTTTTGGGGGATGGTAATGCCCGCGGGCGCATGATATGGTGGACAGAAGGTAGTAATGGGGGGACGTGTCATTAAGATTATGAAAACGAGACACTTGGTTGTTTCTTTCGGCCTTTTGGCCGCGTTCGGAGGAGAGCTTGCCGCGCAGGTGGTCTTGAACAAACTGCCTACCAAGGTCTTCGGCCAGAAGCACCTGCCAGTTCGTTTGGGCGAGATGTTCTATCCGCCCAGTTCAAGCCCCAACCAGACTAAGCAGTTCTCGCTCTACTCGCCCTCATCCGTGGCAGTCGATGAGTCTACGGTTCCCGGGGCCGTCTTTGTTGCCGATTCTCTCAACCACCGGGTACTTGGCTGGCGCGATTCAACCGGATTCGTGAACGGGGCGCCTGCCGATCTGGTGGTAGGACAGCAGAACTTCACGTCAGCGGTTCCCTGGGGCGCCCCGGTGCGCGTCCCGGAACCCCTGCCATCAGGCCAAACCAAATCATATGACGTGCAGGCATTGAAAGACTTCCCCAGCGGCTTGAGGTATCCGAGTTGCGTGGTCTTCAAGGGCGATTATCTGTTTGTCGTGGACGCCGGCAACAACCGGATAGTGCGGTTCCGCCGGCCGTTTGAGCAGTGGGACGCGGATGGCCGCGTGGCCGCCGACCTCGTCATCGGCCAGCCGGATCTTAAGTCCTACACGCCCAACCTCGGCGCGGGGGGGACAAACCTGCCCACAGCCGTATCGATCCGAACGAACGCAACCGTCTCTGGCGTGCCGCAAGCCGCTGGCATCGCCTTCGATAGAGAGGGGAACCTGTGGTTTTCCGACGCAGGCAATCACAGGGTTTTGCGCTACGCCTCATCTGACGTGCTTGGACCATCAAATGTAGATGGCGGCTCCACCGTAACAGCCAATCTCGTGCTGGGTCAGGACACCTTTGAAACTGCGTTTGCGAACCGGGGACTCTACATCAGTACCGACTACATGAACAAGTCGGCCTTGCGGTTCGGTGGGCCGTTGGCGTTCGACTCTGCCGGGAACCTCTTTCTGGCCGACGACCTTGCTCGCGTCATGATGTGGCGGCCGCCGTTCGATCGCAACGGAAAACCGGCGGATCGAATTCTAGGGGTCGTTGCGCTGGCGAAGGGACAGTCCCCACCACCCGCGGCCAACGATCTCTCCTTCGGCTTTTCGTGGACGGGCACCTCTGCTCAGAACGCAGTCTACTCAGGCGGCCCCCGTGGACTCTTCTGTGTCGATGAGAACTTGTTTGTCGTTGACACCCTCAACAATCGGATCGTGCGATTCGCCGCCGCCTCCGGGTGGCCTGCTGAAGACCTTGCGGCCGGAATCTTCTCTCCCCACATGGAAGCTGTATTCGGGCAGGCCGATTTCTTTTCCAGGCAGCCGAATTCAGGGGAGACTCTCGAGCCGTCTTCCAACGCATACTTTTTTCCAACCGCGGCAGTCTATGTGAACGGCGAGATCTTTGTGAGCGATGGGGGAAACAATCGCGTTCTGGTGCAACCATTTGAATCGGCTTCCCGGTCCCTGCTGGCTGCGACGAGGGTGCTGGGCCAGACCAAATTCGCCTACCGTTCTCCGAACGGCCTCCTCGGAGGAGAGTTTTCGGGGGGATATGTGCCAGGGACACTAGTCCCGATTGGACCGAGCTTTGCTATCGACCGATCATCCGATCCGCCGCGGCTCTATATCGCTGACACAGGCAACAACCGTGTTCTGTGTTTCTCCGACGCCCGCCGTTTCGACGCTACCAGCCGCGCCGATATCATCATCGGACAGGTGGACCAGTTTCGCAGTTTGATCAATTCCCCTTTCAACGACCCCAAGACCGCCGGACCGAACGGACTCTATCAACCTGCTGAAGTAGCTGTCGATGCCCTGGGGAATCTGTGGGTCGCCGACACCGGCAACGGCCGCGTCCTCAGATACCCGAGTCCTTTCATGCGCACCGACGGTGAGAAGACCCCGGACCTCGTCGTCGGACAGCCCGATTTTGCCAGCCGCAGCACAGGCGCTGCCGAACGAAATCGTCTGTACCTCCCTGTTGGCTTGGCCTTCACCCCCGAGGGCAATCTCGCAGTCTCAGACATTGGACACAATCGTGTTCTCCTTTTCAAACAGCCATCTGCCAACGGACAGACGGCGGATCTCGTCCTCGGCCAACCAGACGGTAGCAGCTTCGCGTCTGGATCCGGCAACACAGATTTGAGCGCGCCCCGCGGCGTAGCCATCGACAGTTTTGGCCGCCTGTTCGTCGCCGACACCGGCAACAGCCGGATCCAGATCTGGGACGACGTCAACAACACCTTCTCCGATGGGGCTGGAGCGTCGTTCACTCTTTCATCAGCGGCCGTCGGCCTACCACTGGCGGTGACAATTGACCCTAAGACCGAGTCGATTTGGGTGGCCGATGGTGGAAGCCTCAACCGTGCGTTGCGATTCCCCAGCTACGGACAGTTGGTCGGTTCTGGCGCCATCGCGTCGGATTTCACGATTCAGGTCATCGGCCCGCGCAAGATCGGCTTGGACGGGAATGGCAATCCGCTTGTTCTCGACGCCGCCCATAGAATTACGATGTACTACCCGCAGCTCACGGTGCTGAATGCTGCCAATGGGTTCCCGCTCCCAGCACCCGCGATGGTGGGCCTCCTGAGAGTCCCTGGCGCCTCATTGGCCTCAAGCGAAGCCTCCGCTTCCGGATCGCCGCTGCCAGTCGAACTCGGCGATGTCGAGGTCATTGTGAATGAAATGGCCTCGCCCTTGCTTCGAGTCGCGGGCGACTCGGTGCGAATGATCGTACCCAAAGCCACCAAAGCCAATGAACCAGCTGAAGTTCTGGTTCGACAGGTGAGTACTGGGCAGATCCTCGCGTTTAGCCGAATCGCGATGAATGCCAAGTCGCCCGGCATCTGGTTCCAGGGCGACGCCATGCTGGTGCAGGGACCTGCACGCGCCTTGAACCAGGATGGATCGGCCAACTCAAGCAGCAGGCCGGCGAGAATCGACCAGGAACTGACCGTGTTCCTTACCGGCCACGGCAGTTTCGATGGTCTGCCAGACGATGGGACGGCGCCTGGAATGGAAATGCCGGTCCCCGGCGATGTGACCGTGTATCTTCTCCCCGCGACGGGTTCTGTTCCGGCCCAAGTGCTCTCGTCAACGCTCGATCCGCAGGAGCCAGGGGTCTGGCGGGTCAAGATTAAGGTTCCCGCCACATTGCCTACCGGCGTATTTACGGTAAGTGTGGTATACAAGAGCACTTCTGCGATCGTCTTGCCCGGGTCCCTTACTCCTTCAGTGCGGCCGTTGGTTTGGATCACGAGATGACCCCATGCCGGCAGGCCTCGACTTCCACGTCCTGACGTGCCGCATCTCGCTCCGTGCCCGCGTCCCGCTCGACCTGCCCACGCCCGCCGCCAACCGCTTCCGCGGCGCGCTCGGTTTCCAGCTTCCCGAGGAGATCTTCCGTCCCTCGGCTCAGGAGGGCCCCTCCGGCCTTCATGACCGCCCGCGGCCCTTCTCGCTTCGCGCCCACCACCTCGATGGCCTCTCCCTGCGGCCGGGCCAGGCCTTCGAGCTCTCCCTGAACCTCTTCTACGCCGATCCGTCGCCGTTCCGGGAGGCCTTCGCGCGCCTGGCCTGGGCGGCGCCGCTCGACTGGTCGGAGACGTACCACCACGCCGGCCTCGCTGCCGAACCAGGCCCGCCTTTCGACCTCCGCGTCCGCTTCCTTACCCCCACCGAACTCAAGCCGCCCGTCCCGCCCGGCAGCCTGCCCCCCTTCGCCACGCTCCTGGCCCGTGCCTGCGACCGCATCTCCGCCCTGCGCGCCTTCTACGGCCCCGGGCCCCTGGACGTCGACCACGCGGCCCTCCGCGCCCCAGCGGGCGCCGTGGATACCCTGGGAGGCGACCTCCGACACGCCGCCGCCGCCCGCCTCAGCGCCCGCACCGGCCAGACCCACCCCCTCGGAGGCTTCACCGGCCATGTCGACTATGCCCAGGTCCCCAACGCCTTCCTCCCCTGGCTTCAGGCCGCCGCTTTCACCGGAGTCGGCCGCCAGACCGTCTGGGGAAATGGCATCATCGCCGTCGAGCGAATCGTTTCTCCAGCCTGAAGCCGGACCTTGCATCTATTACTTCAAGTGTGGCCATTTGCCACCCCCTCGCGGTGCTGTACTTTCGATTTTTATTCGTCCCCTCACGGAAGTGCCTGACGGACGGCTCTCCCGTGCTCTTGGCGTCAGATTCAATTCCGTTCGAAATCAATCAGATGCACATCATGATGGATCTTTGTATTGACCGTCCACAACATCTTGGGGTATTGTTTCGAGTGCCACTGGTCTCACACGGATGAATCGAACCTGGGACCAGGGTTCCCGTTTCTGTCTTTTTCAAGGAGGAGCCTTCCATGGGCCAATTGGGTGTCGACTTGGGCGGTCACGTCAAGTCTTTCCGCCGGAGCTTGCGGAAAGAAGAACGCACGGGGCTTGCGTTCCCTCGCTATTTCACGGCCCGGCTGGAAGCCGGCAGAACTCCCTATACGGAAGTCCGGTGGGAGACGCGTACCGCCTCCATCGGCAACGACAAGGGGGCGATGATCTTCGAGCAGAAAGACACGGAGGTCCCGGCCGACTGGTCGCAAACGGCCACCAACATCGTCGCATCCAAGTACTTCCACGGCAAGATGGGCACGCCGGAGCGTGAGCATTCCGTGGCCCAACTGGTCCACCGCGTGGTGGACACCATCTCGGAGTGGGGCATCGAGGGCCGCTACTTCCGCAGCCTGGAGGATGCCGCCAACTTCCGTAATGAACTGGCCCACCTGATGCTGACCCAGAAGGCCTGTTTCAACTCGCCGGTGTGGTTCAACGTCGGGGTGAAGGAAGAAAATCGCGGCTACGGCTGGTATTTCGACGAGGCCACCGACAGCGTCGTCAAGATGGACAAGTCCACCCACCGGCCGCAGTGCTCGGCGTGCTTCATCAACTCGGTGCAGGATTCGCTGGAGTCGATCCTCGACCTGGCCAAGACCGAGGGCATGCTGTTCAAGTGGGGCTCCGGCACCGGCACCAACCTCTCCACGCTGCGCGAGGAGAACGGCCTGCTGTGGGGCGGCGGGCGCGCCTCCGGGCCGCTGAGTTTCATGAAGGGCTTCGACGCCTTCGCCGGTGTCATCAAGTCCGGCGGCAAGACCCGCCGCGCGGCCAAGATGGTGATCCTCAACGCCGAGCACCCGGACGTGGAGCAGTTCATCTGGTGCAAGGCCAAGGAGGAGAAGAAGGCCCACACGCTGATCGACGCCGGCTACGACCAGTCGCTCGACGGCGAGGCCTACAGCTCCATCTTTTTCCAGAACGCCAACAACAGCGTGCGCGCCACCGACGAGTTCATGCAGGCCGTGGTGAACGACGCCGACTGGTGGACCAGGTCCGTGGTGAGCGGCGAGCCCGTCAAGCGCTACCGCGCCCGCGACCTGATGCGCTCCATCGCCGAGGCCACCTGGCAGTGCGGCGACCCGGGCATGCAGTTCGACACCATCATCAACAGGTGGCACACGTCGAAGAACAGCGCGCGCATCAACGCCTCCAACCCGTGCTCGGAGTACATGTTCCTGGACGACTCGGCCTGCAACCTGGCGTCGCTGAACCTGATGAAGTTCGTCAACGGCGCCGGCCAGTTCGACGTGGAGGCCTTCCGCCACGCGGTCGATACGGTCATCCTGGCCCAGGAGATCCTGGTCGACAGCGCCAGCTACCCCACCGAGCGCATCGCCCGCAATTCGCACGACTTCCGCCCGCTGGGCCTGGGCTTCGCCAACCTCGGCTGCCTGCTGATGTCGATGGGCGTGCCCTACGACAGCGACCAGGGGCGAGCCTGGGCCGGCGTCATCTCGGCCATTATGTCCGGCCAGGCCTACCTCACCTCGGCCCGCTGTGCCGAGGTGGTGGGCCCGTGCCCGGGCTACGCCGTCAATGAGGAGCCCTTCCTCGAAGTCGTCAAGATGCACTGGGACTCGGTGAACGGCATCGATTCCAGGCACGTCTCCCCCTCCGCCTTCCAGGCCGCCGGCGAGGTCTGGAAGCAGGCCTCCGAGCTCGGCCAGAAGACAGGCTTCCGCAACGCCCAGGTCACCGTCATCGCCCCCACCGGCACCATCGGCTTCATGATGGACTGCGACACCACCGGCGTCGAGCCCGATCTCGCTCTGGTCAAGTACAAGAAGCTGGTCGGCGGCGGCGTCATCAAGATCGTCAACAACACCGTCCCCTCGGCGCTGATCCGCCTGGGCTACTCGCCCGAGCAGGTGGAGGAGATCGTCCGCCACATCGACGCCTCGGGCACCATCGAAGGCGCGCCGCACCTCAAGAACGAGCACCTGCCCGTCTTCGACTGCTCCTTTAAGGCTCCCAACGGCGCCCGCTTCATCCACCACATGGGCCATGTGCGCATGATGGCGGCGGTCCAGCCCTTCATCTCCGGCGCCATCTCGAAGACCATCAACATGCCCGAGGAGTCCACCGTCGAGGAGATCTCCGGCGCCTACATCGAAAGCTGGAAGCTCGGTCTCAAGGCCGTGGCCATCTACCGCGACGGCTCCAAGCGCGTCCAGCCGCTCAGCTCCAGCAGCGGCAAGGGCGAGAAGAAGGCCGCCGTGCCGGCGCCCGCCCCGGCGCGCGTGGAGGAGCGCATCGTCTACCGCCCGCAGCGCCGCAAGCTGCCCGACGAGCGGCAGTCTCTCACCCACAAGTTCTCCATCGCCGGCCACGAAGGCTACATCACGGTCGGCCTGTTCGACGACGGCACCCCCGGCGAGCTCTTCATCACCATGGCCAAGGAGGGCTCCACCATCTCCGGCCTGATGGACAGCTTCGCCACCACCGTCAGCTACGCCCTGCAGTACGGCGTGCCGCTGAAGTTCTTCGTGGACAAGTTCAGCCACGTCCGCTTCGAACCCTCCGGCTACACCGGCAACTCGCAGATCCCCTACGCCAAGTCCATCATGGACTACATCTTCCGCTGGCTGGCCCTGAAGTTCATCGGGCCGAACGCGGTGGACAACGAAGCCGGCGAGAGCCTGCGGCTGCGGCCCACCGAGCCCGAGCCGCAGCAGAAGCTGGCCTTCAGCCCGGCCGCGGGCATGGACGACGCCCCGGTCTGCTCGGAGTGCGGCGGCATCATGACCCGCAACGGCTCCTGCTACAAGTGCGAGAACTGCGGCGGGACCTCGGGCTGCTCGTAAGGTCTTGCACGGACAGAACCAAGGGGGCTCCCCAGGGAGCCCCTGATTGGTTTGTGGGGGCATTTAGCCCCGGACTAGGACGAATCTCCGATACGGCGTACCCTGAAATGAGCCGACAGAGAGAGGAAAGCCTATGGAACCGGTAATCTACCTCGTCGTTCTGATCATCGGCCTCATTGCCGGTGGCGTGCTGGGCAGCTTCCTTCTGAAGGGCAGCGGCGCTCCCAGCCTGGCGGCCAGCGAAGCCGAATTGGCCGACCTCAAGGCCCGCGTCGAGGAGCGGGACCGGCTGCTCGGGGAAGTCCGGCAGCAGGTGGACGAAGAGCGGGCCGCGGCCGACAAGCTCCAGCGGGAGCTGACCGGCGCCGTGGGCGCCCGCAGCGCGGTCGAGGAGCGCGCCTTGGCCGTCCCGCGCCTCACCGCCCAACTGGAGGAGAAGGACCAGGCCCTTGACGCCCTGAACCAGAAGATCCTGGCGCTGGAGACACGTCATGCCTCCCTGCTCACCCGGCTCGACGAGGCCGAAAAGTCGCAGGCGGAAAAGTTAAAGGCCATCGACGACGCCCAGGCGAAGCTGGCCGAGACCTTTAAGGGCGTGGCCGCCGAAGCGCTGGCCTCCAATAACCAGAACTTCCTCACGCTGGCCGAAACCGCCTTCCAGAAGGCCCAGGAGACCGCCAAGGGCGACCTCGACGTGCGGCAGAAGGCCATCGAGGAGACGCTGAACCCGCTCAGGGAAGCGCTCACGCGCATCGAAAAGGACCGCACCGAGGCCTTTGCCGGGCTCGGCGAGCAGGTCAAGCTCCTGCACTCGGCCCAGCTCAAGGTGGAGGTGGAAACCTCGAAGCTGGTCAACGCCCTGCGCGCCCCCTCCGTCCGCGGCCGCTGGGGCGAGATCCAGCTCCGCCGCGTCGTCGAAATGGCCGGCATGATCGAGTACTGCGACTTCGAGGAGCAGGTGTCGGTCGATACCGGCGACGGCAAGCTGCGCCCCGACATGATCATCCGCCTGCCCAATCACCGCGAAATCGTGGTGGACTCCAAGGTTATCCTGGCCGCCTATCTCGACTCGCTCGAAGCCGCCGGCGAAGACGCCCGCCAGGACAAGCTGGCCGAGCATGCCCGGCAGGTCCGTCAGCACATCCAGCGCCTGGCCGGCAAAGCCTATTGGGACCAGTTCCAGCAGGCGCCCGACTTTGTCGTCGCCTTCCTGCCCGGCGAGACCTTCTTCAGCGCCGCCCTGCAAAAGGACCCCAACCTGATCGAATTCGGCGTGGAGAACAAGGTGCTGCTGGCCACGCCCACCACGCTCATCGCGCTGTTGAAGGCCGTCCACTACGGCTGGCGGCAGGAGAAGCTGGCCGCCAACGCCCAGCAGATCTCCGACCTCGGCAAGGACCTGTACGACCGCCTGCGCGTCTTCGCCGGACACATGGAAGGCGTCCGCGGCGGTCTGGAAAAGGGAGTGGACGCTTACAACAAGGCGGTCGGCTCGCTGGAGACTCGCGTGCTCGTGGCCGCGCGCCGCTTCAAGGACCTCTCGGCGGCGGGCGGCGAGGATATCGAGCCGGCCCTCTCCATCGACCGGAGGCCTCGAGCCGTGCAGGCGCCGGAGTTGGTCATGCTGGCCGCCGCCGGTAACGGCGCCCTGCCCCTGGAGACCGAGTAGCGGCTCAGAACCACTGCAGGGTGTAGCCGACGCGCACGCCCCGGCCGATCTCGGGAGCGAAGCTCTTGAGGAAGTTCAGGTGGTTGTAGTAAAGCCGGTCCCCCAGGTTGAACGTGTTCACGCTGAAGGTGTGCATCACGTGCTGGGTGGTGCGCGTGTAGCTGGCGTTCATGTTGACCAGCGCGTAGCCCGGCGTCGCCGTCTCGTTCGGCGCAAGCTGCCACTGTTTATTGGCCAGCACCAGCTCCGGCCGGAGGTTCAGGCCCTTCCAGAACCAGTCGAGCCCGACGCGACCGCGCCCCGGCGGAATCCTCGGCAGGTTCATGCCGCGGCCGGTGAGGTTGGCGTCCACGTAGTCCACGCCGGTACTCAGCCACAGCGAGCGTGCCAGCAGAAACTGGGCGCGCGCCTCCGCGCCGAGGAAGCGGGCGTTGTTCTGCCGGTAGTAGTAGACGGGCAGGTTGTCGCGTACCTCGCCGGTCGGCTGGAAGTAGACGAAATCGTGCATCTGGTAGTCAAAGACGTTGGTTTCCAAGCGGAACCGGTTTCCCTGGTGGCGCAGAGATAGCTCGACTCCGTCGCTCCGCTCCCGCTGCAGATTCGCGTTGCCGATCTCAAAGGCGAGGTTGCCTGGATGCGGGCCCTTGTTGTAGAGCTCCTCCAGCGCCGGCGCGCGGTAGGAGTGCATATAGTTCACCACCAGCGCGCCGTTCTTCCACGTGGGGACATAGGCGCCGGTGGAACCGGAGAGCCCGGTGAAGCTGCGATTGGTCAGCCCGTCGGGCGAGTAGGCGTTGCGCTCCAGCCGCGCTCCGAACTGGAAGCGGATGCGCTTGAACGTCAACTCCTCCAGGCCGAACACCGCCAGGGAGTCCTGCCCCACCGGCGGCGTCAGCGCCTCGGCGCCCCGTGCCTCGTAG
>JACRBC010000004.1 GCA_016213245.1 Candidatus Solibacter usitatus | reverse complement strand
CAGCAACAATGCGTTTTTCATGGCTGATAGTGTTGGACAGGATGTTAGAGCTTGACGGAACAGAAAAGATTCACCGAATCAGGGTGGTGGGGCATAATGGGATGAGTCCGGCGGAGAGAGGTCCATGTTTTTCAAGCGCGCCAAGGCGGTTCAGACTACGTTTTCAGAGCAGTTGGAAGCACTGCGAAGTGCAGGCTATGCGGTGGTGCAGGCTGGGAGCAACGCGCGTGTCACAAAGGGCAATTTGGCGGCGACGCTGGCGGAGGGCTCCGGCGGCAAGCCAGTGATTGAGGCAGCGGGGCTGGCGGTCCGCGACGAAATGGCCGTACTGACCGACCTGGGCTTCCAGAAGATCTTCCTGACCGCTTCCGGCAGGACGACGCCGGCTCTTGCCGAACACCTTCATGCACTGCACGGCTTCCGGGAAGAACTGGGTGAAAGGCTGGGGCTGACCAGCCATTACAACGAAGGGCTGGGGACGACGAACGAGAAGCACCTGTACGACCGGGTGAAGGGGCGGGACGAGGGGACCCCTCGGCGGGCGTGGGAAAAGGGCTGAGGGCTCACAGCCTGCCGGCGCGTTGGTGGTAACAGCGGGTGGTCGCGGGGGCCAGGCCTTATGGAGCCTTGGAGGCTGCCGGCATCGCCGTCTCCCGATAAGTGACCAGCGGCGCGAGTTCCGCTGCCATGGCGCCCATGGCGACAAGAGGCGGCAGCCAACTCAACTCACCGGACACTAAGGCGCTGGCAGCCAGCGAAGTGAGTCCGGCCAGCAGCATGACGACGAACATATTGCCGTTGAGCACAGCCTGTTTCGGGCAGACGCTGCTGATTGTGGGGAATGCAAGAGGAGAAACGGCGGGGGCCGGCTCGCCGACGGGGGCGCGCAACCACGAGCCTGCGGCATCCAGCAGCGCCGCGGTCCTCGTGGCACCCACTGGACTCAGGACAAAGGTGCCATAGGAGGTGTCGAAGCAGACGGCTTCCGATTGCAGCCAGCCGGGGGCCGCGCGGGTGAGCGCGACGGCGCGGGTAGCGGAGGAATGCAACAGGAAGCTCATCTCTTCGCCGGCGTAGCGCAAAATGGAGCCGTTGAACGTGACGACACCGAGATCCCAGTATGGGTACCCGCCATAGTATCGAGACTCGGACGTGGGCCGTAGCGCGACGAGCGAGCCGCCGGCTTCGCCAAGCCGGCCTCTGATCCGGCGCCCCAACGCTGGCATCTCCCAGCGCCGGACCAAGGACGGGATCAACAGAACCATGCAGAAGGTAAGGGCGGCGGCGGCGATCCAAATGGGGATGACCGGCATGGACACCGCTAACCGGCTAGCGGCCGCCGAAGGCAGAGCGAGACAGGCGAGGTAGATGGCGAGGTTTCGAACGCTGGTCCGCTGTTTGTGGGCGGTCCAGGCCGAGTCGAGATGATCGGGCGGCAGGGAGTACGGTTCAAAGGGTGCATCATCGACGCGGAGCAACTCAAGCACGCGTGGCTGGGGGATGGAAAACTGACTGGCAATCTCGGCGGCGCGCTGTTCCAGCGAAGGGTGCGACATGACGGTCACGTCCCAGCCCGTCCAGCGCGCGGGTAGCAGATTCAACTTCGTGAGCCGGGCGAGCATGCGGATGGCCACCTCGGGATCCTCGACAGTGGAGGAAGCCGCCTTGTCGGCGGCATGCTCGATGCGGCGTGACAGGAAGCCTCCGACGAGGATTGCGGGCGGGAGTGCGACCAGTATGTGATTCAGCGCGATGAAGGGCACAGGTGCGAGACTGGCGAGCCAACCGAACAGGACTATCGGGACGATGTTGGAGAGCAGCACCAGGGGTACATGGCGGTGACGGAGGTGGCCGAGCTCGTGAGCGACGACCGCATCGAGCTCGGCCCGGGGCATGGAACGAACGAGGTCTTCGGCCAACAGGATAGTGCTCGCAGATGCAGCCGCAGCGTTCATGACGGATCCATTGGAAGCATGAATGATCATCACGCGCTTCAACGGCGTCCTAGCCTTTGCTGCAAGTTCAAAGATGCGATCGCGCAATTGGCCGGAATCCAGCGGCCGGCAGTGAACGCCGTAGGAGGCATCCCGGCGATTTGCGGTCAAGAAAAACAAGAGAGCCGCAATAGCGAAGAACGTAACCGCCGAACGGAACTTGTGATCCCTGGTCAAGAAGAACCCAATCATCGCAAGGCCAAATGGGAGGAGCAACGATACCAAGAACCACAACCACTGGGCGGCCACGTCTCCCACGCGCCATTCGACGCCCCTGAGGATTCGTGGAACGGGTCGTGAGGCGACCATGAAGGCAAGCCAGGCCAGCAGGGGCGGCGCAGCGAGAAGAACGAGCGTGAACGCTAGAACACGGTCCGAATTCGTCTCGAAGAGCTCGTGGAGGTCGACACGGCCAATCAAGTGGATATAGAGTGCAACCCACGAAAGCGCGCAAAGCGGCAACAGCCAGCCGGAGACGCGGAGATAGCGGAACCAAACCGACGGGCGTTCCGGCAATGCTGCCCGGCGGGCCTGGCTGCTCAGCCATAAGCCAATGCCGATTGATGCCAGGTTCCAGCAGATTGCCGCTACGGCCAACGTGAGAAGAAATGTCGCCGGATTCACTAGGGTTCTATTCTATTGAACCCTGGCGCGATTGTGTCAATCGCGAATGCGGAGGAGGGCGCTCAGGCAGAGGTGTGCGCGGGGAAGGTGCGGATGTCGTCGCGGGGCATGCAGATCCAGGCGATGACGTAGGCGATGAGGCCGATGCCGTGGATGACGAGCGCGGCGAGGAAGGCGATGCGGACGAGGGTGACGTCCCAGCCGAGGTGGCGGGCAAAGCCGGCGCAAACGCCGGCGATCTTCTTGTTGGCCATGTCACGGCTTAGGGGACGGCGGGGACCGTAGGAAGGGGGAGGGGCCGCGGGGCCGCCGGCGGACTTGCCGCAGTGACCGCAGAACCTGTCGGCGTGTTCCATCGCTGATCCGCAGTTGGTGCAGTACATGGTGGACTCCTTCCCTGGGCCCGCTCGCTGACGCTCGCGGCTCTACGTACGGGCTGTACCCGCTCGCTGACGCTCGCGGCTCTACGTACGGGCGCTACCCGCTCGCTACCGCTCGCGGCTCTACGTACGGGCTGTACCCGCTCGCTACCGCTCGCGGCTCTACGTATGGGCTGTACCCGCTCGCTGACGCTCGCGGCTCTACGTGCTGATTCGCTCGCGGCTCTACACTCAACTACGCAGGTTGCGGGGGCGGGGTTCCGTGGAACGGCGCGTCAGAGCAAGCTGGTTTGGCCGGGAATGTAGACGGGGTAGGAGCCGTCGGGGCCGGGCACGACGGGCGGGGCGGTATCCTCGCCGCACTCCTCGGGCGTGGGGCCGTAGTGGAAGCTGGATTCCTGCATCTGCCGCCAGGTGACTTCCCTGCCCGTGTAGCAACTGAGCTGGCCCATGACGCCGATGGCGGTGCTGCGCACCATGTAGTCGCCATTGTTCACGGGCTTGTCGGCGCGGATGGCGTTGAAGAGCACCTCGTGCTCGATGTCATAGGCGTTGTTCTTGGCGGGCGTGGCGGTGGACTGCCAGTTGGTCTCGCCTTCGATGCGCAGGCGGAGCAGGTCGCAGCGGCCCTTGGAGCCGAGGATGAGGCTGGAGTTCTCGTTGTAACAGTTGTCAATCGTGCGGCAATAGGCGTAGACGCGGACGCCGGCGGGAAAGTCGTAGACGACCGAGTGGTGGTCGAAGACGTTGCCGTAGATCTCGCCTTTCAGGGTGGAGCGGCCGCCCATGCCGTAGCAACGGAGAGGAGCGGCGTTGCCGAGCGCCCAGCTTGAGCGGTCGAGGTTGTGGATCAGGGTCTGGGGGACGTCGTCGCCGGAGAGCCAGTTGAAGTGGTACTGGTTGCTGCCCTGGTAGACGATCTCCTTCATGCCGGGCCGGCGGGGATAGAGGACGTAGGGCGGGCGAAGCCACGTTTCCTGGATGGCGATGACCCTGCCGATGGCGCCGTCGTGGACGCGCTCCATGGTCTCGATGTAGCCGGGATGGAAGCGGCTTTGGAGGCCCGAGACGAGAGAAAGGCCCTTGGCGCGGGCGGTGTCGACGGCCCGCTGGAGCAGCTTCAGCGTATAGGGGTCGATGGCATGGGGCTTCTCCACGAAGACGTGCTTGCCTGCTTCCAGTGCGGCGATGGCGTGGAGGGCGTGGAACTTGGCGGCGTTGGCGATGATGACGACGTCGACGCCGGAGGCGATCACCTTCTTGTAGGCGTCGTAGCCGGAGTGGATGTGGGAGGGCGAAACTTCCACCTGGCCGGGATACTTGAGTTTCAGGGCGGTGAGTTTCTCCTCGACGCGGTCGCGCAGGAGGTCGCCCATGGCGGTAACACGAACGTCCTTGCCGGCGTTCATGGCGTTCATGGCGGCGGCTTCGCCGCGCCCTCCACAGCCGATGACGCCAACCTTGATGACGCCGGGGCCCTGGACGAAGAAGCCGGCGGGCGCGGCGGCGAGGAAAGTGCGACGGGAGAGGTCAGTGGAATCCATGCGAATACCTCCAATCAGGCGATGAATTTGGCAAGCGAGAGAGACTGGCCCGGGCGAGTGGGCAGGGCTTCGACGCGCTGGCGATAGCGGAGGCGGCAGAGGCCGCCGGCGTGGGAGACGATTCTGGCTGAAGTCAGGCGCCCGCCGGCCCAGGCCATGTCGAGTTCGAAGCCCCCGCGGGCGCGGATGCCCTTCACCGCGCCTGAAGGCCAGGCGGAGGGTAGCGCGGGCAGGAGATGAATCTCGTCCATGTGGGACTGCACGAGCATTTCGATGACGCCGGCGGCGCCGCCGAAGTTGCCGTCAATTTGAAACGGCGGATGAGAACAGAAAAGGTTGGGCAGCACGCCGCCGTTCTTCGCGGTGGCGGGCACGAAGAGGTTCTTCAGCAGGGCGTAGGCGTGCTCGCCGTCGAGCAGGCGTGCCCAGAGGTTGATCTTCCAGGCGCGCGCCCAGCCGGCGCCGCCGTCGCCGCGCAGTTCGAGCGTGCGCCGGGCGGCCTCACAGAGGGCGGGTGTGGTGCGGGGATGAAACTCGCGGCCCGGATGGAGCGGGTAGAGGTGAGAAACGTGACGATGCGACGGCTCGCGTTCGGCGAAGTCTTCGGGCCACTCCTGCAACTGGCCGCGGGCGCCGGTCTGATAGGGCAGCAGTCGAGGGAGTTTGGATTCCAGTTCGGCGCGAAAGGCGGCGTCGACGCCGAGGATGACGGAGGCTTCGATCGAGTTGCGGAAGAGGTCGCGGCAGATGGCTAGGTCCGAGGTGGGGCCCATGGTGATGCCGGCGGTGCGGCGGTTGCCCTCCGGATCGGTGTAGATGAAGGTGTTTTCCGGGGAGTTGCCGGCGGCGGTGACGAGGCGGCCGTGGCCATCGTCGATGAGCCAGTCGGACAGGAACTCGGCAGCGCCCTTCATGAGAGGCCAGACCCGTGCAAGGAACGCTTTGTCGCCGGTGAAGCGGTAGTGCTCCCAGAGGTTCTGGCAGAGCCATGCGCCGCCCAGGGGCCAGAAAGAGGGCATGGCGTCGTTGTCGACCGGCTGGGCGCCGCGCCAGAGCGTCGTGTTGTGGTGGAGCACCCAGCCGCGGCGATGGTACATCTTCGTGGCAGTCTCGCTGCCCCTTTCGGCGAGCTCGGCGATCATGCGGATGAGCGGCTCGTGACACTCGGCGAGGTTGGCCGCCATGACGGGCCAGTAGTTCATCTCGGTGTTGATGTTGACGGTGTAAGCGCTGGCCCAGGGCGGGATGACGTGGGGGTTCCAGATGCCCTGGAGGTTGAGCGGCTGCGTGCCGGGGCGCGAGCCGGCCAGCATGAGGTAGCGGGCGTACTGGAGGTAGAGGGCGGCAAGGGCGGGGTCATCGCCGGTGTGAAACTGGCGGATGCGCTCCGGGGTTGGGGCGTAAGAGGCGGCGCCGGACTTGCCGAGCGAGAGGGAGACGCGGCCCATCAGCTTGCGGTGTTCGGCGGTGTGGCTGCCGAAGAGGGCGCGCCAGGCAGTGGCGGAAGCGGCGGCGATCTGTTTGCCGGAGCGTTCGGCTGGGTCGGCGCCCTGGTAGCTGGTGGCGGCGGAGACCAGAAGGACAGCCTCAATGGCCGCTGTGAGATGGATGGCGCCGCCCTCGACTTTGAGGGAGCCGTTGTGGGAGTGGACAGTAAGGCGGG
The DNA here is from genome assembly GCA_016213245.1 of Candidatus Solibacter usitatus. Lineage (GTDB taxonomy): Bacteria > Acidobacteriota > Terriglobia > Bryobacterales > Bryobacteraceae > Paludibaculum > Paludibaculum usitatum_A. Next base: position 27,527 of record JACRBC010000004.1, on the reverse strand, counting down.
CGTGGAAGAAGAGGCCCCGGCCACCGATTTCGTCACCGTACAGAACCGGCTTGGCATTGGGTTTGCGCGAACCGCCGGGGTGGAAGATCTCCGGGTACTTCCACTGCTCTTTGCGCTGCTCCACCCACTCCAGCGTGCGGCGCAGAGCGAAGCCGGGGGCCTGACCGCGAAGGGAGATCTCGCTCCCGCCGGAGAGACCGGCGCCGGCCGTGGGGTGGACTGACGAGAAGGACGCCTTGAAGGAGAGCGCCCCGGGTTTGGACGCGGAGAGGCGGATGACAATGACGTTGGCCGGAACGCTCGCGAAGAACTCACGGGTGCAGGTGACGCCTTCGTGCACATAGGCGGTCCGGCAGAGCGCGTCGTCGAGAAGCAACTCGCGCATGTAGGAGCCGGGCGCGGCGGCGTGGCCGAAGTTGAGGCGGAGGTCGCCTAGCGGCTGGTAGCAGGGCCAGGAGCGGCCGCACCATTTTCTTGAGATCAGCGTGCCGGCCTCGGCGTAGTGTCGGGACCTGAGCAGGCGGACGACTTCGTCGAAGTCGGGCGTGATATCGAGGGGGAGGTCGTCGACGCCGGGCGCGGAGGAATAGAGTGTATCGTCGTTGAGCTGGAGGAGTTCTTCGGCGGGCGCGCCGAAGATCATGGCGCCGAGGCGGCCATTGCCGATGGGATAGGCGGCGTTCCAATCCGCTGCGGGCTGGTTGTCCCAGATCCTCAGCGTGGGGTCCAGCGAAGGGTTGGGTGCGGCGGCCAGGAGCGACGCGGATTGCAGAAATTGGCGCCGGGTCGGCATGGCGGATTGCTCAACGCGGAGTGGGACGGCAGAGCTTGCCGAGGATCGCCGGATGGCGCGCGCCGGTGGCCGAGGGGAGGTTGGAAGGCCGTCCGTGCCAGGTTTCGTGCGCCAGGATGGCGAAGGCAACGGCTTCCTTGGCGTCGGGGTCGATGCCGTGGATCTCCGCGCGGACCACTTCGGACTCCGGAAGCTCGGCGCGGAGGAAGCGGAGCAGGGTCTTGTTGTGCACGCCGCCGCCGGAGACGATGACTTCGTCCGGCGGATGATCCTCGCCGCCGGCAAAGCGCGTAATGCCTTCGGCGATGGCGGCGGCGGTGAAGTAGGTGGCCGTGGCGACGGTGTCGGCGGGGCTCAGGTTGAGGGCAAGCAGCCGGGTGACGAAATCGGCGCCGTACTGTTCGCGGCCGGCGGTCTTGGGCGGGCGCTCGGAGTAGAAGGGATCGTCGAGGAGCTCGGCGACGATCTCCGGATGCACCAGGCCCTCGGAGGCCATCTGGCCGGCGGCGTCGTAGTTCCGTTCGCCGTTCGAGTAATGGCTGACGAGTTGATCGACGACCATGTTGCCGGGACCGGTGTCGAAGGCGACGACTTTCGACGGCGGCGCGCCGGCGGGCAGCCATGTGATATTGGCGATGCCGCCGATATTGAGGGCGACGCGGGAGAGCGTCTCCTGGTGGAGCAGAACGTAGTCGGCGTAGGGAACCAGCGGGGCGCCGCGGCCGCCGGCGGCGATGTCGGCGGGGCGGAAATCGCAGACGACCGGAATGCCGGTTCGTTCCGCCAGGATATTGCCGTCGCCGATCTGAAGCGTGGAGGCGATGCGCTGGCCCAGGACCTCGACGGGCGCGCCCTCGTGGAAGATGGTCTGGCCGTGGCAGCCGATGAGGCCGACTGCCGACGGGTTGAGCTTCAGGCGCTTGCAGGTCTGCTTGAAGGCGGCGGCGTAGAGTTCGGGGAGCAGAGAGTGCAGGCGGGCGATCTCGCGGGTGTGGGTGTCGCAGTTGGAGACGGCCAGCAGGGCGGCGCGGACTGCGGCGGGATAAGGCGTGGAGTGGAAGCCGAGGGTGCAGATGGAGCGGCCGGAGATGCGGATGAGGGCGACATCGATGCCGTCGAGCGAGGTCCCCGACATGATGCCGGCGATGATCATTGCCGCTTCAACTCCTCTTGCAGGTCGCTCAGGATACGCAGCGCCTCCACAGGCTTCAGGTTATCAATATCCAGTTGCCGGATCTTCCCGGCGATCTGGTAGCCGACCGGCTCGAACAGTTGGATCTGGATGGAAGGCGCGCCGGGCGCGCGCCGCCGCGGAGCCTCAAGCTGCTCGGTGACGCTCTGCTCCGTCTTTTCGTGGAGGGCAAGGATTTCGCGGGCGCGCTCGATCACGGGCATGGGAAGCGCGGCCAGGCGGGCCACTTCGATGCCGTAGCTTTTGTCGGCGCTGCCGGGTTCCACTTTCCTGAGGAAGATGATCTGGTCGCCGGACTCCTTCACCGAGACGTGGAGGTTACGGATGCCCTCGAGCTTGTCGGCCAGCTCGGTGAGCTCGTGATAGTGGGTGGCGAAGAGGGTGAACGCGCCGGTCTTGTCGTGGATGTGCTCGATGACGGCCCAGGCCAGCGCCAGGCCGTCGTAGGTGGCGGTGCCGCGGCCGATTTCATCGAGCACGATGAGGCTGTTGGCGGTGGCGGTGTTGAGGATGACGGCGGTCTCGGTCATTTCGACCATGAAGGTGGAGCGGCCGCGGGCGAGATTGTCGGAGGCGCCGATGCGCGTGAAAACGCGGTCGACCACGGGGAGCACGGCTTCATCAGCCGGGACGAAGGAGCCCATCTGGGCCATGACGGAGATGAGCGCCGCCTGGCGCAGATAGGTGGACTTGCCGCCCATGTTGGGGCCGGTGATGAGGGCGACGCGGGCTGAGGTGCGGTCGAGGTAGAGGTCGTTGGGGATGAAGCGCTGCGCCTCGCGCTCGCTGAGCTTCTCGATGACGGGGTGGCGCGAAGCGGCGAGCTGGAGCAGCGAGCCATCGGCGGAGAAGCGCGGGCGCGAGTAGCGGTTGTCCAGGGCCGCCTGGGCGAGAGCGCAAAGAAAGTCGATTTCGGCGACTGCGGCGGCGGTGGCGCGGATGCGCGGGGCTTGGGCCGCCGCGGCGTCGCGCACCTGGGCGAAGATCTCGCGCTCGAGTTCGAGCGCCTTCTCTTCGGCGGTGAGGACCTTGGCCTCCAGCTCCTTGAGCTCGGGCGTGGTGAAGCGTTCAGCGTTGACCAGGGTCTGCTTGCGCTCGTAGTCGGCGGGCGCGAGGTGGAGATTGGACTTCGAGATCTCGATGTAGAAGCCGAAGATGTTGTTGAAGCGGACCTTGAGGCTGGCGATGCCGGTGCGGTCGCGCTCGCGCGCCTCGATGGCGGCGATGATCTGGCGGGCGTTGGTGGCGAGATGGCGCAGCTCGTCCAAAGCGGCGTGGAAGCCGGAGCGCACGACGCCGCCATCGGCCAGGTTGGGCGGCGGCTCGTCGGCGATGGCCGACAGGATGGCATCGCGGACATCGGCGACGCCGTCAAGCTGCTGGAAGACGAGGGCGAGGCGCGCGGGCAGCCCGCCCTCGAGCGCGGCGCGCAGCGCGGGGACCTTTGCCAGCGTGCGGCCGAGGCCAAGCAGGTCGCGTGGGGACGCCGTGCCAACGGTAATGCGCGACAGAAGGCGTTCGATGTCGAGCATGGCCGTGAGCGTGTCGCGCAGGCGGGCGCGCGGGATGGTGGAGTCCTTCAACCACTGAACGGCGTCGAGGCGGGCCTCGATCTCGGCGAGTTCGAGCTCGGGGCGGAGGAGACGGCGGCGCAGGAGGCGGCCGCCCATGCCGGTGCGGGTCAGGTCGAGCACTGAGAGGAGCGTGGACTCCTGGCGCGAGTCGAGATCGGCGGAGAACATCGGCTCGACCAGTTCGAGGTTGCGCACGGTGACGGCGTCCAGCAGCATGGCGCCTGCGCCTTCGTAGTAGGAGGGCCCGTCGAGGTGGGAGAGCGCCGACTTCTGGGTCTCCTTCAGGTAGGCGAGCAGCGCCCCGGCGGCGGAGACGGCGAGGCGGCGTTCGGCCAGGCCAAGGCCGTCGAGGGTGAGTAGCCGGAAGTGATCGCGCAGGCTTTGGGCGGCGTGGTCGGCCGAAAACGTCCAGGCTTCGACCTTGGTTTGAACCCAGCGCCCGGAGGGGGCCTCGGCGGCGTCATCGGAAATCAGCAGTTCGCGCACGTTGAGCTGCTCCAGGGCAGGAGCGGCCTCGGGGGCGGGCATCTCGGTGGCGCGGAACTCTCCGGTGGAGATATCGACGTAGGCCAGGCCGGCGCGGCCGCCCTTGACGGCGACGGCGGCCAGGTAGTTGTTCTCATGCGAGCGCAGCAGCGCGGACTCGGTGACCGTGCCGGGCGTGACGATGCGCGTGATCTCGCGGCGGACGATCTTCTTGGTGAAGCGGGGGTCCTCCATCTGGTCGCAGATGGCGACGCGATAGCCCTTCTGGATGAGGCGCGCGATGTAGTTCTCCACCGAGTGCGCGGGGACGCCGCACATGGGGACGGGCTCGCCCTTTTCCTTGTTGCGGGAGGTGAGGGTGATCTCCAGCTCGCGCGAGGCGGTGACGGCGTCTTCGAAAAAGAGCTCGAAGAAATCGCCGAGGCGGAACATGAGCAGGGCGCCCGGCGCCTGCTGCTTCGCCGCGTGGTACTGCCGCATCAGCGGCGTTGAAGGTTCACCAGCCACCTCACTAGGGTAGACAAAGCGACGGGCGGGACGCAGAGGGATGCGGTGAGGGGGACACACTGAAGCGTGTCCCCCAAGCGCCACGAGGGGCGGGACGCAGGACGCCGGCGGGGAATCACGCCCAGCGGGTGAGCAGTGCGTACAACGGCCACTTCGAGGCCAGCGCCGGCGTCTGCGGGCGCTATCATGATGCGGTGGATACCGCAGCCGTGTTGGGCCTCGCTCTGATAGCCTGGCTGGCCGCAGGAAAGGTGGCTCGATGAACGAACTCATGTTTCTTTCGCTGAAGCGAATGGCGGCGATGGTGCGCAACAAGACGCTTTCTTCCGCCGAGCTGACGGAGGCCCATCTCGACCGCATCGCGCAGGTGAATCCAAGACTCAACGCGATTGTCGAGCTGGATGGGGAGGCGGCCATGACCTCCGCGCGAGCCGCCGACCAGCGGTTGGCCCGGGGCGCCGCGGACGGCCCGCTGCACGGCGTACCCATGACCGTCAAGGGCGCCTGGGACTGCGCCGGCATGATCAACACCGGCGGCACGCTGGGACGCAAGGGCTTCGTCGCGCAGCAGGACGCCACCGTCATCGCCCGCATGAGGCAGGCAGGCGCGATACCCATCGGCGTCACGAACCTGCCTGAATTCTCCTTCGCATTTGAGTCCGACAACCTCGTCTACGGCCGCACGCTCAATCCATATCTGGCCTCCCGCTCGGCCGGAGGCAGCGGCGGCGGAGGAGCAGCGGCCATCGCCAGCGGCTGTTCTCCGTTCGAAGCCGGGGGTGACCTGGGCGGCAGCATCCGGCTCCCCGCGCACAACAATGGCATCGCCGGCTTGAAGACCACGCTCGGGCGAGTCCCGCTCACCGGCTACTTCCCGGGACCGTTCGGCGTCGTGACTTTGGCGGCAACGGCGGGGCCGATGGCGCGCTTTGTCGAAGACTTAACGCTGACTCTGCCGCTGATGATGGGACCTGACATGATCGACGCCAGCGCCGTGGATGCAACCCTCGGCGACCCGGACGAGGTTCGGCCGGGCAAGCTGCGCATCGCTTTCCACACGCACAACGGAATTCAGCCCTGCACACCGGAAACCGCAGCCACGGTCGAGCAGGCCGCCAGGCAGGTGGCCGCATCGGGCTCGATTGTCGAGGAGGGCATCCCGGAAGGCACGCCTGAATGTTACGAGATATTCCTGGGACTGATGGCCGCCGACGGCGGCGCCGGCCTGCGCGAGCTGCTGAAAATGTGCGGGACCACCGAGTTGTCTCCTCTGTTGGGCGAAACGTTGGAGGTATTCCGGCAACGGGCCGTCTCCAGCACCGAGTTCGGCGCTTTGCTGGTTCGCCGCGATCTCTACCGCATGCAAGTGCTGAGCTTCTTCCAGCGCTACGACGCGCTGCTCTGCCCGGTGAACGCTTTCCCGGCGCTCCCGCACGGCGAATCGGTGGCCCATCTGCCCGCCTTCTCCTACACCATCGCTCACAACCTGAGCGGTTGCCCCGGCGCCGTCGTCCGTTGCGGCGAGTCCGCCGAGGGACTACCTATCAATGTTCAGGTTGTCGCCGCGCCGTGGAAGGAGCACATTGCGCTGGCGGTGGCGTCACATCTGGAACAGGCTTGCGGCGGCTGGAAGAGGCCCCGACTCTAAACCGGGATTCCCGGACGGTATCGAACCCCATCGGCGCCACGAAGGGCGGGGCGCAGGGACGGGCCGTGGGATTCGGTGAGGGGGATTCGGTGAGGGGGACACACTGAAGTGTGTCCCCCTGTTTTCCTTATGCGTAGATGCCGCGCAGCTTGATGGCGAAGGCGACGCGGTCGAGCGCCAGCATGTAGGCGGCGGTGCGGTTGTGGACGGAGTGGCGTTCGGCGTAATCGACGACGTCCTTGAAGGAGTTCACCATGATCTCCTCCAGCCGCCCGTTGACGAGCTGCTCGTTCCAGAAGTAGCCCTGGCGGTCCTGCACCCATTCAAAGTAAGAGACGGTGACGCCGCCGGCGTTGGCCAGGATGTCGGGAATGATGAAGATGCCCTTCTCATCGAGGATCCTGTCGGCTTCGGCGGTGGTGGGGCCGTTGGCGCCCTCGCAGATGATTTTCGCCTGGAGCTTGTGGGCGTTACGCGAGTGGATGACGTTTTCCTTGGCGGCGGGCACCAGCACGTCGCAGGGCAGGAACATGGCCTCCTGTTTGTCGATGTTCTCGCCTCCGGGGAATTGAGTGATGGAGCCGGTTTCGCGGCGGTGCTTCTCCAACGCGTCGGGATCGATGCCGTTGGCGCTGTAAACGGCGCCGTCGTATTCGATCACCGCGACGATCTTCATGCCGGCTTTGTGCATCAGACGGGCGGCCTTGCCGCCGACATTGCCGAAGCCCTGCACGACGACTTTGGCCTGAGAGGGTTCCAGATGAAACTTGCGCAGCGCCTGAAGGCTGACGATCATGCAGCCGCGTCCGGTGGCTTCCACGCGGCCGCGGGAGCCGCCGAGGTTGAGCGGCTTGCCGGTGACCACGGCGGTGACGGTGGTCCGCTTGTGCATGGAGTAGGTGTCCATGATCCAGGCCATGGTCTGCTCGTTGGTGTTCATGTCCGGCGCCGGCACGTCGCGCTCGGGGCCGATGATGTCCAACAGCTCGGCGGTATAGCGCCGGGTGATGCGTTCCAGTTCGCCCTGCGAGAGGATGGCGGGGTCGCAGATGACGCCACCCTTGCCGCCGCCGAAGGGGATATTGACCACGGCGCACTTCCAGGTCATCCACGACGACAGGGCGCGGACTTCGTCGAGCGTGACGTCGGGGGCGAAGCGGATGCCTCCCTTGGCGGGACCGCGGGCCAGCGAGTGCTGGACGCGATATCCGGTGAAAACTTCCAGCCGCCCGTCGTCCATCTGGACCGGGATATGAACGGTCACCTCCATGGCGGGGTTTCTGAGGACTTTCTGGAGTCCATCGTCCAGGCCGAGCAACGTGGCGGCCTCGTTGAAGCGGGCCTCGGCGGCGAGCCAGGGATTGAATTCTCTTTCAAGAGCGTGGCCGGCGCCGGGCTTGGTGGCTTCGAGGATCATGAATGATCACCTCCGCCCCTATTATGCTCATAGGATATGGTCGCGGCAACTTCATCAGAACAGGGCCTGAGCCGGCGCGCCGTGCTCATGTCGATCTTCGGCCCGAGAAAGCACCACTTAGAGTTGGTGCTTCTTGCCGACATCCAGTTCGAGAGGACCACCAACGGCCGGTCGCGCAGAAGGTATCTGCGTATCCACGGCGACGAGACCGCGGCCGCCAAGGCGCTGGCCGAGCACATGCGGACGCGGCGCGGGGTGGCGTTCAGCGTGACCGGCAGCGACCGGCTGGTGACAGTGGCGGGCGGCAGGCTGGACCCCAACCGGATGTACTCGCGGGCCGGGGCGGAGAAGAGCTACCGGCGGCTGAACCCGGGCTGGAGCGATCTGGAGGTGATGCGTGCTCTGGACTGGCTGGACGGGGCGCGTCCGAAGCTGGTGAAGGCGCTCCTGCCGCCGAAGCGCGGGTTGCTTTTCGCGCTGCACAACAATGCCCGGGGATACTCGGTGGAAGACGAGGTGGGGATCTCGCAGGCGGCTTCCCTGCCCCGGCGCGGCGAGCCGCACGAGTTCTTCCTGGCGACCGATGGCAGGGACTACAAGCTGTTGTCGCAGGGTCCGTACAACGTAGTGCTGCAAAGCGCGCCGGAAGGGGAGGACGACGGCTCCATGTCACGGCTGTGTGCGCGGCTGGGGGTGCGCTACGTGAACCTGGAGGTGGGCACGGGCAAGCTGGAGCGGCAAAAAGAAATGATGGACTGGTTGGAAAAGGCCCTGCCGGAGTAGTATCCTCTAGCCCATGCGCAATGGACTGCTCGGAGAGCTGCTGGCCGAATTCGCCGGCACAATGATTATTCTGCTGTTTGGCGCCGGGGTATGCGCCATGGTGGTGCTGTTCGGCTCGGGCGTGCCGGGCGAGGTAGTGAATGGCGGCTACACCAACATCGTGCTGGGTTGGGGATTGGGGGTGATGCTGGGGGTGTTTGCCGCGGGCAAGATCAGCGGCGCGCACCTGAACCCGGCGGTGACGCTGGCGCTGGCGGTATTCCGGGGCTTTTCGTGGGCAAGAGTAGCGCCTTACTGCCTGGCGCAGGTGCTGGGGGCGATGGCCGGTGCGGGGCTGGTGTTTGCCAACTACAGGCTGGCGATTGAGAAGTTCGACCCGCTGCTGGAGAAGACGGCTGGGATGTTCACGACGTTCCCGGCGTTTCCCGAGGCGCTCTCGGCGGGCTTCTTCGACCAGGCGCTGGGCACGGCGCTGCTGCTATTTCTGGTTTTTGCGGTGACCGACGAGCGCAACCAGCCTGTGGCCGGGAACCTGACTCCGGTGATCATCGGGCTGATCGTGGTGGCGATCGGGATTTCTTTTGGTAAGCTGCACGGCTATGCCATCAATCCGGCGCGCGACTTTGGCCCGCGCCTGCTGGTGACAGCACTGGGGTATAAGAACAACGGGCTGACCGACGGCGGGGCAATCTGGTGGATACCGGTTGTGGCGCCGCTGGCCGGCGGGCTGGTGGGCGCCGGACTCTACGACCTGCTGATCCGCCGCTGGCTGCCGGCGGCGAAGGACTGAGCCGTCCGCCGGGCGGGCGGTATCATGGAGTAAGCAGGAGCCTGCCATGTTCTTTACACTGACCGAACTGGAACACCACCCGATTCTCTTCGACGTCTGCTACCGGCCCGGTGAGATCCAGTTTCCGGAAGAGTTCAGTCAGATCGGGGACTTAAGGGTGGCGGGGACGGCGGAGTTGCTGCGCAACACATTAGGCGAGATCCGGCTGCGGGGGCACGTCACGGCGGGGATCGAGGCCGCCTGCGACCGCTGCCTGGAACCTGCCCGGATGCCGGTAGACGGCGATTTCGACCTGTTCTACCGCCCGGCGGTGAAGGCCGGCGGGCATGGGGAGGTTCACCTGGAGGAGGGTGAAATCGATCTGTCGTTTTACGACGGCGACGGGGTGGAACTGCGCGAGGCGATCCGCGAGCACGTGCTGCTCAGCCTGCCGATGCAGGCCATCTGCCGGGAGGACTGCAAGGGGCTCTGTCCGGTGTGCGGGGTGAACCGCAACGACAGGCAGTGCGGCTGCGCAACGGTGACGAGCGACGCGCGGTGGGAGGCGTTCAAGCAGCTCCGGTGACAAGAGGCGTCCGGATCTACTAAAATAGAAAAGACTTGTCATTTCTCCCGGTCGCGGCTGGGGGCTCCGGCGACCCGGCCGGGACCGTTCCGCGGGGAGAGGCTAAACAGGAAGGAAGCAATGCCGAATCCGAAACGACGCCACTCCAAGCGGCGTACCAGCGCACGCCGCACGCACGACTCACTGAAAGTGGCTGGTCTGAGCGAGTGCCCGAAGTGCCATGAAATGAAGCTGCCGCACCGGGCTTGCCCGCATTGCGGGTGGTATAAGACGCGTGAAGTGATCGAGGTCGTTCAGCAGTAGCCTGGACGGCGTCAAGCGCTCGAACTTCAGTGGATTGAATGATCACCATCGCAGTGGATGCCATGGGGGGCGACCACGCTCCCGTCCCCGAGGTGCACGGCGCGGTTCGTGCCGCACGAGATCAGGACGTCAACGTCCTGCTGGTCGGCAAGGAGAACGTGCTGAAGGCCGAGCTGTCGAAATACGACGGCTGGCGCAAGCTCCCGATCCGCATCGTCCACGCCAGCGAAGTGGTGACGATGGAGGACAATCCGGCCAAGGCCTTGCGGACCAAGCGCGACTCGAGCATCCGCATCGCTTCACGGCTGGTGCGGGACGGCGAAGCCGACGGCCTGGTTTCGGCCGGCAACACGGGCGCGGTGATGGCCATATCCAAGACCGTGCTGGGGATGATTCCCGGAGTGGACCGGCCGGCGCTCACCAATCCTTTCCCAACGATCAAGGGCAAGCCGGCGGTGCTGGTGGACGTCGGCGCCAACGTGGATTCGTCGGCCCGCATGCTGGCGCAGTTCGCGCTGATGGGGGAAGTCTATTCGCGGCTGGTGTTCCACACGCAATCGCCCCGGGTGGGGATTCTCTCCATCGGCGAAGAGGAGCACAAGGGCAACGACCTGACCAAGGCGGCGTCGCTGCTGCTGAAGACCATGCCGCTGAACTTCATCGGCAACGTGGAGGGGCGCGACCTCTACACGGGCCACGCCGACGTGATCGTTTGTGACGGCTTTATCGGCAACGTGGCGCTGAAGGTGAGCGAAGGCCTGGTGGAAGTGGTCAAGCAGATGTTGAAGGAGAGCCTGCAGGCCACCATCGCCAGCAAGATCGGGGCGGTGCTGAGCCGGCAGGCGTTTAAGGACTTCCGCAAACGCATGGACTATTCCGAGTACGGCGGCGCGCCGCTACTGGGCGTGAAAGGCGTGGTGATCATCTGTCATGGAAGGTCGAACGACAATGCCATCCGCAACGCGATCCGCGTGGCTACCGAGTCCGCTTCAGAACATGTCAACGACCGCATCGAGAGCGAAATCCACCGTTGGCAGCAGGAAAACGGCCAGGCTTCGGGCTAGCGCCGCGCTCGGCCTTCTGGTCTGCGGGCTGCCTCTGGCCGCCCAGAAGCCGTCACCGGCGGCATGGACGCTGTCGCCGGCGGTGCAGCGGGCCCCGGCTGGCTCGGTGATCACCGCCCGGCTGAATCTGAAACTCACCGCGCCGTGGCACATGTATTCGCTCACGACGCCCAAGCCGGGTCCAACCGGCGGCCCGACGGCGACCACGATCAAGCTGGCGGAAAACCCCGCCGTGACCAAGTGGGACGTCTACTTCCCCGCCCCGAAGCGCGCTTTCGACCCGAACTTCAGTATCGGCACAGAGACCTATGAGGGCGAGCAGAGCTTTCTGCTGCTCATCGAACTGGCCAAGGATGCGCCGGCCGGCCCGCTGGATCTGGAGGCGCAGATGCGGTTTCAGCTTTGCACGGAGAAGGAGTGCCTGCCGCCGAAAAAGGTGACCGCCGGGGCCACGCTGGAAGTGGCCGCCGGGAGTCCCGTCCCGCCGGGCGTGATTCCGGCCGGCTTGGTCCGGTTCCAGCCCGGGGCTACGCCGCCGGCGGACAATCGGACGGCGCCGGCTGCCCAGCGGCAGGACCTGGGCTCCTTCCTGCTGCTGGCATTCGGTTTTGGCCTGGCGGCGATCTTCACGCCGTGCGTCTTCCCGATGATCCCGATCACCATGTCGTTCTTCCTCAACCAGGGCGCGGGCGGAAATCGCCGGCAGGCGGTAACGCAGGCGGTGGTGTTCTGCCTGGGCATCGTGGTGCTGTTCACAGGCATTGGATTCGGACTGAGCGCGGCGTTGGGGCCTTTCGCGGTGGTGCAACTGGGCGCCAATCCGTGGGTGAACGGGTTGATTTCGGTGGTCTTCCTGGCCTTTGGGCTGAGCCTTCTGGGAGCGTTTGAGATCACGCTGCCCACGGGCCTGCTGACCCGGCTGAACATGGCGTCCAACCGCGGCGGCTACCTGGGGACGCTGATCATGGGGCTGACCTTCTGCCTGGCCGCGTTCGCATGCGTGGGCCCGTTCATGGGCACGCTGCTGGCCGCCTCGGTGGGCGGCGACAAGCTCCAGCCGGTGCTCGGGATGCTGGCCTTCTCCTCGGCGCTGGCTTCGCCGTTTTTTCTGCTGGCGCTGTTCCCGTCGTTTCTGGGAAAGTTGCCGCGCAGCGGCGGCTGGATGTCGCGGGTCAAGGTGGTGCTGGGCTTCCTGATTCTGGCGGCGATGCTGAAGTACCTGGCCAACGTCGACCAGGTGATGCAGTGGGGCCTGCTGACGCGGGAGAGATACCTGGCTCTGTGGATGGTGCTGTTCGCCCTGCCGGGGCTGTACCTGCTGGGATTCCTGCGCATGGAAGGCGTCCGGCGCGAAGAGGATGTGAGCGCGGGACGGCTGCTGCCGGGCGTCCTGCTGCTCGGCTTTGCCCTGAGCCTGGCGCCGGGGATGTTCGGTACGCGGCTTGGGGAGCTGGAGGCTTATGTGCCGGCGCCCGCCGAGCGTGCGGCTGCCGGTGGCGGCGGCCTGGCACAGGCCCGGTGGATGAAGAACGACTTCGACGGGGCCCTGGCGCGCGCCAAAGCGGAGAACAGGCGCGTGCTGGTGGCCTTTACCGGCTACGCCTGCACCAACTGCCACTGGATGAAGGCCAACATGTTCCCGCGGCCGGAGATCGCCGCCGCGCTGGACGAGATGGTCCTGGTGGAGCTGTACACCGACGGGACCGACGCGGCCAGCGAAGAGAACCAGCGGCGCCAGGAGAAGATGTTTCAGACGGTGGCGATTCCCTTTTATGCCGTCTTTGAGCCCGGCGGAAGCGTGGTGGCGTCGTTTGCCGGGCTGACCAGGGAGACCTCGGAGTTCCTGAAGTTTCTCCAGGCGGGCAAGCCCGCGGCCTAGCGGGAAGTCCAGCGGGCGATGACGAGCTCGGCGACCGCCTGCTCGGTCTGGCGATCCACCTCCGCTCTCCAGGCGTTGAGACGCTTCTCCTTGAGCCGGTCCAGCCCCTCCACCTTGCGGCGCGCTTCGACCACCGCGCCGCGCTGCTCGGCGATTCTGGCCCCCAGCCCGGCTTCTTCGGACTTGATCCTGACCTCCTCGCGGCGTACCCAGCGGCGAAATGCTTCCAGTGTTTGGAGCTCGGCCACGTTCACCACCGGGCTGGCGTGAATGCTCGCCAGCGAGGCGGCCTCCTGGGCGCGCAGTTGGCCCCGGTGCTGGCGCAGCGCCTCCAGTTCGGCCAACAGCGCGGCCAGGCGCGCCTCTTCTCGTTCGAACTGGGTCTGACGCCAGGCGCGCAGGCGGTCGAGCGGGAAGTGAAAGCGCTTCATCGGACCTCGCAGAGTTCGCGCAGGGCGTCGATGGTTTGCGACAAGGAGGAGTGTTCGGCCGGAGTCTGCTTCAGGAATTCCTTGATCCGGCTCTCGCGGCGCAGGGCGGCGTCGAGCGACGGATTGGAGCCGGAGGCATATGCGCCGATGCGGATCAGGTCCTCGGAGGCCTGCAGAAGGGAGAGGGTCTCGCGGACGCGCCGGGCGGGATCGGCCTGTTCGGCGCCGACGCGGGGGGCCAGCCGGGAGACCGACTGGAGCACGTCGATGGCGGGATAGTGGCCGGCGTGGCCGAGGGTCCGGGAAAGCACGATGTGGCCGTCCAGGATGCCGCGTACGGCATCGGTAATGGGCTCGTTCATGTCGTCGCCCTCCACCAGGACGGTGAAGAAGCCGGTGATGGAGCCGCGTTGGAAGCGGCCTGCCCGTTCGAAGATGCGCGGCAGCATCTGGAAGACGCTGGGGGTGTAGCCTTTCTGGCTGGGAGGCTCGCCGCCGGCCAGTCCGATTTCCCGCTGCGCCATGGAGAGCCGGGTGACCGAATCGGCGACCAGGAGAACGTCTTTGCCCTGGTCGCGGAAGAACTCGGCCAGAGCCAGGGCGACAAAGCAGGCCCGCACGCGCACGGGCGAGGGGCGGTCCGAGGCGGCGGCGACCACCACGGCGCGGCGCATGCCTTCAGGTCCGAGTTCGTTCTCGATGAAATCGCGCACCTCGCGGTTGCGCTCGCCGATCAGGGCCACCACGGCGACGTCGGCGTTGTGATGACGGACCAGAGAGCCGAGCAGCGTGCTCTTGCCGACGCCGCTGCCCCCGAAGATGCCGATTCTCTGGCCGCGGCCGCAGGTGAGGAAGCCGTCGATGGCGCGGATGCCGGTGGCCAGGGGCTCGCAGATAGGCTCGCGCTCCAGCGGGCCGGGGGGGACGGCGTAGATGTCGCGGAACTCCTCCGCCTCGACGGGCGGCCCGCCATCGATGGGCGCGCCGAAACCGTCCAGGACCCTGCCCAGCAGGCGATTGGAGGCGGCCACGCGCGACGCTTGCGGCCGGGCGATGACGGAGTCGCCGGCGCCCAGGCCGTCGGTCTCTTCCAGGGGCATCGAGAGCAGCCGGCCGTCCCTGAACCCGATCACCTGGACGCGGAAGGTACGTCCGGATCGCGTCAGGACCTCGCAGAACTCCCCCACTCCGGCGTGCGGGCCGCGGCTTTCAATCAGCAGTCCGGTGGTGCGCGTTACCTCGCCGCACAAGCGGACGCTATCCAGCGACTCCAGGACCCGGAGGTAGGGAGCGGGATCGAATCGGGCGCTCACCGGCCGCTCCCCCGGCCGGGCGGCAGGCTGGCGAAGCCGCGCCCGATCTCGTCCAGTTGCGTCTCGGCCGAGGCGTCGACCGTGCCGTGGGCGGTTTCCACCAGCACCGCCCCCAGCTCCAAGGTCGGGTCCGCCGTGACGGCGATCGACTGGGGCGCGCCGATGGCGGCCAGGTGCGCCGCCAGCGGCGCGCTGAAGGAGGGATGGATGCGGACCTCGGTGATATCCCGCAGCGAGACGCTGTCGAAGGCGGCGCGCACCAGTCCCAGCAGAGCGCCGCTGTCGATTTGCACTTCGCGGCGGAGAACTCTCCTGGCCACGGCCAGGGCCATGGCCACCACTTCGCGCTCCGCCTCCCGGCAGTACCGGGCCCGGGATCCGGCGAGCGCTTCGATGGAACGCGCCAGGCCGGCCAGGGCGGTATCGACTTCGCTGGCGGCAGCCTGCCGTCCCGCCGCTTCCCCACGGCGGAATGCACTCTCGATTTCCGCGCCCATGCGGCTCTGGATCTCCCGCTGCGGCTCCGCCACGTCGCCGTCCGCCGGCCCGGCCGCCTGAGGCGGCCGGGCCGCTTCGCGGGCCTCGGCCCCGCGGCGCCAGGTCCAGGCCGTGGCCGCCCTCTGTTCATCCGCGCCGGCTTTGACGATCTTCGACGACATAGCGCTACACTACGTACTGCTCACCCACCGTGCCCTTCAGGTTGACAACTCCTTCGGTCTCCAGTTGACGGACGATGGAGATGATCTGTTGCTGGGCTCCTTCCACCTCTTTGATTTTGATCGGCCCGAGCGCATCCATGTCCTCCTTCAGCATCTCGGCGCCGCGCTGGGACATGCACTGCAGGAAGTGGTTCTTCAACTGATCGCTGGTGCCCTTCAGGGCCACCGTCAGCACTTTGCGGTCGAGCCGCCCGAGAACCTCCTGGATGCCGCTCTGGTCGATGAGCAGCAGATCCTCAAAGACGAACATCAGGTGGCGGATGGTCTCAGCCAGGTTGGCGTCGTTCTGCTCGATGTTGTCCAGAATGTCCTTGCTGGTGCCGGAATCCAGCCGGTTGAACATTTCCGCCACGGCGCGCACGCCGCCGTAGGACTCCCGGCTCAGTTCGCCCAGAGCTTTCAGCTTCTGGCCGATGATGCCGGCGATTTTGGAGATAATATCGGGCGAGATCTGGTCCAGGTTGGCCATCCGCAGAGCCACGTCGGCGCGCAGATTCGCTGGCAGCGAAAAGAGGAGGCCGGCCGCCTGGGAGGAACCCAGGTGGCTGAGGATCAGCGCGACCGTCTGCGGATGCTCGCTGTGGATGAACTTGGCAAGCTGCTGGGGGTCGGCCTTTTGCAGCGCGTCGAAGCTGGCGGCTTCGTGGCCCAGTAGCTTCATGAGGCGATCGAGGATCTTGCGGGCCGACTCGGCCCCGAAGGCAGTGACCAGAATCTTGCGTGCATAATCGATGCCGCCTTTGAGCACGTAGTCCTGGGCCACCGACATCTGGTAGAACTCGTCCAGGATGGCCTCGGCGTCCTCGGCGGTGATGGAGTGGATGCGGGCGACCTCCTTGCCGATGACGGCGACCTCGTCCTCGTCGAGGTGCTTGAGCACTTCGGCGCCGGTCTGCTCGCCGAGGGTGACCAACAGAACGGCCGCCTTCTGAGCGCCGCTGTGTTTCGGTCCGTCCGTGTCGCGATTGGCCAGCGAGTTGGTGATCATCTCAACGTTGGTCCGTGATCCAGGTGCGCAGGAGTTGGGCGGTGGCGGCCGGATCCTTCCGGGCTTCCTCGGTGATCACTTTCTTGAGCACTTCGGATTTCTTGGTGTGAGACGGCATCTTGAGCGAGTCCAGTGTTTCGCGCTCCAATCGTTCACGTTCGGCCTGGTTCTCCTTCACTTTGGCCATCGCTCTTTCCTCAAACTCCGCTGCCTGATCGGCCGCCGGGATCTGCGATGGATTGCGCTTTCCCGCGGCGACGGCCGGGGCGCTTTGGGCCACCGCCGCCCGGCCCGGGCGGCGGCGGAACAGCAGCAGTGCGATCAGCGCCAGCACCGCCGCCAGCGCGGCGCCCGCGGCCGCCCAGACTGCGACCGGCGCTTTGTTCAGCAGCGGGCGGAGCCAGCCCGGAATGCCGTCGGGCTGGGCGGAGGAGTCCGGCCGGGGGGCGACTTCATCCGGCGGCAGCGCGGTCAGAGTGGCTTCGAAGGGCAAGGTTTCCACAAGAATCTGGTCGCCACGCTCCTGATTGAAGCCCACCACGCCGGCCAGGACATCACGGACGACTTTGAGCTTCTCCGCCGGTGGCGGCTCCAGGATCCGCTTGGCTTTGGCCCCCTCGCCCTCCCAGCGCAGGCTGTGATCCACCAGCACGGCTACGGAGAGGCGTTTGATGGTCCCCTGTGGCAGCTTCAGGTGGCGCACCACCCGGCTGGTCAGGTAGGAGGTGTTCTCGGTCTTGCGCGAAACCCCTCCGGAGGAGGAACCGCCGCGAGGAACGGGCCGGGGGAGGCTGGAAGCCGTTCCCGGCACGCCGCCGGAAGCTGCTGCCGAGGTGAGATCCTCGGTCTTCTGCGAAGTGGACATGACCGAGCGGTCCGGGTCGAATGTCTCTTCGCTCTGCTCGCCGCTGGTGAAATCGCAGTCGATGCTCACACCCGCGCGGTACTTCTCCGCACCCAGCAACGGATCGAGCGTGGCCCGGACCTTGGCGATGTAGTCCTTCTCCAGCCCCTGGCGCAATTCCAGTGCGACGCCGGGCGCGCCGGTTTCAGCTTCGAGATCGCGGCGCGGCCGGCCGAGGAGGTTGCCCGACATGTCCAGGATCGAAACCGACTCCGGGCTCAGCCCTTCCACCGCGCTGGCCGTCAGGTGCTGGATGGCCTGCACGTGCGGTGGGGAAAGCCGGGCTCCGGGACGCAACTTGACCAGCACGCTGGCCTTGGCGGGCTGGCGGTTTTCCATGTAGACCGATTCCTTGGAAAATGTAACGTGGACACGCGCCCGCTCCACTTCAGACAGCGAAACCACGCTACGCTCCAATTCGCCCTCGATCGCCCGCCGGTAGTTGACGTGCTCGGCGAAATCGGTGGCGCCGAGATTGGTCTTGTCGAAGATCTCGAAACCCATGCGGCCGCTCCGCGGCAGGCCCGCGGCGGCCATGTCGAGCCGCAATTCGGCGACCTGCGCCGAGGGAACCAGGATGGTGCCGTTGTCGGCCACCTTGAATGCCACATTGGCGGAACGGAGCTTCTCCACCATCGGCGCGGCATCCTCGGCCGCGACGCTGATGAACAGCGGCTTCAGGTCGCGCTGGCGATTCCATTGCATGCCCCAGGCGATGGCGGCCGCCATGGCCGCCGAGGCCAGCAGGAGAGAGATCTTCTGCCGGAGCGAGAGCGCGCTGATGAGGGCGGTGAACTGGTTCATGTGCGGCTGTCGGCGGCAGGCGCGCGGCGCGCGCTCAGACCTGCATCCTCATTAATTCCTGATAGGCCTGTACCATTTTGTTGCGAACCTGCAGGAAGAGGTCGAAGGCCACCGCGGCGCGCTGCTGTTCCAATGCCACGCGGTGCAGGTCTTCGCCCTCGCCGCTCAGGAACCGCTCGATGGAACCACTGGACTGGGCGTGCAGCGAGTCCACGGTCTTCAGCGCTTCTCCAAAGACGCTCTGAAAGGCCCCCGGGTGGGCCTGCGCGGCGGACTGCACCGGCGCGATGAGATCGGGAGGACGGATTGCGATGATTGGATTCAGCATTGCCTTCTCAAAAGTGCCGGATCAAGACTGCCGGATCACACTACCGCATCAAGTCGATCGACCGTGCGACCATGTCCTTGGCCGCGCTGATGGCCGCCACGTTGGCCTGATAGCCGCGCGCGGCGCTCATCAGGTCCACCATCTCCTCGGCCGGGTTGATATGAGGATAGGAGACATACCCCCTGGAGTCGGCGTCCGGATGCCCCGGCTGATAGCGCTGATCCGGCGGGCGGCTGTCTTCTACCATCCCGGCTACGCCGACGCCGGTGGAGCCGGCATCCAGCTCGGTCTGAAACACGGCGGAAAAGGGAGAATCCTGCGCCTGGGGAGAGAGAATAATGTCCCTGCGCCGGTACGGACCCCCGTCAGGGGTGCGCGTGGTCTCGGCATTGGCCAGATTCTCCACAATGGCCTCGGCGCGGGCCCTTTGGGCCGCCATGCCCGAGGCGCTGACCGAAAACAGATTGAACAGGCTCATCAGCCGCGTCCCTCCTCGATTGCCTTCCTCAGCAGCCTGATCTCACCCTTCAGCAGGTTGCTGGCCACGTTGAATCGCAGGGCGTTTTCCGCCAGCAGGCGCGCTTCCCGGTCTAGGCTCACGTTGTTGCCATCGTTTTTCATCGTCAGACCGGCTGGTTCGATCGCCCGTGGGCTATCCCCCTCCGGCAGCGACAGGAACTCGAATTGGAAGTCGAGGTCGCGCGTGCGATAGCCGGGAGTGTCGGCGTTGGCGATATTGGCGGCCACCAGCTTCTGCCGGTAAGCCAGCAGGTCCATGTAGTGTTCGATTCGGTTCGAGATGCTGGAGAGCATGCCGGCAGAGCTTCCTGAGCTCGTTCCTATGCAGGAGGAGTGCCAATGCCGTGCGGCGGCGGCAAGTAATTGGATTCAGAGGCTCATGGCGCGGCCTAGCGCCGCCACTATTCCGAATACATCGAGGGGTAGGCGCGTTTCATTTCGGAGGCTGTTTCGTGGGCAGTACCAATTTGGATCAGAACGCCCTTCCCAATGCCCGGACAACGTCTTGAAACGGCCGTCCAGGCGCGGGCGGATTCCAGCAGGTCAGGCCAGAACGGGAACAGGCGGCACTGCGTCGGCTTGCCCTGGTGGATGGAGCATCCCCCCTCAGCCAGAAAATGGCACTGCCGGCCGGGCGGCTTGCGCAGCCGGATGAGATGGCGGGTGCGATAAACGTAGCGCGCTTCGAACTCGGCCGGCTCCAGTTTCAGCAAACCAGCGGCCCGCACCAGGTCCGCCTCAGTCAGGTAAACGAATCCCTGCACGTCACAACAATGGGTGCAGCCGGGCTGGCAGGTAAATCGCACGCCGATCATACTGAACCAGGATATCCGTTTGGACGGGCTCAGCAGGCCGTAGCGCGCGTTGATCGGCGCGGTATGCGGTATAATGATTGAAGAGGAATCCCGCCTCCCGCCTTCGACAGGCGCGGAAGATTCACCTTGCCCCCACGAAGGGGCGGACCCGCGTTGCAGCAGTCAGGCCGCGTACTCCGCCGGCGCGCAGAGACGCAAGCGTGGCCCACTATTCACGCCGCATTTGCAGTTCCGGAGAATCATTGAGAAAATGCCGCCCAAGAAGAAAACCGCCGCAGAAACAGGCGCCGTGACACCGGCCGCCGTCCCACCCCTCAAGTCGCGCGCCGCCGCCAGAACGAAGTCCACGGCCGCCACCCACAAGGCCCCCGCCCGCAAGCCGGCGGCGCGCCGCAGCCGGCCCGAAGCGCCGGGGAAGGAGATTTCCGCCTTCGACGAGACTCTCCACCAGGCCGAGATCGCCCAGGAAGCCTACCTGCTCTGGCTGAACCGCGGCGCCTCCCACGGCCAGGCACACCAGGACTGGCTGCGCGCCATCGAGATCGTGCGCGCCAGACACCAGGCCGGCTAGCGATATTTTCGCAGCACGGCCAGGACGCGGCCCTGGAGTTCGACCCTTTCGCCGGAAACGCGAATCGGGTCCATCCCGCTGTTGGCCGGCTGGAGCCGGACCATGCCTTCCGCCTCACGGTAGATGCGCTTGAGCGTGGTCTCCATTCCGTCGACCAGCGCCACCACGATTTCGCCGTCGCGAATGTTCGGAGTACGCTCCACCAGCACAAAATCGCCGCTGCAGATGTGGTCCTCGATCATCGAGTCCCCCTTCACCTGCAAAGCGTAGGTCTCTGCGGACCCGGCGAAATCAGCAAAGTTGAGCGTCTCCGGTGAAGCTACGGCTTCCACGGGCGCACCGGCGGCGATCCTGCCCAGCAACGGGACCTCCGTGGATCCGGTTGAAGTGCCGTGGACGCGCTCCCGTTCCGCCATGCGATAGTCGGCCGACACTTCAATCGACCGGCTCTCGTTGTAGCGCCGTTTGAGATACCCCTTTTGTTCCAGAGCCGTGACGTGCTTGTGGACGGTAGCCAGCGATGCCAACTGCAACCCGCGGGCGATCTCCTCAAAGCTCGGGCTGTAACCTTGCCGTTCCGTATACTCGACCAGAAAGTCGAGCACTTCCTTTTGCCTCGGCGTGAGAGCCATGCCAACATTCTTGGCGAATACTTAGCGAAAGTCAAGCCCCCCGGCCGCCAGGACTAAACGAAAGATAGACACAGGCTCAAACTAGTTCAACCCGCACTTCCCCGGAGTCGGGCACATCCCGCCCGAAGGGCACATGGCGGGCGCGGCCGGCTTGGAAGCGCCCATCTGGGGCGCGAAGGTGGACTGTTGCCGGGCGAGCCGGGATTGGCCGCACGACGGGCAGGCCAGTGCGTCGAGGTCGGCCTCGCGCCGGATGAGCTTCTCGAACTTCGTCCCGCACTCCTGGCAAGCGTATTCGTAGATGGGCATGGTTATCGTTGTCCTTCGCGCATGACCGCTACCGCAATTCTATCAATCACGGCACGGACCTCGGCCGCAGGGCCAGTGGCGCCGTTGGCGATGATGGAAAACGCGAGGCGCCGGCCGCCGTTCAGGCCCGCGTAGCCCGACAGCGCCGCCACGTGACTGATGGTCCCGGTTTTGGCGCGGATCGACGAGGCGCCATCCACGCCGCGGAAGCGCGTGGAGAGCGTTCCGTCCTCGCCGGCGACCGGCAGGAGGCTCCAAAAGGCCTCCCCGTGCGGGCTCTGATGCATGTACCCGAGCAGCGAGGTGACGGCGGTGGGGCTGATCAAGGTCCGCCGGGAGAGCCCGGAACCGTCTTCCAGCGAAAAGTCCGGCTTCTCGATTCCCAGGCCGAGGAGGAACTCCTCCATCTCGTCCTGGCCGGCGGCGGCGGTCCCCTGTCCCCGCTTCACCCGGCCCACCTCACGCAACAGGATTTCGGCATGGAGGTTCTGGCTCACCTTGTCCACCACGCGGGCGATCTCCAGCAAGGGGGGCGAGAGCCGGCGCGCCAGCACCACGCCCTGGGGCGGAAGGTAGGGCTGGCCGGCTGCGCGGTGGGCCGTTCTGGCGGCTCCGCCCACCGAGACCCCGCGGGCGCGCAACAACAGCAGGAACGCCTCGGCGGCGAAGCGCGCCGGGTCCTCCACGGCGATCAACCGGGAGTAGGGCGCTGAGTTTGGGGGAACGGCGCCTCCGATTTCGACCACGCTCGATCCCGGCGCCCGGTCCAGGGTGATCTTGCGCTCAGCGCCGGCTTCCGTCCGGAGTGTGCAAAGAAATGTGAAATGCTCCACCGCAGGCCGCAGAGCCAATTCAGCCGGCGCGCCGGGCGACTGGCCGGGCCGGACAGTGATGGAGATCGCGTTATCGTTCAGAGTGAGAGCGCTCACCGCAGCGCCGTACTCCCAGGCCAGGTCGCCGGCGGCCCAGCCTTCCGGGTACGGCTGCCACGGCCACAGGGTGTCGTCGCCGATCACATTCCCCTCCACGACTCGTACGCCCTGGACCACCACTTCGTCGGCCAGCGCGGCCAGGCCTTGCAGCGGATCGCCCTCGATGGGGCCTTTTTGGTAGGGCATAGCACGGGCCGAAAGCGTGGGGTCGCCGCCGCCTACCAGGCGCAGGTCGCCCTTCATCCGCCCGGCGGAGCCGGGAGCCGCGCCCAGGACCCTGGTTTCGAAGCGGTAATCCGGCCCAAGCCGCATCAGCGCCAGAGCCGTGGAAAACAGCTTCGTGTTGGAAGCCGGGGTGAAAGGAACACCGGCATTCCTGGCATAGAGCGTGCGGCCGCTGGCCAGATCGATCACGTGGACGCCCCAGGCCGCCTTGCGCGCCGCCGGGGCGGCCAGAATCTTCTCCACCGACTCTTCCAGCGTCTGCGCAACCGCGAGGGTGGCGAGCAACGCCGTTAGCAGTGCATGAATGGCCGTGCGCATGACTATCCAGTGTATCCTGGGGCCGTGAGAATGCTGGCCGCATGGTTGACGCTGCTGCCCGCGCTGAGCGGCGGCACGCCGCCCAAACCGTCGGCGCCGGACTACGCCGCCAGCGCCAGGACGGCACATGCCTCTATCGGCGCCGAGTTGCTGGGCCGCGCCGTCGACGCGCCCGGGCCGGGCGGCGGTTCGTTCTATACCTCCAGCTACCTTGTAGTCGAGGTGGCCGTGTTTCCCAGCGGCAATCCTGGCCTGCCGGTCTCGTCCAGCCACTTCCGGCTGCGGCTGAACGGGGCGTCGCGGGAGTGGGCGCCGGCCACCCCCGGAATGGCCGCCGCCGACATCCGGAATCCGGAATACTCTGGAGACCATCCTCCGGGCATCCAGGTGGGTGGGGGCATTGGAGGAGTGGTCATCGCGCCCCGCCGCCCGGCCGAGCGTTTTCCCGGCGACCCGACAGTGCGCAGGCCTGGATCACGGACCACATCCGATGAAACGGCCACCTACTCGGACCGGGGCGCGCGGGCAGCTCAGGAACTGGCGCTGAACGAGGGTCCGGGCGGCTCTGCCAGGAGCGGCCTGATTTACTTCCAATGGAAGGGCAAGCTCAAGCAGTTGAAGAAGATCGAGCTGGTCTATGACGGTCCGGGAGGAAAGGCCATGCTCAGGCTGCGCTGAGCTTGTCCTCGAGCAGGATCAGCAGCAGCAGCAGCAGGACCAGCACGGAGCCCAGCAAGGGCAACCCCATCAACACGCCGATGCCGAAATGGTGGGCAAGGTAGCCGACCGAGGCAGGGGCCAGCAGTCCGCCGGTGAGGGCCAGCGAGAAGATGCCGTTGAAAAAGCCCGGATGGAAGTAGGGGAAGCGGTCGCTGGTCTTCTCCATCACCAGCGGCAGGATGACGGCAAAGCCGCCTCCGGCCAGCAGCACCCCCACCGTGGCGCCGAAGAGGTTGTTGGTGAGCAGCAGGACCAGGCAGGCGAACATCGGCGCCACCACCGCGGCGGCCAGCAGGCGTGCGTGTGACACGCGCGGCAGCAGCCATTGCGCCCCCACCCGGCCCAGCAGCAGCGCTGCCCAATAGACCGCCAGCAGCAACAGCGAAGTTTCCGGGCTGACGCCCAGCCTCTGGGTCAGAAAGAGCGCCAGCCAGCCGGCCAGCGCGCCTTCGTTGCCGAACTGGAAGAACAACAGAAGGGCAAACAGGATGGCGGCGGGGCTGCGAAAGTCCTTGGCCACCTGGCGCCATGCCGGATGCTCCAGCGGCGCGCCGGCGGGCATCTTCCAGCGCGCATACTTCACCGACGCCAGCAGCGGCGCCGCCGCCAGCAGCAGCAGGACGCTCTGCACGGAATAGGCGAAGAAAGTGCCGGAAAGAAACAGGGCGCAGAGCAGGCAGCCCAGGCCAAACATCGCCCCAGCCAGGTTGACGGCGGCGGCCTTGTTCAACTGATAGGCCGCCGAAATGGCGTGAAAAGCCGCTGTGTTCAGGGTGCCGGCGCCGAATCCGACCAGCAGCAGGCCGGCCAGGCGCCACCAGAACGGCGCTGGAGGCGGAAAGAATGCCAGCAGGACCAGCGCTGCCGCGGCCACGCCTGCCCCCAAGCTGAGCGTGAAGGCGATGCCCTTGCGGCGCATGAACCTCATCCCCATCCACGCCCCGGCCAGGACGCCGGCGTTCTGGCACAGGAAGTAGGTGCCGATCAGCAGGTAGTCGGGCGCGATGTGGTAGCGCCAGGCCGGCAGAATCGCGCCGAGAAACGACATCAGGACGCCGGAAATGAACAGTCCCGACAATCCCCGGCCGGCGGCCGAGCCGTGCAGCGCGCCCTGGGCAGTTGCGGTCACGGCCGGATCGATCAAGTGCGGCTGCCCGGTAGTTGGCACCACCGTATTGTACATCCGCCCCGGACCGCCCACCTTGGCCCCCGGGACGCCGCGGCGGCCGGCTCCGCGGTTTGAAACACTTTTCTCCGGTTCTGTTCCAGATTTTCGTTGACAGACCGGCCTGCCTCGATTACGATGAGGCCATCACTGAAGAAAGGAGGTGATCCAGCAACAATGAGAACTGGTAGTTATCACACGCGTGAGGTGGTCGACTGCTAAAGCTCGTTCTGGTCACTCTCTCACCCCGGCTTCAGTGAAGGGCAGGGATTGACATGCGCCGGCCATCCAAGCGCATTGCTCAGGCAGAAGGCCTGAGAAAGACAGGCTACCGTAACGCCCCGCCGCCGGAGTCCGGCTGCGGGGCGTTTGTATTTGCGCCTTTCACTCCTGTTCGCCCCGTGGACCCCGCCGCTCTGCTATACTGGCTCTGTCAAGGACATTCCCCCGATGAAAGCCGGCATCCATCCCGCCTATAGCGAAATCAGTGTGATCTGCGCCTGCGGTCACCAGTTCAAGACGCGCTCCACGCATAAGGGCGACATCCGCGTGGAGATCTGCTCCAGCTGCCACCCGTTTTTCACGGGACGCCAGAAGCTCGTGGATACCGAGGGCCGCGTGGACCGCTTCAACAAGCAGGTACTGCGCTCGGCCGCTCTCAAGGCCCAGCGCGCCGCCAACAAGCCCCAGCCCGTGGCCTGAAGACAGTGGCAGGCCACCTCGCGGCGGCCTGCTGGATTCCTTGAAGGCGCACGCGGCCGGGTCTACTTCCTCTTTGATTCCTCGGCCTTCCTGCGGGCGTCCCGCTCGGCGCGCATGCGGGCGTACTCGGCCTGCTGATCGGCGTTCAGCATGGAGTTGATCTTCTCAGTCTGGGCATCCTGCAGCGCCCTGAACTCCGGCCTGTGCTTTTCACGCAGTTCCCTGAACTGGTTCCGGGTCTCGTCGAGGACCGCCTCAAGCTGGCGCGTCTGATCGCCGTTCAAATGCAACCGCGTCTTCATCTCCTTCAGGTAGGAGTTGCGGTAATCGTCGGGCGACCTGGGAGGACGCTGCCCGGCGCTTGACTCCCGCAGGTTATAGTAGCGGAAGCCGACCGCACCGACCACCGCCCCGCTGGCGAAGACCAGCACCATCGAAAGCGCCAGGCTGAGATTGGACCTGCGGATCATCGCTTTGGAAGCTCCTGCCCGGGACCCTCCGCGGCCGGGACGGTGACGCGAGCCACCTCGCCCAGTGCCTGGTCGTCGTCATGGTCGGCCAAGGTTTCCAGGTAAGTCGCGCCGTAAAAGTCCGAGCTGTGCCGGGGCAGCATCTGCAACAGCACAAGAAAGAGGCTGGCGGCGGCGGCGGCGGCCACAAAGCCGTTGGCCCACTTCCACACCTGCGTGGTCCAACTCCGTCCGTTCTCGATTCGCGCCCACAGCATCGGTATGAACTCAGGGCTGGGCTCGGGCGCTTGGCAGGCGTCGCGGTAGGCGCTCAGCAGCCGGTCGAAATCCCGCTCCAGGTTGTCTGCTCGCTCTTTCATCTCAAACTTCCTCTCTCGGTTCCGCGCTCGCTTCCGGCCCCAAGGCGGCTTCTCCCCGGGATGCCGCGTAGGCCTTCAAAACCCTCTGCCTTGCCCGGAACAGCCGCACCTTCAAGGCATTCTCGTTCACATGATAGACCGTTTCCAACTCTTTCAACGACAGGCCTTCCACTTCCTTCAACGTCAACAGCAGGCGGTCCTCCTCGGAGACCCCGCTGAGCAGCGAATCGACCAATTCGCGCGTCCGCGCCCGCTGCCGGTTCTCGGTTTGAACCATCGTGCCGGCGGCGGCATCGGCCATCATCACCTGCTGCTCGCTGAGGTCGGAGACCCGCGCCTCCAGCCGGCGTTTCTTGCGCTTGCGCAGATAGTCCAGCGCCGCGTTGACCGTCAGGCGGTACAGCCACGGCTCGAAGACTTCCGCGCTCCGCAACTGGTCGAGCGAAAAGTAGAGCCGCAGGAATACCTCCTGGGCCACATCCTCGACGTCCTCCGGCCGGCCGATCATGCGGGACACGATCCCGAAAATGCGCCGCCGGTATGCCGTGACGAGCTCGTTGAAGCCCACCGGATCGCCGGCGCGCGCTCGCTCCACGACTTCGAATTCGACCAGCATGAATGGGCAGCATCGCCGGGTGCGTCAAAACTTGTCAACACTCCTTCACAAATCTTAAGGCGGACTCGGCTTGCCCCCAGGTTACAACAATCTCATCCCAATCCGTTTGAACTTCCGGCCGCGTGTTAAAATTGCCACTTAGCGCCCTCCCATGGATTTTCTCTCCGGCCTGAATCCCCAACAGCGCGAGGCCGTCGCGCACGTCGACGGCCCTTTGCTCATTCTGGCCGGCGCCGGCAGCGGCAAGACGCGGGTGATCACCCATCGCATCGCGCATCTGATTGCCAATCAAGGGGTTTACGGACCGTCGGTGCTGGCCGTCACCTTCACCAACAAGGCTGCCGGCGAGATGAGAGAGCGCGTGGCGGGCCTCTTGAACCACCTTGCGGCCGATTCTGGACCGAATGTATCCACGTTCCACTCCTTCTGCGTCCGCCTGCTGCGGCGAGACGGGGCCTCGCTGGCCGGGCTGCGGCGCAACTTCACCACCTCTTTTCACATTTACGACGACGACGACCAGCTCGGGCTGATCAAACAGATCTATAGGAAGCTGGGGCTGGATGAGAAGTTCATGCCCTACCGCGGCGCGCTGTCGCGCATCTCGCATGCCAAGAACCACGGCCAGGGGCCGCCGGACTTCCTGAAGGCCTCCACCGATCCGAAGAACTCCCGGCTGGCAGTGGTGT
>JACRBC010000034.1 GCA_016213245.1 Candidatus Solibacter usitatus | reverse complement strand
GCTCTGGCGGTGGAGACGCTGTGGGACCAGATGTACCGTTCAAACCGCCACGCCCGCTCGAGCCTCTTCATGATGGCCATCTCGGCCATCGACAACTGCCTGTGGGACCTGCGCGGCCGATTCTTCCAGACGCCCGTCTACCGGCTGCTGGGCGGACCCACGAGGGCGTCGGTAGAGGCCTACGGCTCGTGCCTCGGCTTCTCGGTGGAGCCAGACGCCGCGCGGCGCAAAGCGGCCGAACTGAAGGCCGCGGGCTTCCGCCACCAGAAGTGGTTCATGGCCTACGGTCCGGGTGACGGGCCGGCGGGGCTGAAGAAGAACGTCGAGCTGGTGCGCGTGGTCCGCGAGGCGGTGGGCGACGAGGTCGAGCTGAT
This sequence comes from Candidatus Solibacter usitatus, assembly GCA_016213245.1. Classification (GTDB taxonomy): domain Bacteria; phylum Acidobacteriota; class Terriglobia; order Bryobacterales; family Bryobacteraceae; genus Paludibaculum; species Paludibaculum usitatum_A. Next base: position 22,671 of record JACRBC010000034.1, on the reverse strand, counting down.
GTTCGACGCCTACATGGGATGGTCTCTGGACTACGCCATCGCCTGGGCCAAGCAAACCGAGCAGTACCGGCCCCGTTGGATTGAGGAGGCTTTCCCGCCGGACAAGCTGGAGGCCTTCGCGGCGCTACGCAGATCCACGTCGATCCCCATCGCCACCGGAGAGCATTTCTATGGCCGCTGGGAGGCCAAGCGCTACCTGGAAGCGCAGGCCATCACCGTGGTGCAGGCCGACCCGGAATGGTGCGGGGGCGTCAGCGAGCTCACCAAAATCTGCTCCATCGCCTCGCTGTACGACGCCCAGGTGATCCCGCACGGCCACTCCATCCACGCCGCGCTGCACGTCGTGGCCGCGCAGTCGCCGGCCACCTGCCCGCTGGTGGAGTTTCTCATCACCAAGATGCGCGGCTACTACTGGTTTGAAAAGCGCCAGCCCACGCCGGTGCAGGGCATGATCGAACTCTCCGACGCCCCGGGCTTCGGCATCGAGTTCGACCCGTCCAAGGTCGAAAAGCGCGAGGCGTTCAAGGCATGATCGCCCTGGTTACGGGAGCCTCCCGGGGCATCGGACGCGGCATCGCGCTGTCGCTCGGGGAGGCAAAAGCCACCGTCTATCTCAGCGGCCGCACGGCATCGGGCCTGGACTCCGCCGCAGCGGAGATCGAGCGCCGCGGCGGCACGGCGGTGCCGGTGGTGTGCGACCACACCGACGACGCGCAGGTAGACGCACTATTCAGCCGCATCCCGGCGCTCGACCTGCTGGTGAACAACGTCTGGGGCGGGTATGAGAACCACCCCAACGGGCTCGGCATGGACCCGTTCTGGAAGATGCCCCTCGACGATTGGGACGGCATGTTCACGCGCGGGTTGCGCGCCCACATCGCGGCTTCGCGGCTGGCCATCCCGCGCATGTTGCCGGCAAAGCGCGGGCTGATCGTCACCACGCTGGCCTGGCTCTCCGGCAAGTATCTGCGTCACCTCTACTACGACCTGGCCAAGCAGTCCTGCGCGCGGCTGGCATACGCGCTGGCGCTGGAGTTGAAGCCCCACGGCATCGCCTCGGTGGCGCTGGCCCCCGGTTTCGTGCGCACCGAAGCCGTGCTGGCCGCCCACGCCAAGCATCCCTTTGACCTGAGCGGAACCGAATCGCCCGAATACATCGGCCGCGCCGTGGTCCACCTGGCGCAGGATCCCGAGGTGATGTCAAAGACGGGCCGGGTGCTCACAGCGGCCGAACTTGCGCGGGAGTACAGCTTCACCGACGTGGACGGCAGGCAGCCGACGGCGTTTGAATTTCCGCCGGGGATGGCGCTGGACTGAGGGGGTGGGGTAGTGACACTCCCGGGCTACCGCTTGGATTTTTTCTCGATCAGCGGATTGGTCCATCGCAAGCCTGGGAACCGGGCAAAATCCCGGTCGCTGGTGTGCAACACGCCTCCACTCTCGATGGTGAGCGCAGCCAGTTGCGCATCGGTCACGAGCGGACCTCGCGCCTGACCCTGGACAAGCATCTCTTTCAATGCCGCCCAGTGGCGTTCGCCGGGGGCCAGGAATTGCACATTCGGCTGCTCGAACCAACCGTCCACAATTCGCGCCGCCTCATCGATATTGAACCGGTCTCCCGGAAGCCTCGGATTCGTGGCTACACGCAGGAACGCCGCGACGCTCTGCCACGGAATACCCACCGGGACCCCTGTGGACATGATTCCCTCCAGCCAGTTCCGAGCAGCAACGTGGAGCGGCGAAGCACTGTCGTAGGCGTACAGGAGGATATTGGCGTCTAACACGATCACTTGTGTTCAACGCCCTCCAGCGCCTCGATCAACTCCTCCACGTTGTCGTAGCTCAGTCCGGCCGGCAGGCCCATGGCGCGCGGGGTGACCACAAACGGCTTCCCGGTTTTCCGTCTGGCTGTCATGAGACCAATCCGGAGATGGCGGTTGACCACCTCCCGGAACGGAGCCCCGGAGCGGCGCGCCTCCTTGTTGAGGAGCGCGGCAACGTCTTCATCCAGCGTCAGAGTCGTCCTCACGCCTTGATGTTACGTGATGAGACATCATGATGTCAATAATTGACGCATCACGCCTCGCGGGCGAAGACCTCGTCCACCGGCAACACTTTCGCGCGCTCCGCCCGCAGCGGGATCCGGCGGCGTTCCACGAGTTTGTCTTCTTCGAGGATCTCGTCCGGCTTGGGCGAATTGTAGGTCATCGGCGACACCGCGTCGGTCAGGATGGCGTCGCGCAGTTCCGCCATTTCCCGGCCGACCATGACGATGGCCAGCCGGTCGCTCCTCAGATGCCTTCGGATGGCCGCGTTCACCGACTCCAGCGTCAGCGCGGACATGCCGACGCGGACATATTCCGGATAAGACGGGATGCCGTAGTAGGCGCTGTCAATGGCGTAGCCGAGCTCGTCGACTTTCGTCTTGAGCAGCAGGTTGACGTACTTGGAGAGGAAGCTGCGGGTGCGGTCGAACTCCTCCGGCGTCAGGCCGCCGCACACGAGGTTCTCCAGTTCGTGCAGCGCCAGGCGCAACGCGAAGTGGGCCTGCTGGCGCTCCACGGGGCGGATCCAAAGTTGGAAGATCTCGTTCTCGCGGACCAGATTCTGGCCGGGCTCGAGCGTGAACATGCCGCCGGGGAAGTACTCGACGTAGGCGTAGTCGCCGTAGTTGAGGCCGCGCAACTGCCGCATGCGGGTGAAGAGGCGGCCGCTGCTCATGCGGTGCTGCCCGAGCGCCGAGGCGGCCAGCAGCAGCGCCGGGAAGTCCGGATGGCCGCGCCGGACGCCGATGGGAAAGCCGAGCGAGATGGCCACTCCGCGTGCCGGCTTCTCGACGAGGATCAGCTCGTTTTCGTCCAGGTTACGAACCGCCGGACTGGGCTGGCTGGGCGGGTTTCGCGAGGGCAGAAGCGCGAAGTCGCTTCTCAACAGCTCGTCGAACCCGGGCGGGAATCCGCCGGCGAGCCCGATGGTCAGGTTCTCCCCGGTGAACTGGTCGAAGTAGAACCGCCGCAGGTCCTCGACGCGCAGGCCGCGCAGCGATTCGACCGACCCCGCGCTGTGGCGCTGGTAAGGATGGCCGGAGAAGATCTCCTGGTAGAGCACCTCCTTGGCCAACTCCTCGTCGTTCTGGCCGCGCAGGCCGACCTCCAGGAAGTTCACGGCATCGTCGATGAGGCGTTCAAAGTCGTCTTCGCGCCAGCCGGGGTCGAGCAGCATGCCGCGGAAGACGTCGTAGAAGCGCAGAAAATGGTCCCGATGGACCTCGGCGGAGAAGGCGATCATCTCCTTGTCGGTCTGGCAGGCCACCGAGACGCCCATGGGGAAGAAGAGGTCGAGAATCTGCTTGTAGGACAGGCCGCGGCTGCCGCCGGAGGCGAGCATCATGGCGGTCATCCAGGCGGCGCCGCCCTGACCGGGCGGGTCCTGTGCCGCGCCGGTGCGCCACACCAGCCGGAAGGTCACCAGCGGAGAAGGGTCCGGCCGGGCGATGACGTTCACTTGGATGCCCCCGCCAGCGTCACCACGGTCCTGCCGGATTCAGTGAAGTAAGTTCCGGCCACGCGCAGCACGTCCTCGGGCGTCATTTTTTCATAGAGCCGATAGAGCCGGTTCACCGTCTCCGGCGTGCGGCGCAGGGAGACATAGTGCGCCAAAGTGGAGGCGATGGCCTCGCTGTGATTCAAGCCGAGGGCGAACCTGTACCGCAGGTGGCTTTTCACGTCCTCCAGCCTGTCTGCCTCCACAGGCTGCCGCGTGAAACCTTCGAGCGTCTCCAGGATGGCCTGTTGGACGGCGGGCACATCCGCATCCTCTTTGACGCGCGCCAGGACGGTGAACAGGTAGGGATCGACGTGATCGGCGTTGCTGGCCCAGAGCAGATCGACGGTCTGCTCCTCGATGACCAGTCTCTCGTAGAGCGGCGAGTTCTCCGAGAAGCCCAGGAAGCTGATGAGATCGAGCACGGCGCAATCGGCGGCGCCGTCGGAGTAGGCCGTCGAGCGGTGCGCCACCATCAGGTAGGGCAGTGTGTGCGTTTGCCAGGGGATGTGCGCCTGGCGCGGGCCCGTCTGTGGGGGCTCGGCCGGCACGTTGCAGGTGTAGGCGCCGCGCCGCCATTCGCCCCAGTGCCGCTCCACCTGCGCGCGGACCTGGCCGGCGTCGACGTCGCCCACGACAACCAGGGTGGTGTACTCGGGCCGGTAGAAGCGGTCGAAGAAAGTCCGGCTGTAGTCATACATCCGCGGCATGAGCTCGATGTCACGGAGAAAACCCATGGTGGTGTGCTTGTAGGTGTGGCGATCGAAGGCCGTGTCGCGGAGCACCTCCATCAGCTTGTTGACGGGCTCCGCGCTGTCCTTGTTGTACTCGCCGAGCACGGCCAGCGCCTCGGTCCGAAATGCCTCCAGCGGGTAGTCGAGGTTCCGGAAGCGATCGGCTTCCATGGCCAGCACGCGCTCAAAGTCCTCTTTGGTCAGGGTGGTGTGGTAGACGGTGCGATCGTCGTCGGTGTAGGCGTTGGAGGAGGCGCCGGTTTCCTGCAGCACGGCTTCATAGCGCTCCGGCGGGAACTCGGGAGTTCCGCGGAACATCATGTGCTCGAAGAAATGCGCGAATCCCGTGCGGCCCTCTTCCACCTCGTTCCGCGAACCCGCCTGCACGACGATGTAGAGGCTCACGACCTGGGGATAGGCGGTGGGCACGGTGATGAGCCGCAGGCCGTTGTCGAAGTCATGTTGATCATAGGAGTACGCGAATACGTCGCGCTCTACCGCCGCCATAGGTCCAGGGTAGCAACTGCCCCACTGCTAGAATGGCCTCGTGGCCGCCCTGTCTTTTGCCGACGCGCGCCGGACGGTGGTCGACCGGGTCCGGGAGGACTCCGGGCCGATTCCCACCGAGACGCTGGATCTGTCCCACGCGGCAGGACGCGTCCTGGCCCAGTCCATCCACGCCGACCGCGATTATCCGCCGGAAGCGCTCTCCATGCGCGACGGTTACGCCGTTCGTTCGGAGGACCTTCCAGGCGCGCTCCGTTTGGCGGGCGAGATCCGCGCCGGCCAGGCGTGCACTTTCGCGCTTGAGCCCGGGCAGGCCATCGAGATCATGACCGGCGCCACCGTCCCGCCGGGCGCCGACGCGGTGGTGATGGTGGAACACACACGGACCGAGGGCCACCGGGTGGTGATCGACCGGCCCGTCGAAGCCGGCGCTAACATTAACCCGCAGGGCTGCGACGCCCGCGCCGGCGACGAGGTGCTGCCCGCCGGCGTGCGGCTCCATTTTGCTGAAACCGCTCTGCTGGCCTCGGTGGGCGCCGCTTTCGTCAACGTGCACCGCCAGCCGCGGGTGGCGATTCTGGCCACCGGCGACGAACTGGTGGAGCTCGACTCGCACCCGCTGCCCCACCAGATCCGCAATTCCAACTCCTGGTCGCTCGCCCAACAGGTGGCGCGCGCCGGCGCCCTGCCGCAGGTCCTGCCCGTGGCCGGCGACGACCTGGAAGCCACCATCGACCTCATCGGCGACGGGCTGCACGCCGATCTGCTGCTCATCTCCGGCGGCGTTTCGGCCGGCAAGTATGACCTCGTCGAGCTGGCGCTGAAGTCCTTCGACGCTACCTTTCATTTCGACCGCGTGCTGCTCCAGCCGGGCCAGCCGTGCGTCTTCGGTGCGGCGCGGGGCACATTTTTCTTCGGCCTGCCGGGCAATCCGGCCTCCACGATGGTGTGCTTCGAGACGCTGGCGCGGGCCGCCGTCGACATCCTCTCCGGCCTCTCCGCGCCCTGGCTGCCGCTCACCTGGGCGCGGCTGGCGGCTGATTTCCGGCACAAGCCGGGGCTGACGCGCTTCCTGCCCGCCCGGCTCAAGGCCGACGGAACGCTCCTGCCGGTCTCGTGGTCGGGCTCAGGCGACCTGGCCGCGCTCGGCCGGGCCAACGCCTGGCTGGTGGCCGATCCAGGGCGGGCCGAATACGCCGCCGGCGATCTCATTCAGGTGCTGCTGCGATGAAAAGCCTTTCTCATTACGACTCCTCCGGCCAGGCGCGCATGGTCGACGTCTCGGCCAAGCCCGAGACGCGGCGCACGGCCAGGGCGCGCGCCTTCGTGCGCATGAAACCGTCCGTGGTCAAGGCGCTACCGTCCAATCCCAAGGGCGACCCGCTCGAGGTGGCGCGCATCGCCGGCATCATGGCGGCGAAGCGCACGCACGACCTCATCCCGCTCTGCCACCCGCTGGCCCTGTCGCACGCAGATGTCCGGACGACCGTCAAGCGGGACGGCGTGCTGATTGAATCCACCGTCACCACCTCCGGGCCTACGGGGGTGGAGATGGAGGCGCTGACGGCGGCTTCGGTGGCCGCGCTCACCGTCTATGACATGACCAAGGCGCTGGACAAGTCGATGACGATTGAGAAGATCCAACTGGTGGAAAAGACCGGGGGCAAGTCCGGCCACTACAAACGCAAATGAAGGTCGCCGTCCTCACTATCTCGGACTCCTCCTTTGCCGGCACGCGGCCGGACGTCTCCGGCCCCGAGGTGGCCGCCATCTGCGCATCGCTCGCCTGGCAGGTGGCGCACACGGAGGTACTGCCTGACGACCGCGGGGCGATCTCGGCCTGTCTTCGCCTTTTGTCCACCTCACACGACCTGATCCTGACCACGGGAGGCACCGGGATCACCGCGCGCGATGTCACTCCGGAAGCCACAGCCGACGTGGTTGAAAAGGAGTTGCCGGGCCTCCCGGAACTCATGCGCGCGGCCGGACTCGGCTTTACGCGCCGGGCGGCGCTATCGCGCGCCGTGGCCGGCACCCTGGGCCAATGCCTGATCGTGAACCTGCCCGGCTCCCCCAAAGGTGCTCGGCAGTCGCTGGATGCTATCTTGGATCTCGTGCCCCACATCGTGGAGTTGCTCCACGGCCGCACGGCCCACGCCGAGGAACCGAAACGAGACTGACCCGCTAAACGTCCATATGCTGATGAGAACTGCACTTCCCGTTGCGGCGCTGTCGCTGCTGTGCCTTTCCGGCCAGGACCGGGTGATGCCCGGCACACTGGCGCCGAGGCCGGCGGGCCAGAGGGCGCAGCCCGGCGCGCCAGCTCAGGCCAAGCCCGCGCCGCAGTTGCCGGCCGACGAGGACATTCCCACTTTCCGCGGTACGGTCCAGGTGGTGCTGGTGCCAACCACGGTGACCGACAACAAGGGCCGCACCATCAACGGCTTGCAGCCTCAGGACTTCGTCCTCTACGACAACGAAAAACGCCAGGCGATCAACCGCGACGTGGCCTTCCTGCCGTTGTCGATGGTGGTCTGCATCCAGCGCAGCGCCAATGTGGACTCCGTGCTGCCGAAGATCCGCAGGATGGGGGGCGTGATGAGCGACCTGCTCATCGGCCAGGACGGGGAGGCGGCCATACTGTCCTTCGACCACCGCATTGAGATTCTGCAGGAGTTCACCAACGATGCCGCCAAGATCGACGCGGCCATCGAAAAGCTCAAACCGGGCGGCCAGAACGCGCGCTTGAACGACTCAGTCCAGACCGCGGTCCGCATGTTGCGGCAGAAGCGGGACCGGCGCAAGGTGATTCTGCTCATCGCCGAGACGATGGACAAGTCGTCGGAGGCCAAGGTGAGGGACGTGGCCTTGGACCTTCAGGTGCACAATATCGACGTGTTCACGCTGAACATGAACCGCCTGGTCACCCGCCTGACGGAAAAACCTGACGTCCCCCGTCCCGACCCCTTTCCGCCCGGCACCCGGCCGGTGGCCGCCGGACGGCCCATGGACCCCACCTCGGTGAACCAGCAGTACGGCACCGGCGGATACGGGGTTGATTTCGTGCCGGTGGTCGAAGAGATCTTCACGGCCGCCAAGGCTATTTTCGTGAAGAACCCGGCCGAGGTCTACACGCGGTTCACGGGCGGCCGCGAGTACGCCTTCACCAGCCAGAACGACCTGGAGCGAGCCATCACTGCCATCGGCGCCGAAATCCGCTCGCAGTACATCCTCTCCTATTCACCGAACAACAAGATGGAGGGGGGTTTCCATAAGATCCTGGTCGAGGTGAACCGCCCCAATCTGAAGGTCCGGACGCGGCCGGGCTACTGGATGGCGGCCGTCCCCAACTGAGACCACCCCCGATTGCCGACGGGCCGGGAGCGCTTTTCCGCGCTCCCGGCCCGTTGCACTTGCCGTTGGACTGTTACGCCAACCTGCGCCGGATGAACGCCAGGCCTGCCAGGCCGGCTCCGGTGAGCGCCATCGTCATCGGCTCCGGAATCGGTTCGGGAGTACCGGGGAACGACGGCTCACAGAGAGAAGTCCCGTACTGAAACCGCATGTTACTGATGGCCGTCCACGGATCGAAACCCGCCGGCAGGCCGGTGAGCGTGAACACGACGGCGTTGACGATCACTGCGTTGGGGGCCATGCCGGGATTCGCAAATGCCGGATTGTAGTTTGACGTCCCGATCCCGTATTGCATGCCGTCCACTGAGGCTGGACCCTGCAGGTTCGGGCCGCCGAAGTTACCGCTGCCGAAAATGCCCACGCCGGTGCTGCTGATGCCGTAGTGCTGCGACACCCCGGAGCCACCGGAAATAGCGCCGTTATAGGCCCACTCGCCGCCCACGTTGCCGCCCGGCGGGAGGGTGCAGCCGGCGCCGCATCCAAGAACCGTGGCGCCGCCCATCAGGTATGCCGAAACCGGCGTCAGCGTCACGCCGCCGCTGATGTCGAAGAAGATCGCCGTCAACAGGTCCGCCGGCACCGTGGACATGGTGGACGAAATGTTGCTGAGAGTGACCACCAGCGTGGAACCGCTGGCGGTGAACGTGGCCGAGGCGGCCAATGTGCCCGACGAACCGCTGAAAAGCAGAGGTGTCGCCCAGGTCGGGACGCCCAGAGTCACACAGATTACAGCCAGTTGAACTAGTTTTTTCATCGCTTTCTCTCCATTGAGGCCGTCGCTCGGCCGCAGCCGGCCGGTGCCTACATAGAGAGGTTAGGATGCAAGTGTGAGTGGGCCCGTGAGCCCACGGTCCTAATTCGAAGCATGGTTGTACGAGTACCGGCCCCGAGCGTGGTCCTAGTACCTCGGAGACGAGCCGGCTCAGCGGAATGCCAGCGCGCCGAAGCTCACCACGCTGTGCTGGTCGATGTTCCACTGCTCGTAGTGGCGAACTTCCCCACGCGCCTGCGGCACCGCCTTCAGGAAGGAATACAGCGGCGAACTGCCGCACCACTTCAGATCGTCGTGGTTGGGCTGCACCAGGTCCCAGAACGCCCCGGGATCCCCCGAACTGAGACAGGCCAGCCGCTCCCGGTCCCTCGCCCCCACTTCCAGCATTACCCCCTCGTGCGCCTGGGCCGGCGACGGATCGCCGTAGCGCCGCCCAATGTGCGCCATGTCGACTCCCAACACCCAGCACAGCCGGCGCCCCTCCCTGGCGTTCAATTCGCCGAGCGCGTCCAGAAACGCCTGAACCCCCTCATCGTCCTCGGGCTTCCCGCCCATGTACAGGCTCCTGGCAAAGGGGCCGCACAGAACCGGCACCACTTTCACGGCCGGCCCGAACAGCGACTGCAGGAACACCACCTGGAACTCGATGGAATGCTCGACGGCGTGGCAATAGTCCTCCATGCGCACCGCCCGAGGCGCCTTGCGCTCCAGCCAGTCCACGATGCCGGTTTCGGTTCCTGCCATGCCGAACGGTGTCCGGAAGGTCTTTCGCGTCAATCCGAACGTCTCCGGCTCGCCGTAGTGGGAGGTTCCCAGCACGATGAACACCCGTTCTCCCATCGCCCCGCTGAGCGCGCCGTAAGCCTGCCTGTAGGAATCCCATCCGCCCTCCGGGCTCACGTGCGGCGCGGCGATCCCGATCAGGCCGTCGGGGGCCTCCCACCCGGCCTTCACTTGCTGGTGCGCCAGCCAGGCCGACAGTTCCTGCGCCTCGTCCGGATAGGCGCCGCCGGCGTGCGCCGCCTCCCTGACTTCCTCCCGCGCGAATGCCATGTGGCGGGCGGCCCGCAGTTGATCGAACGTCTCACCTTCCACAAAGCCGGCCTGCTCCAGCGCGCGCAGCAGTTGATCCTGGATCTCGCCGGCGCGCAGATCCTGCGTCATTTCCAGAATGACGCGGCGCATCTCATCCTCGGTCTGCTCGCCATCCATCATGCCCAGCAGCGGCACCAGCGGAGGCGGGACAACCAGCGTGATGTCGGAGTATTGGAACGGATCGCGGATCAACAATCCCGGCTGGTCTTCCAGGGGCGACGGCATGAAATCCAGGTCCATCCTGAGGCGGGGCAGGGGCTTCGACACCACTCCATCGTACAATCAATGGTCGTAGATACCTCGTCATGACCAAGCTGCTTCTGCCCGCCCTTCTCCCTTTCCTCCTGTACTCCCAGGAACGCTACCGTGGTTCGGCCGACCTCGACGCCGTCATCGAGCAGGCCATCAAGGACAACCAGATTCCCGGAGCCGTCTGCCTGGTTGGCCAACCCGGTCCCGGCGGACGCGGGGTTACGGTGCTGCACCGCCGGGCGTATGGCCAGCGCGCGCTAGCGCCGGCACGGGAAGCCATGACTCTGGATACCGTGTTCGACGCTGCGTCGCTGACCAAAGTCGTCGCCACTACCTCGTCCGTCATGAAGCTCTTCGAGCAGGGAAAGATCCGGCTCAACGACAAAGTCACCGACTACCTGCCGGGTTTCCAGGGGGGCGGCAGCCCCATCACCGTCCGGCAACTGATCACCCATTTTTCCGGCATGCGCCCCGATCTTGACCTGCAGCCGGAATGGTCCGGCTACCAGACCGGCGTGGACAAGGCGCTGGTCGACATCCCTGTCGCCCAGCCGGGCGAACGCATGATCTACTCCGACATCAACTTCATTCTGCTCGGCGAAATCGTCCGCAAAATGAGTGGCCGGCCGCTGGACCGGTTCGCCCGCGAGGAGATCTTCGAACCGCTGGGGATGAAGGACTCGATGTTCACGCCGCCCGCCTCGTGGCGCGCCCGCATCGCGCCCACCGAGATGGAAAAGGGCCACGTGCTGCGAGGCGTCGTCCATGATCCGACCACGCGTTACATGGGCGGCGTCGCCGGGCATGCCGGCCTGTTCACCACCGCCGATGACCTCGCCCGCTTCGCCTCCATGATGCTGAACCTCGGAGAGCTCGACGGCGTGCGGCTCTTCTCGCCCCTGTCGGTGCGCAAGTTCACCGAGCCCAACACGCCGCCCCACCAAGCCACGCTACGCGGCATCGGCTGGGACATGGACTCGCCCTTCTCCGGCAACCGCGGCGAGCTCTTCCCCATCGGCTCCTATGGCCACACGGGATTCACCGGCACATCGCTCTGGATCGACCCCTCCACCCGCACCTTCGTCATCCTGCTGGCCAACAGCGTCCACCCCAACCGGCGCCCGGCCATCACCTCTCTACGAGGAAAGGTGGCCACTATCGCCGCCGCCGCCGCCGGAATCGACGCGCAGGGCGTCGTCCTGACCGGTTACAACGAGATTCTCCCGCCGAGGGCAATCGGCCGGAACGCACAGGTCCTCACCGGCCTCGACGTGCTGGCCGAGTCCAAGTTCGCCCGCCTCAACGGCAAGCGCATCGGGCTCATCACCAATCACACCGGGCTCACCCGCGACGGCAAGCGCAATATCGACGTGATGCTGGAAGCAGGCGTGAAGCTGACCGCGCTGTTCTCACCTGAGCACGGCATTGCGGGCCGCGAAGATCATGAAAACGTCACCGATGCCAAGGACGAAGGGTCAGGGCTGCCCATCTACAGCCTCTACCAGGGCCAGCAGCGCAAGCCCTCCGAGGCCATGCTGCGGGATGTCGACGTGCTGGTGTTCGACATCCAGGACATCGGCGCCCGCTTCTACACTTACGTCTCCACCATGAAGCACGCCATGGAGGCTGCCGCCGCCGCGCACATCCCCTTCATCGTGCTCGACCGCCCCAACCCCATCACCGGCACGCGCGTGGAGGGTCCAATGCTGGACCCCGGCAACATCTCGTTTGTCGGCGCCACGGTCATGCCCCTGCGTCACGGCATGACTCTCGGCGAACTGGCGCGCATGATCAATGCGGAGGACAAGACCGGCGCCGGACTGGAAGTCATCGCCATGAAGAACTGGCGCCGCGCCGATTGGTTCGACTCCACCGGGTTGCTCTGGGTCGACCCCTCGCCCAACATGCGTTCCCTCAACGCCGCGCTCCTCTATCCCGGCGTCGCCCTCATCGAGTATGCCCGCAACTACTCGGTCGGCCGCGGTACCCCTGCCCCGTTCGAGCAGGCCGGCGCTGACTGGATCAATGGCCAGGAGCTTTCCGCCTACCTCAACCGCCGCATGGTGCCGGGCGTTCGCTTCTACCCCACGCGCTTCACCCCGGACGCCTCCAACTTCAAGGGCAAGCCGATTGAGGGCGTGCGCTTCGTCATCATCGACCGCGAGGGTTTCTCCGCGCTCCGCCTCGGCCTCGAACTCGCCGTCGCCCTCCAGAAGCTCTACCCGGGGAAGATCGACCTGAACGGCTCCAGCCGCCTCATCGGCTCACAGCAGACCATCGACGCCATTCGGGCCTTGGAAGACCCGCGGAACCTCGAACCAGCCATCCAGGAGAAGCTCCAGCCCTTCCTTGCCACCCGCTCCAAGTACCTGCTGTACAAGTAACGGTTACGCACGAAGGGCTCCGGCCGCGTAGGTGCGGCCGGAGCCCTTCTTTCTTCCTCTCAGGCTGCGCGATGCTGCTAGTCGGACTGCGAGGCCGACTTCGGCGGCCGTCCTCGCCTCTTCGGAGCCGCCGCGGCCGGCGCGGCCTCCTTCTCACGAAGCGCCACCATCCAGGCCGGTGGCCTGCCGCGCCGCTTGACGTGCCCTCTGGCCAGCCGCTCCAGCGTCAGAATTGCTTCTTCGATCGCTGTTCGCTCCTGGCGTAAATCGCCCAACATTTTGCCGATGTCCATTTTTTGCTCCCTGCTCTGTGGACCTCGCTATTCGCCATACTCGACGCTGCTCTGTTCCGAAAACGGAACGGGCCGCGTTCTGGTGGAGGCCCTACAGCACTTTTTTACCTCATCTTGGCCGAAGAAACAAGGGGCTTGTTCCGTTTTCGGAACAAAACGGCAGGCACCGCCCGGATTCAGCGCTCCGCGGGGCGATTCCGGAGGCGGCGGTTCCAGTACCTGTAGAACGGCAATCCAGCAGCAATCAGGACCAGCCCCAGGCCCGATTCGCGCGGTGAATTCCGCAAGGTGAAATAGACCAATAGGACAGCCACGAGCACAAACAGCGCCGGCACTACGGGGTATCCAACCGTTCGATAGGGCCGAGCCGCGCCGGGCATCTTGCGCCGCAGCACAATCACCGCCGCGGTGGCCATGCCGTAGAGGATCCAACTCGGAAAGATGACCAGCGTCAGCAACTGGTCGTACCGTCCGCTCAGCACCAGCACCGCCGACCAGGCGCTCAGCGCCAGTATCGAAAAGCCCGGCGTGGCGTGCTTTTCGTTTACCCGGGCAAAACGCTGGAAAAAGTACCCGTCGCGGGCCAGAGCGTACGGAACGCGGGATCCCGACAGGATGGAGCCATTCAGCGCAGCGAAGATCGAGATCATGGCCGCCACCGATACCGCGTCGGCGCCCCACGTCCCCACCACGCGCTGCATCATCGTCGCCGCCACGCGATCGGACCCGGCCACCTCCGCCGCGGTCAGGACGTGGAAGTAGGCATAGTTGGTCAAGAGGTAGATCGCCACCACCCCCGCGGTCCCGAACACCAATGCCCGCGGCAAGTTCTTCTGGGGCGATTTCACCTCGCTCGACACCATGCTGACGTTGTTCCACCCGTCGTAGGCCCAAAGGGCGGCCACCAGCGCGGCGAAGAAGCCGACCACGCCGCCGGTCGCCGCCACGGGCGCCCCCGCCGCGGCGGGTGCATGGCCGCCGGCCAGTCCAAAAGCGATGATTCCGGCGATGAGGGCGACCTTCAGCACCGTTACCCCCACCTGCACACCCCCGCCGATCCTGACGCCGAACCAGTTGAGCGCCGCCAGTCCCAGAATCACGCCGATCGCCCACAACTGGCCGATTCGCACCTCCAGGGGTCCGCCTCCATCCCCGAGCGGCACAGGAATCAGGAAGGCCCTCGCCTCCAGTTCGGGACGGAAATTCGCCAGGTAGTAGAAGAAGCCCGTAGCCAGCGTGGCAATCGAGCCGCTCTTGGCCACCCACATCTGCGTCCAGCCGTACAGGAAGCCCCAGAAGGGCCCATATGCCGCCCGCAAGTAGTTGTACTCCCCGCCCGCCTCAGGCATCATCGCCGAAAGTTCGGCGTAGGTCAGCGCGCCGGCCAGCGACAGTAATCCTCCGAAGACCCAGACGGCGAACACTGTGGCTGGATCGCCGACCTCCAGGATCATCTTCCTGGGCACCAGGAATATCCCGCTGCCAATCACCGTTCCGACAACGATCGACGCCGCCCCCCAGACTCCCAGGTCCCTTCTCAGGCTGGCCATCGCTTCTCCTCACGCATGATGGCGGAAACCAGCAGCGTCACCCCGGCAGTCACCACGGTCCCGATCAGCACGTACCACGTCCAGGCGATCGTGGTCCCGAATCGGACAAACAGATTCACTCCGATGCCCGCCACCATGCCGGCCATAGCCGCGCGCTCGCCGGCGCGTTTGGTCAACACGCCGACCAGGAAGACGCCCAACAGCGCTCCATAGAGGATGGAAGCGATTCCCAGCCCCGCCTCCAGCACACTTCCAACGCTTCTGGCCAGCACGCCGATGACGAACAGCACCGCACCCCAGGCCAGTGTCGCCAGTTTCGCGAGTCTCAGGTAGTGGCTTTCCTCGTGGTTCGGATACTTCGGCTTGTAGAAGTCCATGATCGAGGTGGAGGCCAGCGCATTGAGCGCCGCGCTCAGGTTCGACATCGCCGCCGCCAGAATCGCCGCGATCACCAGTCCCGCCACGCCCACCGGCAGTGAGCTCCAGATGAACTGCGGGTAGATGCGGTCGGCCGGCTTGGGCGGCTGCATTCCGTTGTTGGCGTAGTAGACCCACAGGATGACGCCGATCACCAGGAAGAGGGCGAACTGGAAGAAGATGACGATCCAACTGGCAAAAAGCGCCTTCCTGGCATCTCCCTCGTTGCGCGCCGAGAGCAGCCGCTGCACCATCAGTTGTTCTGTGCCGTGACTGGCGGTGGTCAGGAAACAGCCGCCCAGAATCCCGGCCCAGAATGAGTAGGTGCGCGAAAAGAACTCCAGCGTGGGCTCGAAGCGGAAGTCAAACACCTGGAACTTGCCGGCCGCCGCCGCCGCTTGCGCCACCTCGCTCCACCCTCCGGGGATCTGGTGCAGGATCACGAACAGACTCACCAGAGCTCCGCTCACGTAGAGAAACATCTGCACCACGTCGGTCCAGATCACCGCCGTCATGCCGCCCTCGAAGGTATAGAAGAGGGTCAGGCAGACGATGACGACGATGGAGGCGATCTCGCCGGTGCCGAGGATGATCGAAATCACGATCGAGATGGCGAAGACCCGCACACCTTCGGCCAGGGCGCGCAGCAGCAGGAATGTTCCGGCGGTCAGCCTTCTCAGGCGCGGTCCGAAGCGCCGCTGCATCAGTTCGTAGGCCGTGTACAGTTCTCCGCGGAAGTAGTGCGGCAGGAAGAGGAACGAAATCACGATGCGCGCCAGCAGGTAGCCCATGACCACCTGTAGCAACCCGAAGTTGCCGTAGAACGACAAGGCCGGTGTCCCGATCACAGTCAGCGTGGAAGTTTCGGCCGAGACGATGGAAAAACCGATCGCCCACCAGGGAGTGTTGCGCCCGCCGAGGAAGTAGTCCTTCAGACTCTTCTGGGACTCCTTGAAACGCGCGCCGAACCACGTGATTCCGATCAGGTAGAGCGCAATGATGCCTAAGTCGATGTACCGCATGGGATCATCGATTCTACCATCCTGCTCCCGCCCGCCCGCTCTTCGCCCATTTAATCCCAGTGCACCCCGCGCGCCCGCAACTCACGCTCCACCTGTCCGGCGTCCTCAAACAACACCGCGTCCATCCCCGCCCGGCGCGCCCCCTCCACGTACTCCGCCACGTCGTCAGTGAAGAAGCACTCGGCGGGCTTGCATTGCGCCGCGAGGATGGCCGCCTGGTAAATCTCCGGCGACGGTTTCATCGCGCCCACTTCGTGGCTGAGCACAAACGCGTCGAAGTGATCGAGTATCGGATAGTTCGCCCGGATGCCTCGGAAATGCACCGGATTGGTGTTGGACAGCAGTACCGTACGGTAGTTCCGCCGCAGTCCCGCCACCAGGCTTTCCGGAATCAGAGTATAGGGCAGAAAGACCGAAAACCAGATGGCCTCGAACTGCTCACGCGGCATCGAAGTTCCCAGAACTTCCTGCGCGTGCGTGTTGAACTCCACCTCGTCGATGCGCCCCGCTTCCAGCTCCACCACCAGCCCGCTGGCCGACAGCCGGCCGCGAATCTCGTCGGGGCTCAGGCCGCAAATCTCGCTCATCGCGCGGTAGCCGCGCATGAAATCGAACGGCACGATGACGCGGCCGAGGTCGAAAATGACGGTGCGGATCACACCTCCATCTTACCGGCCCCGGCCGCGCCGGTCCTTACCTCACGCGTCCGTTGTGCTTCAGACGCGCGATGTCGCCTGAAATGTGGTCGAGCCGCCGTTGCGCCCGGGCACGCTCAGCCGGAGTAAAGACGCCGCCGTCGCGCCGGTCGATCACCGTCCGGCGGTGGCTGGCGCGCTCTTCGCGCTGCAGCCTCGCCGTTTCGGCAGGCGTCAGCGCGCCGCTGCGCACGCCCTGGGCGATGCGCCGCTGCTGGTTGTTTTCGCGTTGGGGGATGCTCTGCGCGCAGGCCAGCCCCGTCAAAACCGTTGCGAGAAGGATCAAGGTCTTCATGACCACGTAAACGAGAAACCGGCCGGAAGGTTGACGCTTCCGGCCGGCGTAGCTGTGATTCGGGACGGGGGGAATCCCCGATTCCGGCTAGAACGTGAGGCGCGCCTGGATCTGCAGCCAGCGGTTCGTGGCCGAGGTCTGTGCGGTGACCTTGCCGAAGTTGGTCGAGTACGGATCGGTACTCGGGTTGTCCATCTGCGACCGGTTCTGCACGTTGAGCGCGTCGAAGCGGAGCTGCATGTTGACGCGTTCGGTGATGTGGATGTTCTTCGACACGTTGGCGTTCCACTGGTTGGTCATGTCGCGCCGCAGGTCCGGCACGCGCGTCGGGAACACACGGCGGTGGTAGGCGGCAGGGCCCCTGGCCGAGTTGCGCTCGAAGTCCGCGGTGTTGAACCAGGTGTCGAAAGTGCGCGTGACGTTGGTGATGTTGTTGATGTCGCTGCCGGAGTAGAAGGGGTTGCCCCAGTTGATCAGCGGCCCCGGCTGCCACTCGTAGGTGGCCGCCATCTGCCAGCCGCCGATGATCATGTCCAGCGGCTTGCCGGCGGAGCTGGCGAACTTGCGGCCCTTGCCGAAAGGCAGTTCGTAGATGCCGGTCCCCACCAGGCGATGCGGCCGCCCGTCGTTGGAGATGCGCTGGGTGGGCTTGGTGTCCCACTCGTAGAACCTGAAATCCGCCTCGCGTACCTTCATTCCGGTATACCCAAGGTTCATGTTCCAACCCTTGGCAAAGCGCTTCTCGAAGCTGACCTGCAGCTCGTCGATGCGCGTGTAATAGCCGTAGTCGCCCGTGTTCCGCAAACCGTTTCCACTGGCCATGTGCGCGAAAGGCCGCAGCAACTGCTGCTTGCGGATGGTGGACGAGGTGTAAAATCCGTTGGTGTTCATGTCGGCCCAGACGGCCGGCGAATAGTCCGCCTGGTTCAGGTTCCTGATGTAGAACGGGTTCGCCACGTTGGCGTTCATGTTGTTGGCGATGGCGTCGTTGCGCACCAGGCCGTCGGCCCAATACTGCTGCGGCAGCGCGTCCAGCTTGGTCTGCAGCGAGATGCGGTCCGAGTACGAGCCGGCGTAGGAGGCTGTCACCACCATACTGCTGCTCAACTGGCGTTGGATACCCGCCTGCCAGCGCTGCTGGCGTGCGTGCGGCTGGTTGAAACCGGTGTAGTCATAGCCGCGGCCTACTCGGGCCATGGCGCCCAAGGCGTCACGCGTTGGCGCGTCGAAGCGCGTGCCGTCGGCGCGCACCCAGAACGGATCCGCCAGCGGGCTCTTGCCGTTGGCAGGGCTGGCCGCGGCCGGCGTATTCCAGGTCTGGCCGAAGTCGGTGGACAGGTTCGGGCCCGTGCTGCGCGAGAACCCGTACTGGTTCGGTCCGAAATTCAGCACGTTGATGGTGTCGTAGAAGATGCCGTAGCCGGCGCGGAGCACCGTCTTCGAATTCATCTGATAGGCGGCGCCGAACCGCGGCAACCACATCAATTCGTTCTTGTACAACCGGCGGGATTGCCCGCCGGTGCCGACATAGGTGCTGCCACCGAGGATCTTGAACTGTGCTGTCGAAAGCTCCGGAATCGGCGCCTTGGCGTAGTTCGCCTCGGCGCTCTTGGCCAGCGGCAGGGCCAGCGTGGGGTCGAAGGTGCCAATCATCCGGTTGTAGCGCTCATTCGGGCCCAGTTCGTACTCCATGCGCAGTCCGAAGTTCAATGTCAGCTTCGGCGAGACTCGCCAGTTGTCCTGCACAAACCAGCCGTAATACGGATTCTGCGTGGCATATGTGTCATTGATCGCCACGCTGTAGCCGTTGTTGGGCAGGCCGAGGATGAAAGCCGCCCAGCTCA
Organism: Candidatus Solibacter usitatus; assembly: GCA_016213245.1. Lineage (GTDB taxonomy): Bacteria > Acidobacteriota > Terriglobia > Bryobacterales > Bryobacteraceae > Paludibaculum > Paludibaculum usitatum_A. Next base: position 3,854 of record JACRBC010000034.1, on the reverse strand, counting down.
GGCCCAGGTCGGCGTTAGTCGCGTTGCCGTCGTCGTCGCGGCGCACCCAGTTCGGACTGAAGCCGAAGTTGCCGCTGGTGTTGCCGCCGCCGCCGCCGGAGCGGTATTGGAGCCGGTAGTCGAAGGCCGCCTTCAACGAGTGATTACCGCGGATATGAGTCATTTCCGCCTTGGCGGTCTCGCTACGCGTGCGCGTCCAGGTGGAGATCCCGCTTGGGCTCACCGTCGAATAGACCGTGTTGTTGAAGGTCATCTGCGGCAGGATGTGCAGATTCCCGGCAAATGCGTCCATGTAGGCCGGCAGGCCGGCGTCGCTCGGCTTGTACTCCAGCGCCTTGGGCTGGATGTTTCCCTCGCGGAACTGGTTGATGGCGACGTTGAAGTCCCAGATCGTCGAGGAGGACTGCGTCCACACGACGTCCACGTTGCCGCCCTTGTTGTTGCGGACCAGTCCGTTCAGGTTCAGGCCGCGCGCCGTCTCGTACACCCAATCCGCCCGGTCTTCCGGGCCAAAATCGTTGAACGACCAGCGGCCGTACATGCGCCACTTGTCGTTGATCTGATAGTCGACACGGTTGGAGTACGCCTTGTAGTCCCAGTTGTAGGGCGTCTGCGAGGCCAGGTAGTTGTTCACCGGCTGCTGCCCGGCCGGAATGATCACGTTCGGGACGGGGTAGATCTTGGAATAGGTGTTGTAGACGGGGTTGGCAAACCGGCTTTTGGGGATGATGTTGCCCGCAAACGGCGTGCGTACGTAGTGGGTCGGACGCGCCGGATCGGCCACGATGGTGATCGGGTCGTAGACCACGTAGCGCGCCGAGTTCGGCAGGCTCAGCATGTCGCTGAAATCGCCGTCGCGCGCCTTCATTGTCGGCACCGTGCGATTGAACGTTGACGGATCCTCCACCTTCACGTCCTTGAACGCGTTATAGGTGAAGAACCAGAACAGCCGGTTCTTGCCGTCGTAGACTTTCGGGATCACCACCGGGCCGCCGCCCGAGGCGCCCCAGTTATTCGACCGCCCGGTGGGCTGCATGTCGGTGCTGCGCAATTGTTGTGCCAGCGCCGTGTTGCCGGCCGATTCAGCCGCGGCGATGCGCGAATAGTAGTTCTTCTTCACGAAAAAGGGCGTGCCTTGCCAGCGCTGCTGCCAGTGTTGCCACGTGGCCGTGCCGTGGAAGTCGTTTGTTCCCGACTTTGAAATCATGGTGATGGCCGCGCCGGAGGTCTGTCCGATACCGGCGTCGAAGTTGTTGGTCTCCACCTTGAACTCGGCCACGGCATCCGTATATGGCAGGTAGGCCGTTCTGCGCCCCGGGCCCTGGTTCGGCGAGCCGTCCAGCGTCCAGGAGTTCCCGCCGATGTTGCCGCCTACGTTGTAGTCCGACCCGCCCGCATTGGAGTGCAGCGCCAGGTAGTTGTTCACCCCGCCTGTCTGGATGCCCGGCGTCAACTTCACCAGCAGCATCGCGCTGTTGCCCATCACGGGCAACTCCATGACGGTCTTGTTGTCCAGCACCCGGCCGCTCGACACCGCGTTGGTCTCCAGCAGCGGCGCCTCGGCGGTCACCGAAACGGTCTCGGTCACGCCGCCCAATTCCAGCGGCAGGTTGATCTCGATACGCGAGGCCACCGGCAGCGTGATGCCCTTGCGGACGTGCTTCTTGAAACCCGCCAGTTCGGCCGAAACCTCATACTGCCCCGGCATCAGCAGGTTCGCTTCGTAGTATCCGGTGTCATTGGTCTTGTAGTGCTGCGAAACCCCGGTCTCAGCATTCCTGACCACCACAGCCGCGCCGACCACGGCGCTGCCCTGCGGGTCGAGAACGCGCCCGAACAGCATGGAACGCGTCTCCTGCGCCGTCATCGTGGATAGGGCCAATGCGGCCAACACCAAAGCCCGCACGAGCGAATTGAGTCTCATCGGATAAGGACCTCCTGAATCGCGATAGGCAGATTATATCTGAAGAGTACAGTTCCGGCGCCAGCGCTTTCATGAATGCCGCCTTCATGAACGAAGGTTCACCGGCAAGCCTCGCGTTGGCCAAACGAGCCTCAGCGCCGGCGGTGCAGGTTCCAGGTGAGTCCGGCCACGATCTGATGGTCGGGCAGACTGGAATTGAGCGCGTAGTGCTGGCCGTTGAGGTCCAGTGATAGCCTGCCGTTGACCTCATACTCGACGCCTTCAAATACTGCGTAGGACCCGGCCACCCCCGATGCCCGCTCAAACTGGATTGTCCCGTACGGCGTGAAGCGGCCGAACTTGTGGCCGTAGCCGCCGGTGAGGTCGAAGATGCCGGCGGGATTGGACGGCGAGACTCGCGTCGCGCCCGACCACGACGCCGAAGCGCTGTAGGTGTTCCGTCCACGATCGTAACGTCCCAGCATGGCGCCGCCGATCCGCGTCCCTTCCTCATTCCGCAGAAAAACCGAAAGGGTCAGCGCGAAGGCCCAGGAGAAACGCTCGCCCGCGTGGAACGCCGTCGTCGCGGCCAGGTTCAGATGATCGCTGAAATGCGTGCCGGTGCCGCCGGAGCCCTCCACCACGCGGGCCAGCGTGTCGACGCCGGCGCTCAACTCCGTTCTCCACCCCAAGGGCGTGTACTTTAGCGTGGTGGGGAGAGTCCAACTGGAGTTGGTGTCAAAGGCGCCGCTGAACTCCAGATCCACGCTGCCTGGATCGGTAATCAGCGGACTGGTGAACAGCCTGCGGCGGAGGCTCAGTCCCGACGGCCGGCGGTGCGCGTGGCTGCGCGTGCGGGCCTCCGTGGGAAAGCCGCAAACCAGCAGCAGCGCCAGAACCGCGGGGGCGCGACGCATCTCAGTAGGCGAGCAGGCGCTCGGCTTCTCTTTGGATGTCCTCGGTCTGGGGCAGGATCTCGTCCTCGAGGTCCGGATGATAGCCCACCCAGGTGTCCAGCGCGGCGACACGTCCCACGGGTGCGTCGAGATGCTCGAACAGCTCCCCGGCGATGCGGGCGGCGATTTCGGCGCCATAGCCGAAGCTGAGGTTGTCTTCGTGCACGATCAGAACGCGGCTGGTCTTTTCCACCGACTGGCGGATAGCCTCCCAGTCGTAAGGCGCCAGCGACCGCAGGTCGATCACCTCCACGCTCTTCTCCGGATGCCGCTGTTCGATGTAGGTGGAGGCCAGCAGGGACTTCTGCACCGTCATGCCGTAGGTGATGATCGTCAGGTGGTGGCCCGGCTTGACCACGCGCGCCTGGCCAAAGGGAATGGTGAAGTCCGGCCCCGGGTGCGGGGAGCGGTTGTAGGGCTCACGGTACAGCCGTTTGTGCTCTAGAAACAGGACGGGGTCGTCGCAGCGGATGGCCGTGCGCAGCAACCCGCAGGCGTCCAGGGCGCTGGAGGGCATCACGACCCGCAGCCCTGGAATATGCGTGAAAGCCGTCTCGCCGCACTGGCTGTGGTAGATGGCGCCGCCGTTCAGATACCCGCCGATGGCGGCGCGGATCACCGCCGGGCACTTCCAGCCGTTGAACGACCGCCAGCGGATGTTGGCCATCTCGTCGCGGATCTGCATCATCGCCGGCCAGATGTAGTCGAAGAACTGGATCTCGCATACAGGCTTGAGGCCGCGCGAGGCCATGCCGATGGCCCGCCCGGCGATGCCCGCCTCGGCGATGGGCGTGTTGAAGACGCGGCGCGAGCCGTACTTGATCTGCAAGCCGTGGGTCGCCTTGAAGACGCCCCCCTTGCCCTTGACCTCTTTCAAGTTCGCCTCGCGGCTGCAATCGGCTACGTCCTCACCGAAGACCACGATGTCCGGGTTGCGCGTCATCTCCTCCGACAGCGTGAGGTTGATCTCGTCGATCATCGTGCGCGGCTCGCCG
>JACRBC010000030.1 GCA_016213245.1 Candidatus Solibacter usitatus | reverse complement strand
TGGAACCAATGGTCTATTGCGAACTAGGAGGATACCCTCAATACTGAACTCAAGCATGAACCTCACCGACGTCATCTATATCGCCCTACTCGTCATCTGCGCCTGGCTGGCGATCAATTTTGACTCCACCGGCGGCGGCGGCAAGCGTTCACGCCTGCCACACCCCTCCTGACATGCCCCATGTCCTCGTGCTCGGCGGCGGACTCGCCGGGCTGGCCTCTGCCGCGGCTCTCGGTCAATCCGGCCATCGCGTTACCCTGCTGGAAGCCCGTGCCTTTCCGGGCGGGCGCGCCGCGTCCTATCCTCTGCCGGCGGACGAGCCGGGCGAGGTGATCGACAACTGCCAGCACATCCTGCTGCGCTGTTGCGTCAACCTGCTGGACTTCTACCAGCGGCTGGGCGTCCTCGATTCCATCCACTTCCATCGCGAGTTCAACTTCATCGAACCTGGCGGCCGGCTTTCCGTGATGCGCTCCGGCATCCTGCCCGCCCCGCTTCACTTCGCCGGATCCTTCGCCACGCTGCGCTTCCTGGGCCTCAAGGACAAGCTGGCCATCGCCTCCGCGCTTCTGGCCATTCGCGCCCAGCGCGGCGCCTCCACCGATCTCGACCGGATTTCCATGCTCGACTGGCTCAAACAGCAGAGGCAAACCCCTGCCGCCATCGAGCGTTTCTGGCGGCAGATCCTGGTCAGCGCCGTCAACGAAGAGTTGGACCGCATGGCCGCCTCTCATGGCTGCCAGGTCTTCCGGCTCGGCTTTCTTGCCAGCCGGGACGCCTACCAGATGGGCCTCCCCTCGGTCCCGCTCAGCGAACTCTATTCAGCCGAAGCCTGGAGGCGAGTACCTTCGGTCGAGTTCCAGTTCCGCGCACCTGTCACCCGCATCGTCTTCGACTCCGGCCGGGTCTCCGGCGTCGAAGCCTGCGGACGCTCCTGGACGGCAGACCACTACGTCTCCGCTCTGCCGTTTGAAAAGCTGGGCCCGCTGGCCCCCGAACTGGGTATCGACTACACCCCCTTCGAACACTCCCCCATCACCGGCATCCACCTCTGGTTCGACCGTCCGGTGACCACTCTGCCGCATGCCACACTGCTCGACCGCACCATTCAGTGGTTCTTCAACAAAGACGAGGGCCGCTACATCCAACTCGTGGTGAGCGCCTCCCGCGGTCTCACCACGATGCCCCGCGGCGAGGTGATCGCCCTGGCCTTGCGCGAACTCCGCGAGTTCCTCCCGCAGGCCGCGGCCGCGCAACTGGTCAAGTCGCACGTGGTCAAGGAGGTGCGCGCCACCTTCTCCGCCCGTCCCGGACTGGAGCTCCTGCGCCCGCCCACGCGCACCGCCTTTGCCAACCTGTCGCTTGCCGGCGACTGGACCCGCTCCGGCTGGCCCGCGACCATGGAGGGCGCCGTCCGCAGCGGCTACATCGCCGCAGAGGACGCAGCCGCCGCCCTCCGCCCCACCCCGCAGCAGCCAGCCGCGAGTTTCCTGCTCCCCGATATCGCTTAAAATCAAAGTATGCCGATGCGCATCCTGGCCCTGTTCCTCGTCCTGACCTTCGCCTTCCCCCTCCTCGCCGATCCCCCCATGACCACTCTGCGGGTGGAGGTTAAGACCTACAGTGATAAGCCCATCGACCGCGCCAGCGTCATCGTGCGTTTCATCCAGGGCTTCAGCCCCATCAAGATGAAGAAAGTACGCACCACCTGGGAGATGAGGACGGCGCAGGACGGCGTGGCCAAGATGCCCAGCCTCCCCCAGGGCAAGATCCAGATCCAGGTGATTGCCAAGGGCTATCAGACCTTCGGGCAGACGTATGAGATCAATGAGGCCGAACGGACCATCGAAGTCAAGCTCAACGCGCCCCAGCCGCAGGTGAGCGCTCACCAGTAGCGCCGGCGGCTTACTCCACCGACGCCAGCGCCTCGATCTCCACCTTCACATCCCTCGGCAGCCGCGCTGCCTCCACCGTGGCCCGCGCCGGCGGGTCGGCCGGGAAGTACCGCCCGTAGACTTCGTTCACCTTGGCGAAGTCGCCCATGTCCTTCACAAAAATGGTGGTCTTCAGCACCGTCTCCAGACTCGCCCCGCCGGCCTCCAGCACTGCTTTCAGGTTTTCCAGCACCCTTACGGTCTGCTCTTCGATGCCGCCCTCCACCAGTTGCCCGGTGGCCGGATCCAGCGGAATTTGCCCGCTGCAGAACAGCAGCCCGTTTGAACGAACCGCCTGCGAATAGGGCCCGATCGCCTGGGGCGCGCGTTCCGTCGAAATGATTTCCTTCATGCCTTCCTCCAGTCCAGTGTGCCCACCAGATCCCGCACGCCGGCGATCTTCTCCCGTTTCAGAAACGTGTCCAACTCGCGCGCGATGCGCAGCGGCGCGCGCGGGTCCCAGAATGTCGCCGTGCCCACCTGCACGGCCGATGCGCCCGCGATGAGAAACTCGGCGGCATCTTCGCCGCTGCCAATGCCGCCCAGCCCCACCACCGGGATCTTCACCGCCTGTGCCGCTTCATACACCATGCGCAGCGCAATCGGCTTGATCGCCGGCCCCGACAACCCGCCGAACCCCGCGCCCAGCCTCGGTTTGCGCGTGCGCGCGTCGATGGCCAGCGAAACAAAGGTGTTCACCAGCGACACCGCGTCCGCGCCCGCCTCCTGCGCCGCCGCGGCCAGCGGCTCGATCTTCGCAACGTTCGGAGAGAGCTTCACGATGATGGGCCGCCGCCGCTGCACTACCTTCCTCACCTCGCCCACCAGTTGCCCCAGCAGCCCGGCGTCGCTCGAAAAGAAGATCCCGCCGTGCTTGGTGTTCGGGCACGACACGTTCAGCTCATAGCCGGCCAGCCCGTCGTGATCCTCCAGCACCCGCACCACCTCAACGTAGTCTTCTATCGCATAGCCGAATATGTTGGCGAACACCGGCGTCCTGAACTTCCCAAGCGCCGGCAATTTCCCGGCGGCAAAGGCCCGCACGCCGACGTTCTGCAGGCCGATGGAGTTCATCATGCCCGCTTCGGCTTCCCATACTCGCGGCGGCCGGTTGCCGTCCATCGGCTCCCGCGAGAGGCCCTTCACCACGATCCCGCCCAGCAGGTTCAGATCCAGGATGGACTCAAACTCCACCCCGTAACCGAATGTCCCGGACGCCGCCAATACCGGGTTGCGCAGCTCAACGCCGCAGAGGTTGGTCGCCAGTCGTGCGGAGGCGGGATCGCCGGACATCAGAATCAGTGTAGCGGACCAGCGCCGCCCGCCACCTTCAGCACGGCATCGACGATGATCTCCGGCCTGTCCAGTTGCACCCAGTGGCCGCTCCCCCCGGCGATTACGTGGACCCCGCGCGCCGACGCCCCGGCCGTCCGCCGGTGCCCCTCCCGCACCTCCGCGCTCGTCTTCCCGGCCGAGATCACCACCACCGGCACATCTCTCAGCACGGCGTCCTCCAGCGGCAGGGCGCAGGCTTCAGGCAATCGTTCCAGGTACTCGGCCAGCGTCCTGAAACTCCGCGGCAGGCACCAGTGCGACTTCATCACCGGCCAGAGGTCCGGCGGCAGTTTGCTCAGCTCTCCCACCAGCCGGTCCGTCACCGAACTCCCTCGTCCGCTCGATGCCTTGGACAGAATCTGCGGCAGCAGGCGCGAGCCGGCCAGCAGCAGCTCCACCGCCAGCCTCACGATGCCCAGCCGCGCCAGTGTCGCCCCACGGCGCGCCAGCATGACCCCCTTGCCCAGGCGGTAGCGTTGCTCCGCGCTGGCCGGATGCCACTCCATCGGTTCCAGCGGGTCCACCAGCACCAGTCCCGCCACGTCTGCCGGGAACCGCGCGGCGTAATGCCGCAGCAACAGCCCCCCGAAGCTGTGCCCCACGAACACGAATGGGCCCGCCAGCCCCGAGGCCGAGATCACTGCCCTTAACTCGGCCACCAGATTCGCCACCGTGCGGGGCGTCGCCGCGGCCCTGCTCCAGCCGAATCCCGCCCGGTCGTAGCTCAACACCGTCGCCCGCCGGGCGAGCGATTCCTGTACCAGCCGCCAGCTCACCGAGCTGGCCGCGATGCCCGATTCCAGCACCACCACCGGCGCGCCCACTCCCGCCACCCGCACGTGGAAGCCGTTCACAATGCGGCCCGGAGGCGGGTAGCGCGCCTCGTCGCGCCTCGCCCCCGCCCACTGGTAGGCGAGGCCCGCCACAAGCAGCACAACCGGCAGAAGGATCAGCCAGATCACGTCTCAGTGCTCGGTCTTGCCCACCACGATGATGGCCACCGGGGCCGCTCCGATCTTCGTGTGCAGCACCTGGTTCGCGTCGCCCGCCGCCTCCACGCCCGCCGCCGCTCCCGGCTCGTCCTTCCACAGGCTCAGCACCAGCGGGTGCGGCGTGCCGGAGGCCTTGCGGCTCATCTCCATCAGCGCGTCGAAACCCGGCTGGGCCGCCGCGCCGGTGTCGACGGCCGCCGGCGAAAGCAGCGCGAAGTCCCTCTGCGGCTCCACCCCCTGGTGGTCGCCGTTCATCGGGAAAAAGCTGTAGCGCATCGTGTAGATGCCCGGCTTGATGGTCTGCCCGCGTCGGTCGCTCCACCGCCCCGGCGCCCTCACCACCCCCAGCAGCGCCCCGTGCGGCACGCCCGTCCAGGTCGTGTTCTGCTCTTCCCCTCCGCCCTTGGGCTCCACTGCGGCCAGCCAGATCTCGCACAACACGCTTCCGTCCGGCTTCAGAATCCGGATGCCGTCCTTCACCAGCGCCGGCGCGACAGCCGTTGCTTCCGCCGGCGGGGCGCCGGCGCTTTCAGTCTTGTATTGCCCGTAAAGGGTGGCGCAGAGCAGCGCTCCCGCGCCCAGTCTTCGAAACAGTAGCATCACCTATTTCGATGCCAGCAGCGGCAACAGGATGCCGTCCAATTCGGCATCAGTCCACGCCGCCGGCTTCACTCCCTTGTGCAGCGACCAGCGTTCCACGTGTTCCACGGCGCCGCCCGACTGCACCTTCGTCAGCGGCCCCATCGTCTCCAACTCGAGGAAGTCCGCGTTCGTGAACGTCTCGAAGGAACATCCCATGTCCGGATGCCTCTCCACCGCCGCGGCGTTATACTGCTTCAGGAACATCTCGCCGTTGAGAATGTATGCGCCGAACGTCTTCGGGTTGTGGTGCCCCAGCTTGGTCGGCGTCTTGTTGCCCGGCTCCATGCGCAGGATCAGGTACTTCCTGGTGAACTTCCAGCGCGGATCGGTCAGGTCGCTGAAGGCCCACATCACCAGCGGGTTGGTCGGCTGCAGATTCTCCGGATGCGTGCCCCGCGGCGGAAACCCCGTCACGCCGTGGCCCCCCGGCGCCATCATCGTCAGCGCCCACGCCGAATACTCCAATGGCATGTTTCCCGTATTCACCAGCCGGTGAACCACCGTCACACTGCTGCCCGTGGCCGCCAGCCGGATCTCCAACTGCTTCCGGATGCCCGTCTCCTTCTCCACCGGTTGGGTCGCGATCAGCACCCCGCCCTTCACTTCCACCTGTACCGGCCCGTTGTCCGGCGGATAAGTGTAGCGGATGTCCTCCGGCCCCACCCAGATGCGGTGGCCGCCGCGCGTCACCCAGGCCGGCTCTCCACTCTTCCCCGCCCCCTCCTTCTGCACCCAGAACAGGTTCTGCCCGCCCACGAACCCGTAGCGCATCACCCGCGGACCGATGTCCGAGGTGACAATCAGCTCCACCTCCCCGTTGCTGATGCGGTAGCAGTTGGGCCACCCGCTCCAGGCGGTCTTCTCAATTTTCACGGCGGCTGCTGTTGTCATGGCGGCAAGCAGTGTCAATGCAAGTAGTCGGCTCATCGCCCGCTATTGTTTCTTGATCGCCAGCACAGCGTCAAGCGGCGCGCCCGTGCGCCGCGTCTCCACATCCCCGAATCCCGCGCCCTCCAATAACGCCCGGTACTCCTCCGGTGTCCGCTCCCGCCCCTCGGTCGCAATCAGCATGTTGAGAGACTGCATCTGCGCGCTCACCGGTCCCGTGCCGTCTTCGTCCAGCAGCGCCTCGGCCAGCAGCACTCCCCCGCCGGCGGGAAGAACCGCATGAATCCTCCTCAGCAGCGCCAGCATCTTCTCTTCGCTCCAGTCGTGGACGATGCGCCCCAGCGCGTACAGGCCGGCCCTCGGGAGTTCATCGCGGAAGAAGTCCCCCGCCTGTGTTTCCAGCCTCTCCCGTGCCGCGGAAGCCTCCAGGTGGGGCCCGGCGTGCTGCACAACCTCCGCCAGGTCGTATACCGTTGCCCGCATCGAACCGTACCTCTCGCAGGCGGCGATCGCCAGATGCCCCGTCGCGCCTCCCAGGTCCACCATGTGAGGGAAACGGCTCAGGTTGAACACCCGCACAACCTCCCGGGAACTCAACAGTCCGAGCCCGTGCATACCCTCCAGGAACGTCCTCCGCGACTCCGGCGTGTGGAACAGATGCTCGAAGATCCCTCCCTCCCACCCGAACGTCTGCCTCCAGCGGTGCGTCCCCTCTCGCACGGCATCATCCAGATGAGCCCACAGCGGGTAGAGCACCGCATCGGAATAGAGGATATACCCGGCAAGCGACCGGGAACTCCCCTGTCGCAAGTAGACATTCGCCGCCTCCGTGTTGTGGTACTCCTCTCCCCGTTTCACAAGCAATCCCAGGCCAACGCAGCCGTCCAGCAACCTCGCCAGCGCTCCCGGCCCGGCGCCCAGTTCTCTGGCCAACTCGTTGACTGCGCAAGGCCTTTCGTGCAGTCGGTCGAACACGCCGAGCCGCACCGCGGTGAACATCGTCTTGGATCGCCGGAACGCGCCGATAAGCTCCAACACGATGCCAGGATCGTCGGGACTCATGATACCTATTGTGCCCTACAGAAACAGGCGGCTAAGGTGTTTCCCCGATGGCATTCATCCCTGGTTCGACCGAAGTTGATATTGATGGCCGGGTATTCACAAGTCGACCCCCGTCCGCCTCTCCAGAGGAGGGCGCCCCTCTCCTCGCGCCTGGCCGCCAGATGGTCCGTTTCCACTAAGTTTACCGCCGTCACCGCCGGGCTCGTGCTCTGGGTGGTCACGATGGTACTGGCCTACGATATCTCGTCCGACCCGGATCGATTCGAGTGGAGCAAGGCCGCGGTCCTGCTCGCGGTGGTCGGGCTTACCGTCGGCGCCATTTCACGCTTCTCCGTCCGGCTCCTTGTCCGGCCGCTGGCTCAGTTGCAGGAGGGCCTGCAGGATGCTTGCGCCGGCCGGCTGAACCAGATCCCGGTCCACCGCACCGGAGACGAAATCGAGGCGCTGGGCAGCAGCTTCAACCAGATGATCTCCGCGCTGGCGGCGTCCAACGCTGCGTTGGCCGAATACCACAGGCTCCTGGAAGAGAAGATCAGCCAGCGGACTGAGCAACTCGAACATGCCCTTCACATCGCCACTACCGCCAGTCAGACCAAGAGTGAGTTTCTGGCCAACATGTCGCACGAACTCCGCACGCCGATGAGCGGCGTCATCGGCATGTTGGACCTGGTCCTGGACAGCCCCCTGTCGGCCGACCAGAGGGAGCAGATCCTCACCGCCCACAACTGCGCCTACTCATTGCTGGCACTCTTGAACGACGTGCTGGACCTCTCCAAGATCGAAGCAGGCCGCATGGTGCTGGAAGAGATCCCGCTTGACATCAGGCAACTGGTGGCCGAATGCGCCAAAGCCCATCAGCTCAAGGCGCGGGCCAAGGGCATCTCCCTCACCTGGCAAGCCGAGGATGCCGTCCCGCGCCAGATCCTTGGGGATCCCCTGCGAATCAGGCAGATCCTGAACAACCTCCTCAGCAACGCCGTCAAGTTCACCTCCGAAGGGCACGTGCGCGTTTCGGTCTCCCTCCAGCCGGCTCCCGGCGACACTCATCGGCCTCACACTCTGCGACTGGTGGTGAGCGATACCGGCCCCGGTATCGCCCCGGAAAAGCAGGAGTCCATCTTCGAGAAGTTCACTCAGGCCGACGGCAGCATCAGCCGGAAGTTCGGTGGCACGGGGCTCGGCCTCGCCATCACCCGCAAGTTGACTGAAGTCCACGGCGGCCGGATCCTGCTCGACAGCAAGCCCGGGTCCGGCAGTTCGTTTACGGTCCTGCTGCCCTGCGGCAAGGTCGACAACGGAGCCGGCGAAAGCGCCCCGGCCGCCGGACCTGCCCACCTCGAGTCGGCCCGGATCCTGGTCGTCGAAGACAATCGCATCAACCAGAAGGTGGTGGTCTCACTGCTCCGGAAGAAGGGCTTCACCGCCGACGTTGCCAACAACGGACAGGAGGCGCTGGACGCGTTGCAGCTCCGGAGTTACGGGTTGGTGCTGATGGATGTGCAGATGCCGGTCCTCGATGGGCTGGAAGCCACCCGCCGGATCCGCACCGACGCCCGCTTCTCTTGGCTGCCCATCGTCGCCATGACGGCCCGCGCCATGAGCGGCGACCGCGAGCGCTGCCTGCGGGCCGGCATGAACGACTATCTTGCCAAGCCCGTGGATCATAAGCACCTTCTGTCGCTGGTGGAAAAGTACCTCACCCAGGTGGATTCATGCCCGGCTCAACAGCCCGCGCTATCGGGCGAATTGGTCCATCTCTTCCTCCAGCTTTCACCGCAACGGCTCTACGAGCTGCGGCAGTCCTGCGAGGCGGGAGATCTGGCCGCCATTCAGATTGAGGCGCGGAAACTCCGCGCCGCCGCCGAAGTCATCAATGCCGAAGGCGTCGTCCGCTTCGCCTCCGCCCTGGAGGACGCCGGCGCCCGCGCCGACCTGCAACTGGTCCAACAGAGCCTGCTCCACCTCGATCAGGCGATTCGCGAACTCGGCCGCCAGGCTGCTCCCGTCGCCGGCTGAGCCCCGCTCAGCCCGGATTCTCCAGCTCGAACAGCATCAGCTTCTCCTCCGGAGAGCCCGGCGCATCCGCCGCGGTTTCACAGAAGCCCTCGCCGCTCTCATCCAGCCCCCGCACGCGCCCGGTCCCGATATCGTAGACCCAGCCGTGGATGTCCAGCCTGCCCGCCCGTACGCGCTCGGCGATCCATTCGTGCGTGAGCAGGTTCTTCACCTGCTGGATCACGTTCTGTTCCACCATCCGCTCCATGAGCTCCTCCTCCTGCGCACCGGGATACAGGCGCTCCACCGCCTTGCGCGCCGGCTCGGCATGACGCACCCATGCCGCCATGTTGGGCAGGGCTGCCACCGTTTCAGGATGCAGAATGGCCCTCATCGCACCGCAATTGGAGTGCCCGCACAGAATGATGTCACGAACCCCCAGCGCCTCCACTGCGTACTCGATCGATGCGCTCACACCTCCCGGGCCCTGCCCGCGCGGCGGCACGATGTTGCCGGCGTTGCGGACGGTGAACAGGTCACCCGGCTCGGCCTGCACAATCAGGTTCGGCACCACGCGCGAGTCCGCGCAGGTGATGAACAGCACCTGTGGATCCTGCTTCGTTCTCAACCTCTCGAACAGCTCGCGGTGACGCTCGTATACCGTCGTCTGGAACGTCTTCAGGCCCTCCAGAATCGCTTTCACAGTCCCTCCGCAAGCTCCCGGATCTTCTCCCACGTCATGAACACATCCTCTCGCGTCGTGCCCAGGTTGCCGATCGCGATCCGCAGGACGAACCGGCCGTCCAGCACGTTCCCCGAGGAAAACGCCGCCCCCGACTCATTCAGCCGCTCCAGCAGCCGGCGGTTGTCGTCGTCCGTCCCCCGAAACCGGAAGCAAACCAGCGACATCGGCACGGGCGCCACCACCTCGAACCGCCGATCGGCCTCAATCGCCGCGGCCAGCTCCCGCGCCCACGCGATGTGCGAGCGGATCACCGCGCACACCTTGTCCCGCCCGAAACTGCGCATGACAAACCACAGTTTCAACGCCCGGAAACGGCTTCCCAGCGGGATGCGATAGTCCATCAGGTTCACTGCCCGCGGATTCTGCCGGCTGGCCAGGTATGGGGGCGTCAGCGAATAGGCCAGCTTCAGCGCCTCCGGCCGGCGGCAGAAGAACGCGCTGCAATCGATGGGCGTGAACAGCCATTTGTGCGGGTTGAACACCAGCGAATCCGCGCGCTCCGCCCCGGCGAGCATCCAGCGGTTTTCATCCAGCATCGCCGCCCCGCCGCCATAGGCCGCATCGACGTGATGCCAGAGGCCCTCACGCTCCGCCACGTCCTGGATCTGCGCCACCGGATCCACGCTCGTCACCGACGTGGTGCCCACTGTCGAGACCACGCAGAAAGGCCGCTTGCCCGCCTCCCGGTCCTTCCCGATGGCGGCCTCCAACAGCGCCGGTGACATCCTGTACTCGGAGTCCACTCCGATCTTCCGTACGTTCTCCTGGCCAAGCCCCAACGCCAGCGCGCCTTTCTCCACCGAGGAATGGGCGTGCGCCGATGTGTACAGGACCAGCCCCGGCGCTCCCCCCAGCTCGCGCAAGCCCGGATCGGCCGCGGCGCGCGCCGCCCCAATCGCGTGCAGCGTCGAACTCGACGCCGTGTCGTGGATCATCCCGAAAAACCCTTCCGGCAGCCCCAGCCACTGGCGCAGCCAGCCCATCACCACCTGCTCCACCTCCACCGCCGCCGGGCAGGATTGCCACAGCATCCCGTTCACGTTCACCGCCGCGGCCAGCATCTCCCCCAGAATCCCCGCGCCCGA
>JACRBC010000029.1 GCA_016213245.1 Candidatus Solibacter usitatus | reverse complement strand
TTTCGTTCATCGAGCGTTTTCACCACCGGGGCGCCCACGCCCGCCTCTCTCCGCCCCGAATCCAGCCCGCCCCGCCGATGAAAACTTTAGCTATCACCGCCGCCGCACCAAAATCTTCTCAATCCCCTCAACCACTTGCGGTCCAAGCCCCCCAGTTCCCCCTCCGCCCGGTGTATCCCTCCCCCATGCTGAGCGCCTCGCGCCGGCAAGAAGATGAAGGAGCCCGACCATGTCTCTCATCCGCATGACCGAAAAGAAACTCGCCGCCAACCGCGCCAACGCCCTCAAGTCCACCGGCCCGCGCACTCCGGAAGGCAAGGCCCGCTCCGCCCAGAACGGCCGCAAGCACGGCCTCTTCTCCAAGGCCCTCAAGGCCGAACTCGAGCCCCCCGAAATCGTCGCCGAGTGCGCCCGCCGCGCCTCCCATATCAAGGACCCCCTCGAACGAAACCTCACCTTCGAGTGGTGGTTCCTCCAGCCCAAGCTTTCGTACGTGGAACGCTTCCACGCCGCCGCCCTCGATGCCGCCCTCGAAATCACGGGCCCCCACCTCGGCCGCGCCTTCCTCTGGATGGCCCGCAATACCTCCTGGTGGAACGCCTATACGCGCGCAGCTTCCCCGCTGCACACCGCCTGCAACCGCATCCTTGCCGCCCTCACCCGCCTGCGCAGAAGGGCGCCCGCCGCCAATCTATTTCACAGCCCCAAGCCATATCCCACTGAAAACACACACCCGCCCAAACTATGCGCCGGGGCGCCGCGCGGGCTTGCCCCCCTTGCCCATCTTGTCGATCTCGGAGAACTGCACCATGCGCCCCTCGTCCAGCGCCAGGTTGGACAGGATCACGGCGATGGAGTCCTGCATCCCCACCTCGATATCGGCTCTCGGGTGGCCGCCCGTCCGGCAATCGTTGAAGAACGACTCCAGCTCGATGTCCACCGGGTTGCGCTCCTCCAACGGCACCATGATGCCCTTCTGGTACAGCCACAGCCGCGCGAACTTCATCTCCTTCTCGAGGAAACTCTCCTTGCCCGTCATCAGGTCCTTGTTCAGCAGAATAGGCAGGGGACGCGAGCCCGCGGCCGCCACCATCGTCGCCCCGGCCTTGAAAGCCTCTTTCTTCTTGGCGCCGGCCGGTTCCACCTTGGGCGGCGGGGCCGGCTCCCTGAACCACATCCCGATCGGCATGTTGTTGTCGTCCCCAATGGTGATGTGGATCGACCCCTGCGTCCCGCAGATGATCTCGCCCATCTCCGTCCGCTGGCCGCCCACGCCCGCCCAATGCGACGAGCCCGGCACGCCCGTCCACACCAGCCGCCGGCCCTTCGGGTACTTGTAGATGAGCTGGACGTTGTCCAGAATGTCCCGCCCGTCGTTCATGAAGTCGTGCGAGCCCATGCCCATCACGGCTTCCGGAGTCATGCCCAGCATCCAGTCGGCCACGTCGATCTGGTGCGACGCCAGCTCGGCCACCAGCCCGCCGGAGTACTCGCGGAACAGCCGCCAGTTCGCCATGCGGACGTTCGGCACGTCCTTCTTCATCTTCCAACCGGGGTTGCGGTGCCACTGCGCCTGCACGTAGGTCACATCGCCCAGCAGGCCCTTCTCGATCATGGCGCGCGCCGCCTGGTACATCGCGCTGTAGCGGCGTTGCAGGCCGGTCTGCAACACCTGCTTCGGCTTGGAGGCCTTCTGCGCCCGCAGCGCGTGCACCTCCTCGGGCTTGAAGACCAGGCTCTTCTCGCAGAAGACGTGCTTGCCGGCGTCGAGCGCGTCGCGCGTGACCGGGTAGTGCATGAACAGCGGCGTGGTGACGAACACCGCCTCCACGTCCTTGTCCGCAAGCAGCTCGCGGTAGTCCTTGTACCGCTTCGGATTGGTGCCGATCGTCTGCGCGCCCTTGTTCAGCGCGTCGTCGGTCAGGTCGCAGATGGCCACGCACTTGCCCGTGTCGATGCCCTTCAGGTGCTTCAACAGGTAGGAGCCGCGGCTGCCGGTGCCTACCATCCCGAATTGGATGGAGTTGGTCGCCGCGCGGGCGGGAAGGATGGCGGGGGCGCCGGCAATGACGGCTGCGCCGGCAACCTTCAGGGCGTCGCGGCGGGTCAAGTCGTTCGATTCAGCCATGGGCTCTAACCTCGGGAAGGATTTCGGACCGGGGAGATCGCGGGGGACCGGATTCCGCCCCCCATTCTATCCTGAATCGCCGCTGGAGGCAGGGGGCGGAGTCACAGTGTCGTGGGAGTTGCCGGCCACCCACTCGGCGCCGGCCAGCACCACCAGGCCGGCCAGGAAGCTCCAGGTGAGGATGGTCACGGAGTTCACAAAGACGCCGAATTCGCGGCTGAACTTGGCGAAGAGCCAGGGCCAGATGAGGAGGTTGATCCACTTCAACGCCTCCAGGGCGAGGCCGATCAGAACGGCGCGCGGCAGGACGTGCTTGATGGAGACCTTCGTGTTGGGCAGGTAGACGTAGACCAGCACGAGGGAGAGGATGGTCATGGGGATGGAGGCGAGTTTGGCGGCCAGCATCAGCAGCGGCGGGGCGGCGGAGGCGGCGGTGGCCAGGCCGGTCAACTGATCCTCCAGGGCGCTGAGGCCGTGGCCGGTGGCCTTGAGCCAGGCCGCCTGGGCGGCGCCGCCGAGGGCGGCGGAGAGCAGCGCCAGGCCGCCGCAGGCAAAGATCAGGCCCATGCTGACCACCTGGTTCTTGAGCAGGCTGCGATTCACCTTCACGCCCCAGGCGCGGTTGAAGGCGACCTCCAGCGGCAGGAAAACGCCGTTGGCGGTGAAGAGGAGGAGGGCGAGGGAGAGCCACTCGACCTTGTGAGAGGCAGGGGCGAGGGCGTGCAAGTTGTAAGAGAGAAAGCCGCCGACGCGGCCGGGGAAGTAGTCCTTCACGCCGACGTAGATGGCGAGCTCGGCGGCGGGCCAGGCGAGCACGTTCCGGAACAGGGAGATCATAACGAGCAGGAACGGCCAGAAGGCGAGCAGCACGTTGGCCGCGATGGCGAAGGCATACACATGCGCTTCGGTAGAGAGCAGGTAGCGGCCGATGGCGGGCCAGCGGCGGCGGATGTCGCGGGCGGAATCGTCCACCTCCTGAAACAGGCTATACACGGGATCTCCTCATTTCGATAGTATCGAGACCGATGACCGGAAATCAGAAGTTCGAGGCATGTTTACATTCGGTGAGCTACGCCGGGGTGTGGCCCGGCCAAGCCCGGCTGACGCTGGAGAGCTTTCTGGACAAGGCGGCGGAGCTGGGCTACGGCTCGGTGATCCTGATGGCCAAGCGCCCGCACTTGTCCCTGCTGGACTACGGGCGCGAGCGGCGCCTGCGGCTGCGGGAGGAGATGGCGGCGCGCGGGCTGCGGTGCGCGGTGATCGCCGGGTACAACAACTTCTCCGGCGACGCCGAGCATCCGGAGATCCCGCAGCGGGAGATCCAGTTGCAGCACATCGGCGGGCTGTGCCGGGCGGCGCGCGACCTGGGCGCGCCGGTGGTGCGCGTGTTCACGGCCTACGAGCACCCATCCTGGCCGGCGCACACGCTGGCCGGGACGCTGCGCGAGGCGGCCGCGATGGCGGCCGATTGCGGGGTGACGCTGGGAGTGCAGAACCACCACGACTGGGCGTCGCACTACCTGACGCTGCGGGATCTGCTCGAGGAGGTGGACCACCCCAACTGCCGCGCGTGTTTCGACGCCTGGACGCCGGCCTTGCAGGGGGACGACCTGGCCGAGGCGGCGCGGGTGATGGCGCAGTGGACGGTGCACACCACGGCGGCCGACTACCAGCGGCGGCCGCGGTTCCGGTACAACCCGGCGCAAGTCAATTTCGAGGCGCGTACGGCGGCGGTGCAGGCTGTGAGCATGGGGCGCGGGATGATCGACTACCGGACGTTCCTGCGCGTGCTGGGTGAGGGCGGCTACAGGGGAGTGGTGGCGTACGAGATGTGCAGCCCGCTGCTGGGTGGCGGGTCGGAGGAGAACCTGGACCGCAAGGCGCGGGAGTTCCGCGAGTGGCTAACGGCCTGAGGCGA
The DNA here is from genome assembly GCA_016213245.1 of Candidatus Solibacter usitatus. GTDB lineage: Bacteria > Acidobacteriota > Terriglobia > Bryobacterales > Bryobacteraceae > Paludibaculum > Paludibaculum usitatum_A. The sequence continues at coordinate 5,808 of JACRBC010000029.1, read as the reverse complement.
GCAGCGCCTTCACCTGCTCGAGCAGTTGGGCGACGGTGAAGGGTTTGGGGAGGAAGCGGGAGGCGGGGGGGAGATCGCCGGAGGCGATGCGGGCGGCCAGTTCGTCGTCGCTGGTGTAGCCGGAGATGAACAGGACGGGGATGGAGGGAAGGGTGGCGCGAACGCGCTCGGAAAGCTCGCGGCCTGTCATGCCGGGGACCATGAGGTCGGTGACGAGCACATCGGGGCGCGCGCCGGAGGATTGCATGGCGGACAGCGCGGCGAGGGCTTCGGCCGGTGAGCCGCACTCCACCACCCGATAGCGGCTGCGCTCAAGCGCCTTGACGATGAGCGAGCGGATGCCAGGCTCGTCTTCCACCAGGAGGACAGTGGCGGCAAACTCGGGTTCGGGCGGGGCGACGGCGCGGGGGCAGGTGAGGGCCAGGCGATCGTCGTCGAGGAAGATGAGTCCGCCCAGGCTGCGCCAGGGGGCGACGAGCCCGGCGAGGCCGAGAGGGGGGTCGGCGCCGAGCTTTTCGCCGGCGAAGGGCTCGAAGAAGCGCTCGCGGGCGTCGTCGTTGAGGGCTGACGGGTTGAAGGAGAGGGTGATCTCGACCTGATCGGCGCCCGAGGGCCGGGCTTCGAGCTTCAGCGGGGCGCCGGCGGCGTGAGGCTTGATATAGCGCACGGCCTCGAAGATGATCTGGCCCAGGAGGACGGGGGCGGTTTGGGCCCGGAGATCGGCGGGCGCCTCGCCGCAGACAAGGCCGTCTGAGGCGAGCCGGGTGGCCATGGTGCGAAGGAAGGCCGCCAGGGGGAAGTCGCCGACGTCGTAAGCGGGTGGCCGGGTGAGGGTGGTCAGGTCGCGCGTGAGAGCGCCAAGGCGCTGGGAGGCGTTGATGATCTGCTGCACATCGTCGCGGCGGGGGTCGGGTTCGGGGAGGCTCAGGAGGAGCTCTTCGGAATAGCCGCCGATGATCATCAGCAGGTTGTTGGCGACGTGGGCCAGCCGGGCGCTGAGGCGCTCGACCGCGCCGCGCTTGGCGTCTTCGATGGTTTCGCGCTCGACGCGGTGCGCGGGAGCGGCGTCCGCGGGCCCGGCCGGCTGGAAGATGAGCAGGAGTTCGTCCTCCGAGCCGGCCTGCCAGCCTGGCATGCGGAGAATGGAGACCCGAACGGGGGGCGCGGTGGAGAGCCAGTCCTGCGGCTGTCCGGTGCTGAGGACTTCGGCCAGGGCGGCTTCCAGAGCGGGATCGGGAAACAGCTCGGGGAGGCGGAGGCGCGAGAGGTCGCTGTGTTCGAGAGCGAAGCGGCGGCGGAACTCACGGTTGACGGCGGAGAGGTTCCAGGCAGGGTCGACCAGAGCGACCGGAAGGGGAAGGACGGCGAAGATGTCCTGGTAGTAGCGGCGCTCGGACTCGACCAGGGCGAGGAGGCGCGCCACTTCGGTGGATTTCCATTGATCGTGGCCGGGGCGCTGCATGGAGTCCTGCCCCTCCAGTCTCGGATGGCGGGTGGGCAACTGCAACAGGTGAAGCCCTCAGTGGCGGTGGTGAATGGCCCAGTACTTTGGTGCTAGGGGGAGCGGTGGGTTGGCACTGATATGTCACGGGCATGATATAACAGCACCAGAGGTGACTATGTCCGGACTATTCGACCTGACCGGGAAAGTGGCGGCCGTGGTGGGCGGCGGCGGCGTGCTGGCCGGCGAAATGGCGCTGGGTCTGGCTCGTGCCGGGGCCGACGTGGCGATTCTGGACTTCAACGCCGATGCCGCCGCGGCCCGGGCGGCGCAGGTGCGGGAACTGGGGCGGCGGGGGCTGGGGATTCAGGTGGATGCGACCAAGAAGGCGGACTTGCAGCGGGCGCTGGAGACAATGCTGGCGGAGTTGGGCGGGGCGCATATCCTGGTCAACGCGGCCGGCATCAATTCGGGCACGCCGTTCTTTGAGATCAGCGAAGAGGAGTGGCAGCGCATCATCGATGTGGACCTGAAGAGCGTGTTTCTGGCCTGCCAGGTGTTCGGGGCGCACATGGTGAAGCCCGGCAACGGCGGGTCGGTGATCAACATCTCTTCGGCGTCGTCGGGTCCGCCGCTGTCGAAGGTATTCACCTACTCGGTGGCCAAGGGCGGAGTGAACCAGATCACCCAGTTCCTGGCAAGGGAGTGGGCGACGCAGGGCGTAAGGGTGAACGCGATCCTGCCGGGCTTCTTCCCGGCCGAGCAGAATCGCAAGCTGCTGACCGAGGAGCGGGTGGCGTCGATCATGCGGCACACACCGATGAACCGGTACGGGGAGGCCTCCGAACTGGTGGGCGCGGCGGTGTATCTCTCGTCGGAGCAGGCGTCGGGTTTCGTGACGGGATCGATTTTGCGGGTGGATGGCGGCTACCTGGCCATGACGATTTAGGCTAGGCCGGCCTTAGTACGGAAATCGGGCGGGAAACGCGCGGCGGCAGCTCACTGAGAGGCGAACTCAGAGGATTCCCCGATTCTGCCGGAGGCCCAGGGGGGCCTACAATCCGTAAAGAGGCGGAATGAGTTCAACCATGTTGTTTCCCCGGCCGAGCAAGGGCTACTTCACCGAGAACGAGGCGGCGCACGCGCTGGGCATCAGCCTGGAGGAGTTCAGGGTGCTGGTGCGGCGGCACATCGTGGAGAGCGAGGACGAACTGTCCAACCTGCCGATGACGTCGTTCCAGCCTTCGGACCTGCTGTTGCTGCAATTCCTGGCCTCCGCAACGTCCCACCGCCAGCCGGCCGCCGCAGGCTGAGCGGGACAGCAAATTTACTTGAGTTCGCCGGGCTTGTCGGCGATCATGGTTTACCGCAGAAAGGAAGACCATGAACAAGCAAATCATGCTGGGGCAACTGCACGCCATGCAGGAGTTTTTTGACCGGTCGACGGGGAGCCTGGACGACGGCGATTCGGGGGTCTGCCCGGCGGAGGGGATGTTCACGGCGGCAGGCCAGATCGCGCACGTCGCGCAGACCGTCGACTGGTTTATGACGGGCGCATTCGCCGAGGGCGGTTTCACGATGGACTGGGAGGGGATGGAGAAGCAGGTGCGCGCGGTGACGACGATCAGCCACGCCCGGGAGTGGTTTGCCAACGCGATGGCAAGGGCCAAGGCCGCGGTGGAAGCGCACAGCGAGGCGGAGTGGGCCGCGGCACTGCCGGCGGGGCCGATCATGGGGGGCATGCCACGCGCCAGCATCCTCGGGGCGATGACCGATCACACGGCGCACCATCGCGGGGCATTGACTGTGTACGCGCGGCTGCAGGGCAAGACGCCGCCGATGCCCTACATGTAGATCGGGGCGCGGGGCCCATTGACACCGGCGCATGGCAGGGCGAGAATCCCCGGTAGGAGGGAGTGTGCCATGAAGGTCCGCGTGATGCTGGCGGCGATCCTGGCCTTCATCCTGGCGCTCATCCTGGCGACGCCTGCGCGCGCCTAACGCAGCGCAGCGAGAAGGGCGAGGACGCTGGAGGAGCCGGGTGTGCGCAGGGGAGCGGTGAACAGCAGGCGGCCGTGAGTGGCCTGACGGAGGGCGGCGAGGAGTTCGGGCGAGGGATCCTCGGCGCGCACGGCGGGGAGGGCGCCCAAGGCATTGACGGCGGCGCAGGCGGCGGGCAGATCGGCCAGGCCGGCCGCGAGGCGGATGGACTGGATCTGGTGGGGGGAGGACTTCAGGCTTTCGATGGCCGCCAGGGCGCGGCTGGTGTCGAGGGACGAGAGGTCCACCTCGAGATCAAAGGGGGCCGGACCGCGGGTGGAGCGCAGGGCGGCGCAGGCGGCGTCCAGATCGGCGTGAGCGAGGGTGAAGCGCGTAAAGAGGCGGGCCGATTCCGGTCCGGGCGCGCCGCCGATGGTGTAGCCTTCGCGGAAGCCTGAGCGAATGGCGGCCCAGACGGTTCGCCAGAAAGCGGCGGCCGTGGGCGGCAGGCCGATGGCGGCCACGTTGTGGCCGGTGGTCTTGAAGACGGAGCGAAAGGCGAGGAAGGTGGCGGGGGCGGCGTCCTGGGGGTGGTCGAGCTCCACTTGGAGAGCAGGCACCAGGCCGTGGGGACGCGGGAGGAACGCGGGGGCGAGGCGGCGGGCGTAGGCCTCGACCGAACCGGCATCATCGGGTGAGAAGCGGACGGCGTTGATGATGATCTCCCGGCCGCCGCCGGGCCGCATGCGGCCGATCAGAAGCGGCTTGGGAAACAGGGCGCTGGCCGGGGCCGTGCTGGGGGCGAAATGGAGCAGGAGCGGTTCGGCGGTTGAACCGGAGAGCGCGTCGACGGCGAGATAGTAGGCGTCGGAGTGGACCGGGTCGGGCTGCAAGGAGCCGAAAAAGGGGCGGATGGTCGCGAGGGCGAGGGTGGAGGCGTGGCCGGCCAGACGGTTGCGGATGTCGTCGGTGAGGGATCGTCCCGCCAGGTGCTCGAGGATCAGCTCCGCCAGGGCCGCGGCTTCGCTGGGCCGGAGGGGGAGGTCGATGGGGACGGGGGTCACGGGGTTAGCCTATTCAACCCGGATGGTCTTCAGGTAGTCGCGGAAGGACTCGCCGAGGCCGGGGCGCTTGAGGGCGAACTCGACGGTGGCCTTGAGGAAACCGAGTTTGTCGCCGGCGTCGAAGCGGCGGCCTTCGAACTTCAGGCCGTAGATGGGGCGGCTGCGGAGGAGGTGGCGCAGACCGTCGGTGAGCTGGATTTCGCCGCCGCTGCCGGGCTGGATGGTGTCCAGAGAGTCAAAGATGTCGGGGGTGAGGATGTAGCGGCCGATGATGGCGAGGTTGGAAGGGGCATCCTGGGGGGCCGGCTTTTCGACGAGGTCGTGGATGCGGAAGAGGCGGCCGCCGGTGGCGCCATCCTCGACCAGTTCGGCATCGACCACCCCGTAGGAGGAGATCTTGTCGCCGGGGACCTCCATGAGCGCGAGCACGGGGCAGAGGTAGGCGTCGTGGACGGCGGTGAGCTGGCGGAGGCAGGGGGTGGGGGCGTCGATGACGTCGTCGGAGAGGACGACGGCGAAGGGCTCGGGTCCGACCAGTTCGCGGGCGCGCAGGACGGCGTGGCCGAGGCCGAGGGCCTCCTTCTGGCGGATGTAGGCGACATCGATCATGTCGGAGATGCCGCGGACGGCGGCCAACAGGCTGGTTTTGCCGCGGGATTCGAGCAGTTGCTCGAGCTCGAAGCTGACGTCGAAGTGGTCCTCGATGGCGCTCTTGCCGCGGCCGGTGACGATGACGATGTTATGGATGCCGGACTGGACGGCCTCTTCGATGCCGTACTGGATGAGGGGCTTGTCGACCAGCGGAAGCATCTCCTTGGGCATGGCCTTGGTGGCGGGCAGGAAGCGCGTGCCGAGGCCGGCGGCCGGGAAGACTGCCTTGCGGACCCTAGGGATCATTGACACCATTGTAAGCCACTGAGCAGCCAGCGGTTGCCTCAATTGCGGCGCGGCGGCGGGGGCCGGGAAAGAAACGGCCCGGATCGGATGGATCGGACCCTAAACGCTGAAAATTGTTCACTTTGCGGGGCTATGATATATTCGTGGTCAACGTCCGGTCGGTAACAAGCTACACCTAAAGAGGGGTGACAAACATGGCCTACATCATCGCTGAACCTTGCATCGGGACCAAAGACACGGCGTGCGTGGACGCCTGCCCGGTGGACTGTATTCATCCGAAGAAGGACGAGCCGGCCTTTGCGACAGCGGAGCTGCTCTACATCGATCCGGTGGAGTGCATCGACTGCGGGGCGTGCGTTCCGGTGTGCCCGGTATCGGCAATTTTCGCGCAGGACGACCTGCCGGAGAAGTGGTCGAACTTCACCG
>JACRBC010000026.1 GCA_016213245.1 Candidatus Solibacter usitatus | reverse complement strand
TGCTCCGGCATGTTCTGGTCCGTCCGCGGGGCCAATGCCATCCTCGCCTTGCGCTGCTACCGCCTCAGCGGCCGCTTCGAGGATTATTGGGAATCCCGCTCACGCGCCGCCTGATCTTCCACTTCTATGTCGCGCACCCGTGGCCCAGAATGAGCCATGGGCAAAGCTTCTGTTCTCCTTTTGTTCGCTGTCGTTGGCTGGGCGCAGACTCTCCGTGCTCCCGACGCCCGCCAATCGCTCAGCTTCCAGTCGCCGGGCGCGGTGCGGCTGTCGCCGGACGGCAAACTGGTGGCCTACACGGTGAGCGAGACGGATTGGGACGACAACGAATACAAGACGCAGGTGTGGGTGGCGCGGGCGGACGGCTCGGAGCGGTTCCAATTGACCCGCGGGAAGAAGAGCGCGGCGTCGCCCGAGTGGTCGCCCGCCGGCGATTGGTTGGCCTTCACCACCAGCCGGGACGGGAAGAACCAGGTCTGGCTGGTCTCGCCGCGGGGCGGGGAAGCCTGGGCGCTCACCGCCGACGAGGGCGGAGTCCAGGGCTACCGCTGGTCGCCCGACGGCCGGAAGATCGCCTTCACGTCGCAGGGCGCCGAGCCGAAAGAGGCCAAGGAGCGGAAGGACAAGTTCGGCGAGTTCGAAGTTGTGGAGCAGGACGCCCGCTACGCGCACCTCTACGTCGCCGAGCTGCCCGCCGAGGCGGGCGCCAAGGCGAAGGTCGAACAGTTGACCAAGGGCGAAAGCTTCAACGTGAACGCCTTCTCCTGGTCTCCGGATGGGGCCAGAATCGCGTTTTCGGCGGGCGTCCCGAACGTCGAAGACTCCAGCGACATCTACGTGGTCGCAGTGGCGGACAAGGCCGTGAAGAAGGTGGTGTCGACACCCGGTCCCGACTCCGCTCCCGAGTGGTCGCCCGATGGCGCCTGGATCGCCTACAGCACCGCCAACGCAGAGCGGTTCCACTATTTCAAGAACGACCGCCTGGCAGCGGTGCCCTCGGCCGGGGGCGAGCCGCGCGTGCTGACGCAGAACTTCGACGAGGAGCCGCGGTTGATCCAGTGGTCTGAAGAGGGCATCTGGTTCGGCGCCGCGCAGAAGACCAGTAATGTGGTGTTCCTGCTGGATCCCAAGCAGGGTACCTACCGCCGCATGTTCGGCGACGACAGGTTTGCCGTGACCGGCGTTTCGTTCTCCAAGGACAGGCACACCGTGGCGTTGGGCGGCAGTGCGTTCAATGCGTTCACGGAGGTGTACGTTTCCGCCGCGGCGCCGTTCCAGCCGCGGGCGATCACGGATTTCAACGCGCAGTACAAGGAGTTCCAGTTGGGTAACCGCGAGGTGATCTCGTGGAAGTCGAAGGACGGCGCCGAAATCGAGGGAGTCCTGGTCAAGCCGGCCAACTTCGAGCCCGGGAGGAAGTACACGCTTCTGGTGGTGATTCACGGCGGGCCCACCGGCGTGGACCGGCCCTTCCGCGGCCCAGACTGGGCCTACCCGATCGAGCAGTTCGTGGCCAAGGGTGCGTTGGTGCTGCGGCCGAACTATCGCGGCTCAGCCGGCTACGGCGAGAAGTTCCGCTCGCTCAATGTGCGCAACCTGGGCGTCGGGGACATGTGGGACGTGATGAGCGGCGTGGACCACCTCATCGCCCAGGGCATGGTGGACCCGGCGCGTATGGGCGCCATGGGCTGGAGCCAGGGCGGCTACATCAGCGCCTTCCTCACCACCAACACCGACCGGTTCAAGGCCATCAGTGTCGGCGCCGGCATCAGCGACTGGATGACCTACTACGTCAACACCGACATCCACCCCTTTACCCGCCAGTACCTGCAAGCGACACCCTGGGACGACCCCGCCGTCTACGCCAGGACCTCGCCCATCACCAACATCAAGCAGGCCCGGACCCCCACCTTGATCCAGCACGGGGAAAACGACAAGCGGGTGCCGCTTCCCAACGCTTACGAGTTGTACCAGGGCTTGCGGGACCAGGGCGTGGAGGCGCGGCTGGTGGTCTACAAGGGATTCGGGCACGGCATCAACAAACCCAAGCAGGGCCAGCACGTGCTGGAGGACAACCTGCGCTGGTTCACCCGCTGGATCTGGGGCGAGAAGTAGATTCGGGCGGCAGACGTCACTCGATGCGGTACAGCCGCACGTTGTCCACCGCTCCCGCCTCCTGGATGCCCCACAGGCCGGCCTTCTGGCGGAAGTCCTCCCAGCCGAAGTCGCCTTCGGCGACGAGCAGGTGGGTCACGCCGCGGCGGCGGGCTTCCTCTATCGCCGTCCTGCGCAAGCCCAGCGGCGGGGGGAGGCCCGTGGCCACCGGCTCGGTGGCCAGGGTCTTCCACTCTCCCGCATCGGTTTGGCCGTCGACGCGCAGCCGCACCGTGTATTGATCCGGGCTCGCCTCCAACCGCACTGTGTCCAGAACCAGCGCCCGGCCGAACTCCGCCCGCACGTACATCCCCGGACGGATCCACTCCCACGAGCGCCAGCGCGTCAGCGGCAGGTTGTCGAACGCCAGTTGCACGTCCCAGGGGTTCGGCCTCGCCTCCAGCCGCCACTCAGGCCCGGGGATGATGGTCTGTCCCCGGCCGGCCACCCGGAATTCGCCGATGCTCCAGATGTCCCGGGACTCCGTCAGGCGGGGCCCCGTGGCCGCGGTCTGGACGACGCGGACCGCCTTGAGGGCCTGCCGGGGAAAAGTGAACTCCAACTGGTTGGTCGGTTGGTAGTCGGAGATCAACGCGCTGAGAATCAGGTCCCTGATCGACTCCCCGCGCGCGCTCTGGAAGCCCACCATGATCTCGCGCGACGTGTAGCTTTCGGCGATCGGAGTAAACGAGAAGACCATCGCGTCCGGCCCGGCAGCCCGCTCGACCATGCGCGCGATGCGGTACTGGGGAAACTTTTCCGAGAGCCACGAGTGTCCGCTCTCGATGCGCAGTGCCTGGCGCCAAGGGATGTCGGCGATGCGCCAGGCGTACGGCGCGCAGTAGTTCCGTGGGATGTCCGGAAAGCTCAGCAGGGCGTGCGCCGACAGCAGCGTCGGCAGGATGATAGGAGGCAAGCCCGCGGCCAGCGCGAACGACACAAACGGCAGCGCCGGGATCAGGAATCGGGTCCCCACGTTCAGCCCGAACGGCAGCGCGAACAGCGCGGCTGCGGCCAGCGCCCTGCGGCCGGCGCCGGAACGCAGTCCCAGCAGCGCCAGCGGTGAAAGCAGGAACAGCGGGCCCAGCAACCCGCCCAGCACCTGGCCGCGCACGGTCAATTCCAGCGGTAGTTGCCAGTGGCTCTCCAGGCCCACGTAGTTGCGCATCCATTGTCCATAGTCCCGCTCGAAACTCACGTGGACGTACGGGTTCGGGAACCAGGCGTTCATGAGCGGCGAGAACGGGTTGCCAAACCAGATCCAGTTGCGCGCCGCCCACGGCAGGATGAACACCAGCGCCGCCGGCACTACGACGGCCAGATCGCGCCATCGGCGCTTGAACGCATAGCGGATCACGACGTAGGCCAGCGCCAGAAAGGCCGTGTACTTCATCGCGTAGCAGGCGCCGGCCAGCACGCCGATCAGCGCCGGCGGCGCGTCGATCTCGCACAGGTAGAACAGCGCGAACAGCGTGCAGGCCACGGCCACGTCGATGTAGGCGCTGGATCCGTCCACCATCATCACCGGGCTCAGGAATGTGAACAAGCCTGCCGCGGCGCCCGCCTGCGGGAAGCCCGCGCGCTGGCCGAAGCGCAGCATCAGCAGCGGCAGGCAGAGCAGAAACGCGCAATGCACCAGCGCCGCGGCCGAGTGCCGTCCGAACGCCCAGGCGTGCAGGAACAGCATCTCCACGCCCTGCGACAGGTTGGCGTACATGTTCGACGTCAGCTTCGCGAAACCGTGCGCCCTGTAGTAATGCGCCACCACGCCCAGGTGATAGCTGCTGCCGTCGGGACTCCACTCCGGCGCCATCGCGTGGAGCACGCACATCGTCGCACATGTGGCGTACAGGCTCCAGAACAGCCAGGCCCACGCCCGCGGCAGAGCCGGCAGCCGCTCGCCTTCGTGGCGGAAGGCTCCCAGCCGCCATGCCGCGCCCAGCGCCGCCGCCCCCGCGCACAGCAGCACGCCGTCGCGCACCAGGTGCAGCGCGGCCAGCAGGAACATCGCCAGGCTGAGCAGCGCGCTGCCGGCGGCGAAAGCGAAGAGCGGGCGCTCCTCCCGCTTGAACGGCGCCTTCAATTGCTGCACGAGCAGTGCACCCAGCGAGTAGGCCACCGCCACCGTGAACAGCGCCCCAAAGAGGATGGAGACCGCTTTCGGCATGGATTGCGCCTACTGCACGAATCCCAGCCGGGTGATGATGAAGCCGCGCCGCGCTCCGTCCTCGGGCGACGTCCAGAGCTTGTCGATCGCCATCCGCACCAGCACCGGCCGCTCCGTCGTCAGCCAGCCCTCGGGCACGTCTTTTTCCCACTGCAATTGCCCCGGCTTGGCCACCTCGATGGTCCCCAGCAGGCGCCCGCTCACATGCACTGTGATCTGCACCGGCCCGGTCTGCTTGAATGTGATCTCGGGCACGGTGATGTCCGCCAGCAGCCGCATGGAGCGGGTCACCGGAAGTTGGAACTGGAACGTCGGGCACTGCATCACCCAGCGCCAGGCGCCGTCGTGCAGTTCAGGCAGCACGTCGCTGACGAAATGCTCCGGCGCATGCGGCGAGTTCATTGCGGTGAAATAGCCCAATCGCGTCGCGTCGCGCAGTTCCAGCGGCTTGCGCTGCTCCGGCGGGCGGTAGGGCTCGGGGTACTTTACGCATCCGCACAGCAACAGGCAGCACAGCGCCGGCCAGGCCCGTCTCATGGCGCCGTCCTGTCCTTGGCGTAGCAGAGGCCGGAAACCGGGCAGATTCCGCACTTGGGCTTGCGCGCTTCGCAGATCTCGCGCCCGAAGTGAATCATCTGGTGTGAAAACTGGACCCAGCCTGCCTGCGGCACTGTCTTCATCAGGTCCCGCTCGATCTTCACCGCGTCCGTTTCGTTGGTCAGATCCAGCCGCCGGCTGATGCGCGCGACGTGCGTATCCACCACTACGCCGCTGGCGATGCCGAACGCCGTGCCCAGCACCACGTTCGCCGTCTTCCGTGCCACGCCGGGCACCGTCAACAGGCTCTCGATGGCGCGCGGGATCTCGCCGCCAAACTCGTCCAGGAGCTTCTTCGCCGCGCCGATGATGCTCTTCGCCTTGTTGTTGAAGAAGCCCGTGGAGTAGATGTCGCGCGCCAGTTCTTCCTGGCTCACCGACGCGAAGTCCGCCATCTCCGGATACTTTTCAAACAGCGCCGGGGTGACCTTGTTCACCCGCTCGTCGGTGCACTGCGCCGACAGGATCGTCGCCACCAGCAACTGCCACGCGCCGTTGTGGCGGAGCGCGCAAACGGCCTTCGGATAACGCTTGTCCAGGGCCTTCAGGATGCCCTCGACGCGTTGCTTTCGTTCGGCCACGGTGCGCGGCCGCGTGGGCTTGCTCATAGCGGGTTGAGGGGGCACTTTTGCTCTAACATAGTAGCATTGCGATTCCGCCTCCTCCTCGTTCTGGCCGCCCTGATTGCCTTCGGCGGCGCGCTGTGGGCGCCCTTCCAGTTTGACGATTTCTCACTGCTCGCCGACCCCAGCCTCGATTCGCCGTCGGGCTGGCGCCATGCCTTCGATCCCCTTCAAACCCGGCCGCTCACCTTCCTCACCTTCTGGGCGAACGTGCAGGTTTCGCACGAGCCCTGGACCTTTCATCTCTTCAGCCTGGCCCTGCATCTGCTCGCCGTGTGGCTGATAGGCGGCGTGCTGCTCGAACTGCTCCCGCGGCGCGCGGCGTACGTAGCCGCGGCGCTCTTCGCCGTCCATCCGCTCCAGACGGAGGCCGTCGTCTACGTCTTCGCGCGCGCCACGCTGCTGGCCGCCGTGCTCTGCCTGCTGAGCCTTCAGCTCTGGCTGGGCGGCCGGCGCTGGGCGGCCGCCGCCGCCTTCTGCTTCGCGCTTCTGGCCAAGGAGGAGGTGGCCGCGTTTCCGCTGGTGCTGGCGCTGCTCGAATGGTCCACCAGCCGGAAGCGCATCGTACTGGCGCCGCTCTCGACGATGCTGGCCCTGGCCGCCGCGGCTGGTGCGCGTGCCGCCTGGGCCGCCTCCTCCATCGCCGGATCCGGCGCCGGTGCGCAAGCCGGCATCGGGTCCTTCGACTACTTCAGCTACCAGGGCGTCGCCATCCTGCGCTACCTCTGGCTGGCCCTCGCCCCGCTGGGCCTCACCGTGGACGCGGAGGTGCGCACCTCGCCGCTGGCCGCCGCGCTGGCCTGGGGTGTCATCTCCGTCGTCGCACTGCTCTGCTGGCGCGCGTTCCGGGCGGCTCAACCGGGTTTCTGGATCCTCTCCGGCCTGGTGTTGCTCCTGCCGAGTTCGTCGGTCTTCCCGGCCGCCGACCTGTCGGCCGACCGCCGCATGTACCTTCCCCTGCTCTGCTTCGCCGCCGCCTTCGGGCTCGTGCTGCGCCGCGGCAGCAAATGGCTGCTTTGGGGCTATGCGGTCGCCTTGTGCGTTCTCAGCGTGGCCCAGACGCGCGTCTGGCAGGATCCGCACCAGCTCTGGCTGGAGGCTGCGCGCCAGGCCCCCGGGAAGATCCGCCCCAAGCGCCAGCTCGCGCGCATCCTGCCCCCCGGGGAGGCCCTGCAATTGCTCGAAGAGGCCCGCCACCTCGCGCCCGACGATGCGGACATCGCCGCCGATCTTGGTATCGCACACATGCGCGCCGGCCGCCCCGCCCAGGCGCTGGCTGAATTCGGCCGCGCCCTGGCGCTCGACCCCGCCTCCGCGTCCGCCGTTCACAACCGCGGATTGGCTTTGCTGCTGTTGGGACAGCGCGACGCAGCCATCGCCGATTTCCGCCGCGCTTTGGAAAAGAATCCCTGCCTGTTCGACGCCCGGCTCAATCTCGCGCGGCTCGGCGAACCGCTGCCTGCCGGCGGCGCCTGCCGTTGGACCGCCGCTCAACAGCGCGCTATTTCGGCGCCGTGATCTCGAACGCTACCTTCACAAACTGCCAGTCGGGCAATTCGTACACCTTCAACTTCGTCTCCAAGGGGGACTCCATGTCCTTCACGCCGTACGCCGCAATTGCGCCCACCTTGGCGGCGATCACCGCCAGCGGGGCGGCGCCGGGCTCGGAGGTGGTTTCCGTCAGCGTTACGGTCAATTCAAGGCCGCTCAGGTCAACTGGGGAGTGGTTGATGACGGTGTAGCGCACCAGGGACTTCTTGGAATTGCTCTCCAGCAGCCGGATTCCCACCACCTCGATGTGCTTGGCGTAGGGATGCCCGCCAGCCTCTTCCTTCTTTACGCCCGCGGCCTTGGGCGCCGGCTTTGCGCCATTCCTGCCGTCCACCAGCCGGTACACGCCGAACAGCGCGCCGCCCAGCACGGCGATGGTGAGCAGCGCCACCAGCCAGGTGGGCATGCCCTTCTTCTGCTCCTGCAACGTATAGACGGCCTGCGGTGGCGGCGCGTACTGCGGCTGCGGAGGCTGTTGGTAGACGGGCGGTTGTTGGTAGGCCGGCTGCTGATAGCTCGCAGGCGCTTGCGGAGGCGTCTGCGGAGGTGGAGGCGGCGGCGGCTCTGCGGGCTGCCCCGCCTGCTGCCGGCGTTCGACGCAGGCCGGACACTCCGAATACGAAGGCGGCACTTCGCTGCCGCATTGGGGACAGATCCAGGTGAACATTGTGTACTTCCACTGTAGAGCAATTCCGCCGCCCTCAGGCGATGCGGTACCGCTCGATCTCCGCCGGAATCAACTCGATTCCGAATCCCGGCGCCGTTCTCGGCTCCAGGTAGCCGCCCGCCGGCTTCATCGGGTTGGCCAGCACGCTGTCGAACATCTTTACGCCGGACGCGGCCAGGAAGTACTCGACGAAGATGGCGTTCGGCGTCGCCGCGCACAACTGCGTGTGAAAGTCCCAGTTGTAGTGCGGCGCCACGGGCACGTCAAACGCCGCGGCCATATGGGCCACCTTCAGCCATTCGCTCACGCCGCCCACCACAGTCACGTCCGGTTGCAGGATCTCCGCCGCGCGCGTCTCCAGCAACTGCGCGAAGGCCCAACGCGTGGCTTCCAGCTCGCCCGTCGCCACCGGCGTGCGGATCGATTCGGCGATCTTGGCCATTGCCGTCAGGTTGTCGGCGCGTACCGGCTCCTCGATCCAGTAGGGCGTATGCTCCTCCAGCCGGTCCATCGCCGCGATCGCCTCCGGCGCGGTCTTCCAGCCCCCGTTGGCGTCCAGCAGGATGTCCACGCCGTCGCCCAGCGCGCGCCGCACCGCGCCGATGCGCGCGGCGTCCTCCCGCGCGCTCATCCCGCCGACCTTTAGCTTCAGCGCGGTGAAGCCCTGCTCCACCACCGCCGAGGTTTCGCGAACCAGGTCGTCCAGCGACTGCCCTTCGCGGTAGTAGCCTCCCGTCGCGTAGCAGCGCAGGCGGCGCGAATGCACGCCCAGCAGCTCCATCACCGGCAGCCGCGCCGCCTTGCCACGGATGTCCCACAGCGCGATGTCGATGGCGCTGATGGCCCGCAGCGCCGCGCCGCGGCGGCCCGCCTGGATCGACTGCCTGTACATCTCCGCCCACAGCCGCTCAGTCTCCAGCGCATCGGCGCCTTCCAGGATCGGGCGGAAGATCTGGTCCACCAGCGACACCATCGCCCGCGACCCGTCGTATCCCAGCGTGAAGCCCAACCCGGACAGGCCGTCCCCGGTGTGGACCGTCACAATCAGGTGATCGCGGTGCGTGATCAGGCGTACCGCGTCGGCCACCGGCTTCGGCAGCGGAATGGAGATGGCGATTGCGTCGACCCGCGTAATTTTCATGAAGGTACCCGCTACGATGATGTCATGGAATTCCTGCACCGAGCCAGGCCGGGCGCCTCCAGCCTGGCGTTGCTCCCCGGCGCCTGGAATCCGCCCACACGCGCCCACCTCGCCATGGCGCGCGCCGCCCTCGCATGGGTTGATGACGCGGTCCTGTTGCTGCCGCGCGTCTTCCCGCACAAGGAGTTCGAAGGGCCCGACCTTCACCGGCGGGCGCACTGGCTCGAGGCCTGCGCCCGCGGCGAGCAGCTCTCCGCCGCAGTGACCGAGGGCGGACTCTTCATCGACATGGCGCGTGAATGCCGCGCCGCCACCGGCGCCGCGCGAGTCTTCCTGGTCTGCGGCCGCGACGCCGCCGAGCGCATCATCGGATGGGACTATGGTCCGCAGCGGGGCATCGCCCGGCAGTTGGAGGAGTTCGAACTGCTCGTGGCCCCGCGCAACGGGCCCTATGTTCCGCCACCGGCGTTGGCGGCCCGCATCCATTCGCTGGCTCTGGGTGAAGGCTGGCTGGATGTCTCATCCAGCGCGGTTCGCGAATTGATCCGCCGCGGCGAGCCGTGGACGCACCTGACGCCTGAGTGCATCGCCGGTCTTATCGACCCGCGACTCTACTCCTGAGGGCCGTGCTCCAGGAAGGCGCGCAGCCTGTGGCTGCGGCTTGGATGGCGCAGCTTGCGCAGAGCCTTGGCTTCAATCTGCCGGATGCGTTCCCTGGTCACCGCGAAGTGCTGCCCCACCTCCTCCAGCGTGTGCTCGCTGCCGTCCTGCAGGCCGAAGCGCATCTTGATGATCTTCTCCTCGCGCGGGCTGAGCGTCTTCAGCACCTCCGCCGTCTGCTCGCGCAGGTTGAGATTGATCACCGCCTCCGACGGCGAAACCACCCGCTTGTCGATGATGAAGTCGCCCAGGTGCGACTCCTCCTCCTCGCCCACCGGAGTTTCCAGCGAGATCGGTTCCTGAGCGATGCGCAGCACCTTGCGCACCTTCGGCACCGACAGGTCCAGCCGCCGCGCCAGTTCCTCGGTGGTCGGCTCGCGGCCGAACTCCTGCTGCAACTGCCGCTGCGTGCGCACCATCTTGTTGATGGTCTCGATCATGTGCACCGGAATCCGGATCGTCCTCGCCTGGTCCGCGATGGCGCGCGTGATCGCCTGCCGCACCCACCAGGTGGCATAGGTCGAAAACTTGTATCCGCGCAGGTAGTCGAACTTGTCCACTGCCTTCATCAGCCCGATGTTGCCCTCCTGAATCAGGTCCAGGAAGTGCAGGCCGCGGTTTGTGTAGCGCTTGGCGATGGAGACCACCAGCCGCAGGTTGGCCTCAATCAATTGCTTCTTGGCCGAATCGGCCTCCGTCTCCCCACGCTCGGCCACCGACAGAGTTCGCCGCAACTCCGTCGCCGTGGCGCCGTATTCGCGCTCCAGGTCCAACACGTGCTGGCCGGCCGCCTTCATCTGCTTGCGGAATTCCCGCGCCGCCGCCGCGTCGTGCCGGTTGGCCCCCTCGGCCGAGCGTTGCAGCGCCGCGATCTCGTGCTCGATGGGGCCGAACTGCTCAACGGCGGAACGCAGGCAGTTGGACAGCCGGTGATAGGTGTAGGAGCTGAACTGAATCTTCCGGATCGCCCGCGAGATCTTCACCAGAGTACGCGCCAGCAGCCAGCGTGTCGAGCGGTATTGCTTGGGCTTGGTGGAGCGCGGCGTCGCCGCCAGCTTGACCCTCACCTGCTGCGCCTTCTTCAGGTGCTTGGATACCTCCTCCAGCGCCGAGGTGAACTCGACGTTGTACCCCTCCAGCTCCTCATCGGTGGTGAGCAGATCCGGCAGGGACAGCACGTCCCGCAGGCTGGTGCGCCCTTCCTCCACCTCCTGCGCGATCTGCAGCACCTCGCGCACAATCAGCGCCGAGCGGGAAAGCGCTCGCACCACCAGCTTCTGCCCATGCTCGATGCGCCGGGCCAGGTCGATCTCACCCTCGCGCGTGAGCAGCGACACCGTGCCCATCTCCCGCAGGTACATCCGAACCGGATCGTTGGTTTTCTCCGAGGCCTCCTGGATCAGGTCCGCCTCGGCCAGGTCCTCCGCCTCTTCGCCCTTTTTCTCGGCATCGAGCTTGGGTTCCTCCAGCAGGTCCACGCCGGCTTCGTCCAGACCGGCCAGAAGATCGTCCAGCTCCGGACCCGAATTGAGCTCCTCCGGCAGTACCTCACTGACGTCGTCGTACAAGACGTAGCCCTTTTCCTTACCCATCTCGATGAGTTTCTGAAAACGGCTGTATCGTTCTTCCGATGCCACTGAAACCCTCGCCTGGAGACCCCTCGGTTCTTACGCCTCACTCATGGTACAACAGCGCGCCGGTTCGATAGGGCTAACCTTCGCGCTCCAATCCGAGCAGTTGTTCATTCACCCGCAACGCCTCTTCCAGATTGCCCGACCTCTCCGCTTCCTGCATCCTTCTGCGCAGTTCATCGCGCTTCGAGGACTTCTCCGCCATAGCCAGTTTTCGCACACATTCCACCGCCTGTTCCGTCGTGTAGTCCCTGCTGAGCGTCTCATCGGAAAAAAGCAGGGAAATCAATAGGGCGCGGTCCGGTTCCGACAGCCGGGACTCCAACCCCCCGAAGCTCGGCGTCTCGCCGGCGTCGGTCATCTTCACTATGGCCTCGAACACGCCCCGCGACCGGAACCTGTCCACCACGGTTGAATGCCGCAGCACCGGCAGAATCTCCACGCGCGCCTCCGGATCTTCCAGCAGGGCGTGGAGCAGAATCATCTCCTTCGGATCCAGGAACACCTCTTCGCGCCGGGTCACCTTCCCCCGCTTCTCGGCCGCGGCCCGGCGGAATTCGTCCAGCACCACGCCCGCATCCATCCTCAGGTAGTCCGCCACGTCGTTGGCCACGGCCAACCGGTCCAGCCGGTCCGGCATCTTCTGTATGGACGGGAGCAGGAACTTGAACGCCTCCACCCGCCCTTCCGGCGTCCTGAGATCGAACCTCGCCCGCGCCCGGTCCCCCAGCCAGTGGAAGTAGCCGCGGGCGCCGCGTAGCGCCTCCGAGTATGCGTCCGCTCCGGACTCCTTGATGTACTCGTCCGGGTCCAGACCGCCGGCAAGGTGCAACACCTTCATGTGCAGCCCCTCTTCCAGCAGAATCGGGATCGACTTCTCCGTGGCGTTCATCCCGGCCTTGTCCGGGTCGAAGTTCACCACCACCTCCGAGGCGTGGCGCCGCAGGCTCCGCGCCTGGAAGTTGGTCAGCGCCGTCCCGCAGCTCGCCACCACGTTCTTCACGCCGGCCGCGTAGACGCCGATCACGTCCATGTAGCCCTCCACAAGAACGCTGAAGCCGGCCTCCTGCACCGCCTTGCGCGCCCGGTTCAGATTGTAGAGCACGTGGCTCTTGACGTAGATGGCCGTTTCGGACGAGTTCAGGTACTTGGGCTCGTCTCCCTCGGCCAGGGCGCGCCCGCCGAAGGCGATGGTCTTTCCGGATTCTGAATGAATCGGAAACATCAGCCGCCCCCGGAAGCGGTCGAAGAATCCGCTGCCGTCGCTGCGCCGCAGCACCAGGCCGCTGGCCTCCATCTCATCGCCGGAAAAACCCTGTTTCTCAAAGAGCCGCGCCAGCATCTGGCCGCCGCGGTCCGACAGGCCCAAGCCGAACTCATCGGCCGCCGCCTGCGACAACCCCCGCCGCTGCAGGTAGGCGCGCGCGTCCTGCCCCGCGCCGGAAAACAACAGATCCCGGAACGCCTTCGCGGCCGTTTCGTGCATCTCGTAGATGCCGCCGCGCTTCTTCGCCTCCTCATCGCTCAGGTCGTTCCTCTTGGGCAGCGGGATGCCGTGGCGCTCGGCCAGGTACCGCAGCGCCTCCCAGAAGGTCAGCCGCTCGATCTCCATCACGAACTTGATCACGTCGCCGCCGGCGCCGCAGCCGAAGCACTTGTAGAACTGGTGCGTCGAGTGCACCGAAAAGGAGCCCGTCTTCTCCGTGTGGAACGGGCACAACCCCACCCAGCGCGGTCCCGCGCCCGCGCGCTTCAGGCGCACGTACTCGCCCACCACCTGCACGATGTCCACCGACGACTTCAGGTGCTCGACGAATTCCATGCTTCCCTCAGTCCCCGTCCCCGCCCCGGCGCGCCCGGTAGTCCCCCCTGCTGAAGTACTTCTCCAGCCAGCAGTACAGCGCGATGAACAGATAACGGCTGCCCATCTCCTTGATCTTCAGCTTCGACACGCCCGAGCGCCGGTTGCGCCACGTGATCGGCGTCACCGTCCAACTGTAGCCCCGCACGATCGTCTTCAGCGGCAGCTCCACCGTCAGGTTGAAATGCGGCGAGAGAAATGGCCGGCAGCCCTCGATCACCGTGCGCCGGTAGGCCTTGAAAGCGTTCGTCGTATCGTTCAGCGGGATGCCGAACAGCATACGCAGAAAGAAATTCGCCAGACGGTTCATCGCCAGCTTGTGCGGCGGATAGTCGATCACCCCGCCGCCGCGGATGAAGCGCGAGCCGAACACGGCGTCCCATCCCTCGTTGAGGATCTGCCAGTAGCGGACCACGTCGCGGCAGTCGTCCGATTCGTCGGCCATCATCACCACCACGGCGTCGCCCGCAATGTGGTCGAAGCCCAGCGTGATCGCCCGTCCGAAACCGTGCGCGCCCGTGTTCTGAATGCGCTTCAACGACGGGATCCGGCTCTCCACCTCCCCCAGCGCCGCCCACGTGCCGTCCGTGCTCCCATCGTCCACCACGATGATCTCGTGCTCAATCGCGTTCAGCCGCAGCTCGACGTCCAGGTGCTCCACCGTCCGGCCGATGCAGCCTTCCTCGTCCCGGGCCGGGATCACTACCGACAACAGCCGCAGCGGCTCGCTGTGCTCCGGCGGCTGGGCCTTCATAGCCCGCTCCGTTCCAGCCACTCCGGGTGGCTCCCGGCGTGGCCGGCGATCTCCTCCAGCAGCGCCGCCATCCCCGTCTCCGGCCGCCACCCGAACGCCTCTGCCGCGCGCGTGTTGTCCATCACCATCCACGGAATATCGTACGGCCTCGGCGCATCGCCGCTGCCCGCCGCGTGCGCGCCGAAGCGCTGGTCGCACCAGGCGTGCAGTTCGGCCAGCGAAAGCGCGTTCTCCGCTCCGCCCCCGGCCGTCATCACGCGCGGCGCCGCCGCGTCGGAGCACTTCATCTGGGCCAGCAGCAATCCGGCCAGGTCCCTCGGATGAAACGCGTCGCGGACCTGCAAACCAGCGCCCCCGAATCCAATGAAGCGCAGCGCGCGCCGCCGCAGGTGCGCGTTGATCCAATACGTGAAGATGCCCTGGTCCGGCGTGCCGAACTGGCCCGCCCCGGCCAGCACGCCGCAGCGCGTGATCCACACGGGAAACCCGAACGCCTGCCCGTATTCCAGCGCCATCGTCTCCGCTGCCAGCTTGGTCGCCCCGTACAACGACACCGGCGGCGCGGTGGAAAACTCCGCCGTGATGCCCCGTGCCGATACGCCCGCCGGCAGCCCCCGCGAATCGTCAAGCTGGAACCGCTTGCCCTCCACCCGCAGCGGCAGCGCCGCCAGCGCCGGTATCGAATACACCCTGCTGCTGCTCAACAGCGACAGCCCCGCGCCGTGCTGCTTGGCGTACTCCAGCACGTTCCCCATCGCCCCCAGGTTGTGCTCGAACAACTGCCGGCTGGTGGCCGGCCCGCTCACCCCGGCGAGCACGCTCGGGTTGGCCGCCGCGTCGATCACCCAGTCGCAGGCAGGTAGCTGCGTCCAGTCGCTGGCCGCGCGGATGTCTCCATGCACGAACTCGACGCCCATCCGCCGCAGCCGCCCGCGGTTGCCCTCCGACCCCGGGCGTATCAGGTTGTCGATGCCGCAAATCCGCGCGCCCTCGACCCGCTCCAGCAGGCTCTCAGCCAGCGCGCTGCCGGCGAATCCGCAGATGCCCGTGATCAGGATTCTCATTGCGTCCGCGCCCCCAGCCTCTCCATCCAACTGCCGGCGATCTCCTCGACGATTCCTTTGAGCGGCCGCCTCACGTCCCACGCCGGATAGTGGCGCCGCATCTTTCTCAAGTCGCTGTAGTAGCAGATGTGGTCGCCGATGCGGTTCTCCTCCACATACCGCCACTGCATGCTCTTCCCGCATGCCCCCTCGGCCAGCGCGAACGCCTCCAGCACCGAACACGCGTTCTGCTTGCCGCCGCCCAGGTTGTACACCTCCGCCACGCGCGGCGCCTTCCAGAATTCATACATGAACCGGGCCACGTCCTCGGAGTGAATATTGTCGCGCACCTGCTTGCCCTTGTAGCCGTACACGCGGTACTCCCGCCCCTCGGCGCAACACTTCACCAGGTAGCTCAGAAAGCCGTGCAGCTCCACACCGGAGTGGTTCGGCCCCGTCAGGCAGCCCCCGCGCAGGCAGCAGGTCGGCATGTTGAAATAGCGCCCGTACTCCTGCACCATCACGTCGCCCGCCACCTTTGAAGCGCCGAACAGCGAGTGCTTGCTCTGGTCGATCGAAAAGTCCTCGGCGATCCCTTCGCTGTAGGCCGGATCGTCGTACTCCCAGCGCGTCTCCAACTCCTTCAGCGCGATCGTGTTCGGCCTGTCGCCATACACCTTGTTGGTCGACATGTGGATGAACGGCGACTCCGGGCAGTACTGCCGGGCCGCCTCCAGCATGTGCAGCGTGCCGAGCGCGTTCACCTCGAAATCCAGAAACGGGATCGCCGCCGCCCGGTCGTGCGACGGCTGCGCCGCCGCATGGATGATCAGCTTCGGCCGCGCCTCGGCGACGAACGGAAGCAGCGTCTCCCGGTCGCGAATGTCGATCGAGGCGTGCCGGTAGCCCGGAATCTCGCGCTGCAATCGCCCCAGCACCCAGCTTGTGTCCCCCTCCGGTCCGAAAAACACCGCCCGGTGGTTGCTGTCGATGCCGGTCACCTGAAAACCCTGGCGCGCGAAGAAGACCGCCACCTCCGACCCGATCAGGCCGCAGGACCCGGTCACCAGTACGCTCGGAGCACCCATCTCTCTCCTCCAACCGCGAATCGGTCTCTCTCATCATGCAACGCCCGTGCACCGCCGCGGGGAGCGCCCCTGAACCCGGTCAACCTTACCGGCACTCTGATAAGATCGCCAGCGGAACGTTCCGCTCCTCACGAGGTCCCCCGCGTGCCATCCATCGGCTTTCATACCGACGCCTTCAACTCCAGCTATTGGAGCTTCTCCCAGTGCCTGGACTGGGCCCAGGCCAACGGCCTGCACTTCATCGAGTGCGGCGCCATCGACGGCGTTTCCTGGATCCACGGCCTTGGCTACCAGCCCCACGTCGCCCTGTGGGAGGATCCGCTCCTCCTGCGCCGCGACATGGACGCCCGCGAGATCGCCTTCTCCCAGATCGACGCCGCCTTTCCTCTCTCCAAACCCGAGGGCGCCTCCCTCGGCGTCGAGTACATCCTCCACACCATCCGCTGGGCCAAGCTCGCCGGCTGCCCCCACGTCGATACCACCGACGATCGCTTCCCCCCCGCCGCCATGACCGAGCGCGAGGCCATGGACCACATGCGCCGCATCTACCGCCAGGTCCTCCCCGTGGCCGAGGCCCACGAAATCGTCATCAACATCGAGCCCCACGGCCACTTCACCACCAAGCCCGATTTCATGGCCGAAATGCTCGCCTTCTCTGACTCGCCCTACCTGGCCATGAACATGGACACCGGCAATACCTTCATCGCCGGCCAGGATCCAGTCGATTTCGTCCGCCGCTTCAGCTCCCGCATCAGCCACGTCCACATCAAGGACGTCAGCGAGAGCCTTGCCGCCGCCGCCCGCGGCGAGCTGACCGGCATCGCCGTCAGCCAGTGCGCCATCGGCGACGGCGTCAATGCCGCCAACATCCGCGACTGCGTCCAACTTCTGCTGGAGGCCGGCTTCGACGGCGTCTTCAGCATCGAGTGCGAAGGCGCCGGCGGCCCCATGATCGAGCGCAGCCTCGCCTGGGTGCGCGCGCTATTGAAAGAGGTTTGAGTCATGCTTCACCGCCTGCTGCTGGCCCTCGTCTGCTGCGCCGCCCTCGCGGCGGCGCAAGACAAAGTCCGCGTCCTCATCATCACCGGACAGACCGACCTCCCCTACCACGACTGGCGCATCTCCACCCTCTTCCTGCACGCAGAGCTCGACAAAACCGGCCGCTTCGACGTCAAAGTCACCGAGGAGCCCCGCGCCCTCAGCGCCGCCGCCCTCAACGGCTACAACGTCCTCCTGCTCAACTACAACGGCCCGCGCCTCGGCGCCGCCGCCGAGCAGGCTATCGAGAACTTCGTCCGCCGCGGCGGCGGATTCGTCGCCTTCCACGGCGTCAGCTACGGGCAGTTCTTCGGCCAGGTCCAGGACAAGTCCATGCGCTGGACCACCCCCGCCGGTCCCTCCACCGCCTGGACCGCCTATGCCGAGCTGGTCGGCTCCACCTGGAAGCCCGAGAACATCGGCCACGGTGCGCGCCATGTCTTCCCAGTAACTTGGTCCGATAGCGCCCATCCCATCGCCCGCGGGCAGGGAACCTCTTTTCTCGCCAACGATGAGCTCTACCACCGCCTCGATCTCACCCCCGGCGCCCACGTCGTCGCCACCGCCTTCTCCGCCAAGGAGACCGGCGGCACCGGCAAGCACGAGCCCATCCTCTGGACCACCTCCTTCGGCCAGGGCCGCGGGGTCCATTTCACCCTCGGCCACGACCTCTCGTCCATGGCTCAGCCCGGCTTCCTCACCGCTCTGGCCCGCTCCCTGGAATGGGCCGCCACCGGCGATGTTCTCCCCGCTGCCAAGGCCCCCGAGCCTCGCGTGCGCGTCCTCACCGTCACCGGCGGCCACGGCTTCCCCACTGAGTTCTTCTCGCTCTTTGCCGGCGATCCGCTCCTCGACTGGCGCCACGCCGGCTCCCAAGCCGAAGCCTTTTCCGGCCGTCTGGCCGGCCGATATGACGTCATCGTCTTCCATGACATGGCCGAGTCTCTCGGCGAAAAGGAACAGGCCAACCTCCAGGCATTCGTCGAGGCAGGCGGCGGCATCGTCTCTACCCACCACGCCATCGTCAACTACACGTCCTGGCCCTGGTGGTATCAGGAGGTCATCGGCGGCAAGTATTTCGTCAACCCCCTCCCTGGCCATCCCAAGTCGGAGTATAAAGAGGGCGTCGACTTCGTCGCCACCGCCGCCAAGGGCCGGACCGGCCACCCCGTCCTTCGTGGCGTGCCCCCGCTGCCCGTCCACGACGAGGTCTACAAGGGTATGTGGCATTCCGAAAAGATCACCGTGCTCATGGAAACCGCCCACCCGCTCAACGACCCTCCCGTCGTCTACATCGGCCCCCATCCCAAGGCCCGCTCCGTCTACATCCAGCTCGGCCACAGCGCCTCCACCCTCACCTATCCCGGCTACCGCCGGCTCGTCCACAACGCCATCCTCTGGACCGCGGGGAAGCTCCAATGATCATCCGCCTCTGCACCCTTCTCACCGCCGCAACCCTGGCCTACGCCCAGATCCCGCAGGTGGAGACCTACCACCGCCCGGCGCCCACCGGCGAGGTCCGAGTCCACTATCCCGAACCGCGCCACGGCCTCGCCTACGCCACTCCCGCCACCACCTGGGACGAAGGCCATCCCCTCGGCAACGGCATCACCGGCGCCCTGGTCTGGGGCGGCGGCCGCCCCCTGCGCATCTCCATCGATCGCGCCGACCTCTGGGACCTCCGCAAAGTCCCCGAGTTCGAAGGCCCCGGCTACAAGTTCAGCGTCATGAAACGCTGGCACACCGAAGGCCGCGTCCAGGACCTGCTCCGCGTCTACGAAGATCCCTACCGCCGCCCCGCGCCCACCCGCATCCCCGCCGGCCGCATCGAGCTCGACTACCCCGAAGCCGCCGCCTTTCGCGACTCCTCCCTTTCGCTGGCCAACGCCCTTTCCACCACCAACTGGACCAACGCCGCCCGCGCCGAGATCCTGGTCCACGCCGTTGAGCCCGTCGGCCTGGCCCGCTTCACCGGCCCGCCTCCCGCCATCCGCCTCATCGCTCCCCCCTTCTCCGGCAAGGTCGGCGAGGCGGCCTCCGGCAAAATCGACGCCGGCGATCTTGCCCAGCTCGGCTACCCCGCGCCCGTCACCTCCGCCGGCCCTTCCTGGCAGGCCTACTCGCAGCAGGGCGCCGAGGGCTTCCACTTCGCCGTCTACGTCGAGTCCCGCCCCGCCGGCCGCGATCGCACTCTCATGGCCTGGTCCATCGCCTCGTCTTTCGAAGGCCCCGACCCTCTCTCCATCGCCCGCACCCGCGTGCAATCCGCCCTCCAGAGCGGCTGGGAGCGTATGCTGATTTCGCACTCGGCCTGGTGGCGCGCCTTCTGGGAACGCTCCTCTCTCCGCGTCCCCGATCCTGTCATCGAGCGCCAGTGGTATCTCGACACCTACAAATGGGGCGCCGCCGCCCGCCGCGCCGCCCCGCCCATCACCCTCCAGGCCGTCTGGACCGCCGACAACGGCAAGCTGCCCCCCTGGAAGGGTGACTACCACCACGATCTCAACACCCAGTTGAGCTACTGGCCCGCCTACTCCGGCAACCGCCTCGACGACGCCCTCGGCTATCTCGACTGGCTCTGGAAGACCCGCGATACCGCCTTCGCTTGGACCCGCGAATTCTTCGAGCTCCCCGGCCTCAACGTCCCCATGACCGCCGACCTCAACGGCCGCCAGATCGGCGGCTGGCGCCAGTACACCCACTCGGCCACCACCTCCGCCTGGCTCGCCCACCACTTCTACCTTCACTGGCGCTACAGCCGCGATCGCGACTTCCTCCAGTCCCGCGCCTATCCCTACCTCCGCGACGTCGCCGTTTTCCTCGACGCCTTCACTGCGGTCAAGGACGCCGCCGGCAAGCGCACCCATCCCCTCAGCTCCTCGCCCGAGATCAACGACAACCGCCCCTCGGCCTGGTTTGACTCCGTCACCAACTACGACCTCGCCCTCGACCGCTGGGTCTTCGAAAAGGCCGCCGAACTCGCTGCCGCCCTTGGCCTCCCGGAAGAAGAGCGCCACTGGCGCGGCGTACTCAGCCAGTTCCCCGATTTCGCCCTGGCCGGTGACGGCGGCCTGCTGGTCGCCCCCGCCTACCCGCTCGCCGCTTCCCACCGCCACTTCTCCCACCTGATGGCCGTCCATCCGCTCGGGCTGATCGACTGGGCCCAGGGCGACGCCTCCCAACACACTATCCGTGCTTCATTGGACGAACTCGACCGCAAAGGCACGGATCTCTGGTGCGGCTACAGCTACTCCTGGCTGGGCAGTATGCGCGCCCGCGCCCGCGACGGCGCAGGCGCCGCCCGCGCGCTGGAGATCTTCGCCACCGCCTTCACCCTGCGCAACAGCTTCCACGTCAACGGCGACCAGAGCGGTAAGGGCTACTCCAAGTTCACCTACCGCCCCTTCACCCTCGAAGGCAACTTCGCCATGCCCGCCGCTCTCCAGGAGATGCTCCTCCAAAGCCACACCGGCAGAATCGTGCTCTTCCCGGCCGTGCCTGATTCCTGGAAGAACGTCGAGTTCCGCACCCTCCGCGCCGAGGGCGCTTTCCTCCTCTCCGCCCGCCGTTCCAACGGCCGCGTCACCCGCGTCGAAATCACCGCCGAAAAAGGCGGCGCGCTGCGCCTCGCCTCCCCCAAGGACGGCAGCCTCATCGAGCTGGCCCTGCGAGCCGGCGAGCAGCGCGTGCTCACGTTTTGAGTCTGCCGTCCTTCCGGAACGCCACGGCGCTGACGCTATCCTGAATTACAATGAACCGGCGCGACTTCCTCTATGCCGCAACGGTAGCCGCCAACGCTCCTATTCGCGCTGATTCCCCGCTGGTCGTGCCCGTCCATCGCGTCACCGACAGCCGCATCCGGGCGACGCCCCAGCAGTTGCGCAACTTCTGGTGGACCATCTGGCCGGAGGCCGTGCGGGACTTCAGCCGCTGCGGCATCCAGCTCCAATGCACCGACGAACGCGGGGAAATCCGCCTGTCGCCCGCCAGTAAGCCCGTCATCCTGGGCCTCAGGCGCGGCGTCGTCAACCTCGTCATCACCGATCACATCTCCATGGAATGGGACAAGGCCCGCGCCCTGGCCGGCATCACGGGTTTTCACGCAGGCTATTGCGTCTGCGCCGTGGCGCTCAGGTACGCCCACGGTCACCAGATCCCGTTTCTCTCAGTCAACACTTGTGTCCACGAGCTGCTGCACGCTCTGCTCCAGGACATCTTCGTCAACCGCCCCTCCTGGTATCAGACCGCCGGGCGCGAATCCCGCATCGACTGGTATGCCACCCACCTCTGGCTCTTCGGCGAAGGCGGCGCCATTCGCCAATCGGCCCACGCCTGCCTCACCCGCCTGCGTTCAGCCGCCTCGGAAACCTGAACTCCCCCTACCAGTTCGTCAGCGTCCCGTCGGGCAGGTACATCGACTCGTCCCGCCACGCGACGCCCGCCCGCGCCGCCTTCTCCACCTCCGCCCAGTTCACCCGCACGCCCAGCCCCGGCGTCTCCGGGATCGCCATGTGGCCGTCGTGGTCCAGGTCGAACAGCGGCCAGTCGCGCTCGTCCACATACCGCAGCCACGGGTCGCACTCCCCAGTCGCTCCGCTGGCGTTGTAGTGGATCCCCTTGGCCCACTCCAGGATCCACCCCGCCCGGCTCTGCGCCACCACGTGCAGACAGGCCATGAACGCGATCGGCGACAGCGGGCAGTGCGGCGCCACCGCCAGCCCGTTGGCCTCGCACAGCGCGGCCACCTCGGCCGTGTTCGAAATCCCGCCCACGTGGACCACGTCCGGCTGCAATATGTGCGCCGATCGCGCCGCCGCCACGTCGCTGAACTCCGCCACCGTCGTCATCCGCTCCCCCGTGGCGATCGGTACGTGCGTGACCTCGGCCACCTCCTTCAACCACCGGTTGTACTCCGGCCGCACCGGTTCCTCATAGAACAGCGGATGCGCGAACTCCAGCTCCTTCGCCAGCCGCCGCGCCATCGGCACGTTCGCCCGGCCGTGGAAGTCAAACGCGATGTCCACGTTCTCCCCCACCGCCTCCCGCACCGCCCGCGCCCGCTCTACCGCCGTCCGGATGCCCCCGTAGGTATCCACCGCCGCCAGCGGCGGGCAGGCGTTCATCTTGATCGCCCGCGCCCCCTCCGCCACCACCTTGGCCGCCTCCTCGGCCGCCGCCGCCGCCGAGTTGTTGTTCCCCCCCGCCCAGCGGTACACCTTCACGCGGTCCCGCACCTTGCCGCCCAGCAGCCGGTGGACAGGCAGCCCGGCCGCCTTCCCCGCTAGGTCCCACAGCGCGATCTCAATCCCTCCCAGTGCGCTCATGTAGTGCGCCCCGCCGTGGTAGAAGTTCCTGTCGTAGCAGCCTCGGACCAGGCGTTTGATCTCCCCCGCCTCCCGCCCCACGAAACTCTCCGCCATCTCCCCCACTGCCGCCTCCGCAGCCCCCAACTGCCCCTCCACCGTGTACTCCCCGTACCCCTCCAGCCCGTCCTGGTCCGTCAGCACTCGCAGCAGCCCCCACCGCGGAGCGACTTGTACCGTCTCGATCTTCCGGATGATCATGCGTTGATTATGGCGCGCTTTCAGCCCCCGGGCAGCTTGCCCGGCCTCCGGCCCCCAAGAAGGCCCGTTTGATCTGTCCCTTGGCTTATGGCGCCGGCGTCTGAACGTCGTCGGGCCGTGTCCAGCCACACGTCGCCTTCGTAAAGCCGGTCCTCATGCCGGGACTCGTTCCATCTGCTTCACCGGCACGATGCGGCTCACAGCTTGCATCACCTTCTTGTCCTCAGCGGCCCTCCTCAGGGCGTACGCCGCTTGAAGACGCATCCACATCTCAGGCGAGCTGCCGAACAGTCGCGACACCTTCAGGCACATCACCGCGGAAAGCGGCCTGCGCTCGGCCAGGATCTCGTGAAGCATCTGCCGCGACACGCCCAGGGCCTTCGCCGCGGCCGTTACGGTAAGGCCGGTCTCTGGCAGGATGTCTTCTCTGATGATTTCACCCGGATGCACGGGCCGCAGTCCGCTCTTTCTCTGCATGGCTTCCTCCCTACCCGGCGATGTTCATTTCTTCAGGCTTCTCCGCGACGTCCAACAGTTGCAGGATGCGCAGGCATTTTCTGAAATACTCTGCCCCGATCCGCCGCGTCTTGCCAGTGAGGTGGATCTCCTCCAACCCTTTGTGCCGGAAGCTGGCGATCATTGCCTAACAGTACGCCCTGAACACCTGGACTGTCAACTGAAGAGTTGACAGTCCCTGCGCTACTGCCCGCTCTCCCCTGTCCCTCCCACCCTCTGTCCGGCCGCCGCCGGTGGCGAGCCGGGCGCCCGTGCCTCCCCACTCGTGCTGCCGCAACCTCCCGCTCAGATCTTGAAGAAGATCCTGCGCTGGTGAAGCCAGTAGCACACATACCACAACCCCGCGAGCACCAGCATCTGCTGAGGGATGGCCCCGAGTTCGCCGAGGACTGCAAAGTTCCCGGTGAAGCCGGCCAGCCCCCGGTTGAGCCAGCCGTTGATGCCGATCTGTCCGAGTGAGTAGACGAAAATCGAGTTCATGCCCAGCACCAGGAAGGGGAAGGCCCAGCGCTTCACTTGGCGGACCTCAATCACCCAATAGAAGACCATCAGCATCAGCACCACCCAGCCGGTGCTGAAGAACGTAAACGAGCAGGTCCAAAGACGTTTCACCATCGGATTGATGGGCTGTAATGCCAGCCCGAGCGCGAAGGCTGAGGCGGTGCAGGCCGCCAGGATCTTCAGTTTCTCAGCATGCGGCTTGCCGGTCCGCAGCAACAGGCCCGCCCAGCATCCGGACAGGATGGTGACGGCGTTGCCGATGAAATTGATCGTCGTGTAATAGCCCGAGTAGTTGTAGCCGAGGATCTTCAGGTCGATGACCGCCCCAATGTTACCGGTCTGCGACCACGGACCGGCCGGTCCCGGGAATGCGGCGAACAGCGCCCAATAACCGGCCAGCATCCCCGCCGCAACCGCGACCTGGTGGACGAATCGCAGGCGCAGGATGAAGAAGCACGTCAGGTAGCCGAAGGCGATTTGGCACAGCACATTGATGAGCTGGAAGCGCAATTGCCCCGCTCCGGCGCCCCAGTTCGAGTAAATGTTGCTGAGCACGACAAGCATGAACCCGCGCCAGGCGGCGTGCCGGAACATCTGCATCTGCGTCGCACCCTCGGCGGCTCGCCGGGCCAGCGCGAACGGCATCGCCATGCCGACCATGAACGTGAACGCCGGCTGGACCAGGTCCCAAAAGGTGCAACCTTCCCAAGCCGCATGGTCAAATTGCGCTGCCAGCCACTCCCAGCCTGGAACGGCCTTCAATGCCTCCAGTCCGAAGCCCCCTGAGACCAGCAGCAGCATGATGAAGCCGCGATATGCATCCAGGCTGACCAGCCGCCCGCCCGGCGCCTGATCCGGCAGCGCCGGCGTCGCGGCGGAACGGCTTGCGGTTGTTCTCTTTGCTGTCAATTGCACTGTGGGGCCACCTCCAGCGGCCGGGCTTCATTCATCGAGGGAAACCGCACGCCGCAGCCGCCCCCTGTGATCAACTACAACGGCAGTCAAAGACGAAATCCTCTCACAGCCGGACTCCCTTGGCCAGTAGGGACGCCGAATCAAAGTCCAATAAGAGGTGGGCGCGCGGATGCCTGCGGAGAATAGAACCGGGGCAGGACTCCTCCACAGGCCCTTCCAGCGCGTTTCGAACAGCCTCCGCTTTTTGACGCCCCGGAACGCAGCAGATGATTTCAGCCGCCGATACCAGTGCGGGGCAACTCAGCGTGAGCCCGGCGCGTGGTACGTCCGCCGGGTCGGTGAAGTGTCCTTCCCTGTATTGCTGAAAGCGGCAACGGTAATCGAGCGTCACGCGGCGAACCGCATACGGATCGTTGAAGTCGGCCTCGTGCGGATCATTGAAGCCGATGTGGCCGTTTTCACCAAATCCCAGAAACGCGACATCGATGGGCGCGGCCGCCAGAAGCTTGCCGTAACGCGCGCACTCCTGCTCGATATCTGCCGCGTCGCCAGCCAGGTAGTAGGCATGGCGAGGCTTGACCCGCTCCACGACCTCTTCGCGAACCCAACGGCGAAAGCTGATTGGCGCGTCCGGGCCGACCCCCTCGTATTCATCGGCATGGAACACTTCAACGCCACCCCAATCGATATCAGGAAGCGCGGTCAGTCCCCGGACCATCTCCAACTGGGAGTTCGCCGCCGAAAAGATCGCGCGGGCGATGCCCTTCTCTGAAACCGCCCTCCGGATCAGCGCGCCGGCGAGACCAGCCGCTTCGGCGCCCAGCGCCGCCGCGTCTTTCAGGATCAGGACCTCCAGGCCGTCCACTTGGAATCTGTCAGCTCCTGAAGTCATCCATTTGGCCTTTCATTCCAATGCGCACCACCGGCAGTTCGTCGAACCCACACCGCTCACTGACGTTCGCGGCTCCGATCAGAGCCCCGACCGGTAGAGCCCCGACCGGTAGAGCCCCGCCCGTCAGAGCCCCGACCGGTAGAGCCCCGACCGGTAGAGCCCCGACCGGTAGGGAGGGGGTCAGCCATGCCAGGCGCGTCTTCAACGGAGCCGCGCCCGTCAGAGCCCCGACCGGTAGAGCCCCGACCGGTAGGGAGGGGGTCGGCCATGCCAGGCGCGTCTTCAACGGAGTGGTTTCGCAAAGGCGCCGAACCAGGCGGTCAGAGAACTAGAAGCGCAGCTTCAGACCAAACTGAACGGTCCTCCCTGGATTGGTCGCCCCTGCGCCCTGGTTCGCGCTCGTAATGCGCCCGAGGGCTCTGGTGGATTGGATGTTCAAGCCCGGTGCGCCCAGGTTCACGTGGTTGAAGAAGTTGAAAAACTCCGTGCGGAACTCCAGGTTCGCCCTTTCAGCCAGGCGGAAGTTCTTTGAAGTCATGAAGTCGACCTGTTCCACGCCGGGCAGGTGAATGTTGCCGCGCGTGGCATTCCCGAAGAACCCTTGTTGGGGGCGGCTGAATGCGGTGGTGTTGAACCATCGGTCGCGGGAACGTTCGTCGCGGCTCAGTTGCGCCGTCTGGCCGGTGGCAATATTGGGGCGCGAAGTGGCCCCAGTTCCCGTAGTCGACCCGCCGCCGACAACGGTGGCCGCGAATCCCGTTTGTAGAGTCGTGATGGTACCGATCCTCCACCCGCCGAACAGGCTCTGCACGGCGGCGGAACTGGTTTTCGGGAACGGGATATCGTACATCAGAGACATCGAAAAACGATGGCGGATGTCAAAGACCGAGTTGCCCTTCTCCGATCCCAGATTGAAGATGTCCTGCATCTTCCCCGTGTAGGAGCCGCCGCCGACCGTGCTGATGTCGGCATTGTCTATCGCATGCGCCCAGGTGTAGGCGCCAAGGACTGTCAGGCCGCTGGCAACCCTCCGTTCAACCTTCATCTGCAACGAGTGATACGTCGCCTGGCCCGTGCTCTTCACCGTGGTAATGGCGTCGTAGCCTTTCAGGGGCCGGCGTGCCGAAAGCGAAGGAACCCCGGGACCTGTGACAACCGGTGTGATCGGCCGGTTGCCGTCATATTGCAGGGACAGGTTCTTGCCGGCGCTGCCCACATAGGCTGCCTCGGCGTAGAACCGTCCCGGCAGTCTCTTCTGCACGGTTAGATTCCAGCTTTGCCCATAGCCGCTCGCCAGATTCGGGTCGATCGCGTAGGCGCCGTCCAAGCCGTCCTTTGACTCTTCGGCGATGCCGCTCAGAAAGACCGTGGCCGGATTCACGGTGTCGCCGACTGAGCCGGTGTACTGGTGCGAGACGACAATCGGCGGGTTGAGCGTGAGATTCAAGTAGGTGTTGGTGATCTCCGGGAAAAAATAGATGCCGTAACCGCCGCGGATGACAAAATCACTGATCAGCTTCGGACTGTAGGCGAAGCCGACCCGCGGTCCGAAGTTGTTCTTGTCCGCCGTGACGAGATTCGCCGGAACTCCCGTGCTGTCGGCGATGCCGGTGAATCCCAGGTAGGTCTGGCGGGAGACGGTGAAACCGGGGACGGCGCCGTTGAGATCAAAATTGGAGGACGGGCCGCGTTGGTTGGGCGAAGAAAAATACTCGTACCTCATTCCGAGATTCAGCGTCAGATTCGGACGCAACTTCCAGTCGTCCTGGAAGTAGTAGGATTGCCACCATTGGTTTTGGCGCGCCGCGTACGGGGCGACGCTCAAGTGCGCCGAATCGGCCGTCCCCAGCAGGAACGCCGCAAAGGAGTGCTCTTCAACCGGACTTCGCGGCCCGGACGTGATGGCGCCGTCGAAGGTGAACGAGCCGCGCGGATCGAGCGATTCGTCGTAGGTCCAGTTCCGGCGGGTGATCGCCAGGCCGGCCTTGAATGAGTGTTTCCCCAGCGCCAGAGAAATCTTGTCGTTTACTTCCCAGTTCTGATTGAGGCGGTTGCGCGGACCTTCATTCTGAGTGCCCGGCAAGGTATAGCCTTGTGCGAAGTACGGAGCTCCATAGTTCCGTGGGTCCTTAGCGGCTCCGCCGATCCCAATGATATTGGCGATGTCGTACTGCGGGTTGCCGGTGGTGCCGAAAAACTCAGTTTCATAGAACCGGTGCCATCCCAGTTCGAGTTCGTTCACCATACTCGGCGAGATCACGAATGTGTCTCTCAGCGAGGCCAGTTGCGCCCGCGCCCTGTTCCCGCGGCTGTCGAAGCCGAAGGTCGGCACGCTATTGTCCTTCTGGGTATTGAACATGTAGCTGCCATACAGGCTTTGCCGGTCGGACAGCCGGTGATCGACTCGTGCGATGTACTGATCCTGGTTGATGGGGGCTGAAGCCGTCGGCCCCCGGTAGTTGATGGAGGGTTCGTCGGCGTTCGGCTGGGGAACGAACTTGCTGAGGAACGTGCTGGCATAGCTCTGAATCCGTCCCGACGGAATCCGGTTGCCCGGGAACGGCCGTCCGGTAGCAGGATCGTAAATCGTCGCCCCGGCGGAGAAGTCGCCCGTCCGGTATGCGGTGGGTGGAACCAGGGCTCGGCCTCCGTATGTGCCGGAGACAAGCCGCCCGGACTCCCAGTTGAAGAAGAAGAAAGTCCGGTTCTTCACCACCGGACCGCCGATGTTGGAGCCAAACTGGTTCCGGTTCAGCTTGGGAGGATGAGCGCTGGGATTGTAGGGCTGAAATGGCGCCAGCGCCGCGAGGGCGTCATTGCGGTTGAACCACCATGCCGTTCCATGCAGGCTGTTCGTGCCGCTCTTTGTGGTCAGGTTCACCTGTCCGCCCGGCGCGCCGCCGGTTTCGGAAGAAAACGTGCTGGTGTGCACTTTGAATTCCTGGATGGCGTCGATGGACGGAGAGAAGCTGAAGTTGTAGCTGTCCAGGTCCATCGCCTCGATGCCGTCGAAGTAAAACCTGTTCTGTGTATCCCGCGCCCCCGACGCCGACATGGCGACGTCCTGGCCCAATGATCCCCGGTTGCGGCGTGAGGTAATCGATCCCGGCGTCCCCGGCTGCACTCCCGGCGTGAGTGTGGCGAGTTGTACAAAGGAGCGTCCGTTCAGTGGCAGCTCCTCGACTTGGCGGCTGTCAATGATCGTGCCGACTGTGGCATCCTCGGTCTGCAATGCGATCACATTGGCCTGCACCTCAACGCTCTGTGTCACCTCGCCCACCTGAAGGCCGACATTGACTCGGGCTACCTGGCCCACCGTCAAAACGAACTCACGCACCGAGGTCTTCTGGAAGCCATGCGCCGTGGCCGCGATCGCGTAGCGGCCCACCGGCAGAAAGGAGAACTCATAGTTGCCCGCTTCGTTTGACTTCGTGCTGCGGTCCACCCCCGTGTCAACGTTGCGAATTGTGACCTCTGTAGCCGGTACTGCGGCGCCCGATGGGTCAGTCACGATACCCACGACCTTGGCGGTCGTCTCTTGAGCCGGCAGCGCCTGCGGCAACACGCCCGCCAGGCAGACGGCGCCCAGGGCGGCAGCCGCTCGAAGGACAAAGCGCCTCAACGGCGCCGATAGTTTTTTGCGAGACATGGTTTACCCTCCCAGCTTCACCTTTGAATACTGAACCAGCGCCCAACCGGCATTCCCGCAACTCGTCCCTGATACGCGTGCTGCGGCTTGGGCTCAATGCGATGCTCAGTCTGAGCGAAGTGCGAAGCGAAAGCAACGCTAGTTGTCGCGAAGAGAAAAATTTCATCAGGTGAAACACGAAAGCCGGCTGCCAATGGGACAGCAGCATTCAAAACAAACGTTTACTACGCGATTTGGCGGCCTGAGCGGTGCTTGACCGGAGCGGTTGTACGCGCTAAGCTGTTCCACAATATGAAACCGGCGCGTGACGCGGACCATTCCGGCTCTTTGCCGGAGACGGACCAGGCGGGGGGCAGGTATGCCGTCCAATCCGTCAGGCGCGCCTTCGATGTGTTGCGCGCGCCCAGCTTCACTGGCGAGATCCTGCACCTGCGGGATCTGGTGGAGCGAACAAAGTTGAACAAGACCACTGCCTTTCGCCTGCTGAAAGCGTTGCAGGCGGTGGGCGCCGTCGAGCGCGTGGGTGCAAATCAGTACCGCGTCCTGGTCTCGATGAAGCAGCCGAGACGGTTTCGCATCGGCTATGCGGGCAAGAGCCAGGAGTCGGCGTTCGCGCGCGATATCGGCGAGAGCCTGCGGCGGGCGGCTGAAGAAAACGGAATCGACTTGATTCAGCTCGACAATCGGGGCAGTGCTACGGCCGCCCTTCGCAATTCGGAAAGGTTAGTCCGCGAACGTGTGGATGTGGCGATCGTCTTTCAGAAGCACGAACGCATCGCCTGGGAGATCTCTTCGAAGTTCCTCGATGCCGGCATCCCGCTCATCGCCGTCGAGATTCCACATCCCGGCGCCATCTACTACGGCGGCAACAACTTCGAGGCTGGCCGGCTTTGTGGCAGGGCGCTGGGGCAACGGGCACAGCAGGCCTGGAGCGGCCAAGTGGATGAATTGTTGCTGTTGGAATGGCCCGTTGCCGGGCCTCTTCCACATTCGTCCCTGACCGGAGTGGCAAAGGGGGTCCGCGAGATCCTGCCTGGTATCGACGAGAAGCAGATCACGCACCTGGACGGGAAGGGCGAGTTTGGCGGAACTCTGGAAATCGTACGCAGACATCTCCGGCATAGTCGTCTGAAACGATTCCTGGTGGGCGGCATCAACGACCACAGCGCATTGGGCGCCTTGCGCGCCTTTGAGGAGTCGGGGCGCCTGAAGGATTGCCTGGTGGGGGGGCAGAATGCGGACCCGGAGGCGAGAATGGAGATGCGGCGCCCGGGCACGCGGCTGATCGCCACCGTTGGTTTCTTCCCCGAGAAGTACGGTGATGGGCTGGTGCGGTTGGCACTGGATATCATCCACCGCAGACATTTCGCCCCAAGCGTCCTCGTAAAACATGCCCTGATCACCCCACAGAACGTGGATACGATCTATCCCAACGACGTTCTACTCCCGCAATTGAAACAAGGCGGGATGCTCATGAATTCGATGTGAACGTTCGCGCGGCCGGCGCCGCTCCAGCGCCTGCTCAAACCCCTGCCCGCACCCCTTGACTCCACCCCCGATTCGTCGTAAGTCAAATCAGGGCCGGAGGTCCCGATCCCATGGTATCGGCCAAGCTCGTCCACCAGATTGAAGACCACTGGGAGGCCATCAGCGGGCGATTCCTCCGCCTGCTCCGCGCCAGCCACGGGCTGCCTCATCTCAGCCACATCCCCGAATCGGAAATCAATGACGCCTGCCGCAAGCTCCTCCACAACCTCGGCCATTGGCTCGTCTCCAGCTCCGAGGACGAGGTAGCCCGTCTCTATGAAAAGGTCGGCCGCGACCGCTATCACCAGGGCATGCCCATCAGTGAGTCCATTCGCGCCGTCCAGTTGATGAAAGACGCCACGCTGGACTTCATCCGCGACGAAGCCGAAGTCCGTACCGGTTTCGACTTCGCCGCCGAAGAGGAACTGGAGTTCCGCCTCGGCCGCTTCTTCGACCTCCTCATGTACCACTCCGCCCGCGGCTATGAACAGGCCGGCGGCATGAAGTCCGGCTAAGTCCCTCTGCCGCCACCCTTGCCGGCGCCGCCCTCATTGGAGCCGCCTGCGCCTGGCTCACCGTTCGCCTCGCCCCGCATCGCCCCATGGCGCATGTCCTCGCCCTCATCGCTCTCGCCATGCCCCAAAGCTGGGCCGGCGGCAGAATCCGCGAGTTGCAGTTGCGCCCCGCCCGCCAGTAGCTGTAGCCCAGGGGAACCAAGGGTTCCTGACCGCTCTGCTTGCCCCTTCCCCCTCTGCGAAAGTCCGAGGAGTCATGAGTCTGCTGGCAACTGGAACAATCCTGACGGACTACTCGTACATTCAGCATGGACCGTGCTCAGTCCCTCGCGCCCCCTCCCTGCAAGCCGCTCCGCCTATGGCCTGGCGTCATCCTCTTCGTCCTCCTGCTCCTCTTCCGCTTCGCCGTGAAAGCCCTCATCCCCGGCTTTGAAGGCTTCATGTGGGCCATCGAAGGCTCGCTCGGCTGCGCCGTTGCCATCATCTTGTGGTGGCTTTTCTTCAGCCGCGCCCCCTGGCTGGACCGGATCGGCGCCATCGTCCTCATCGCCGCGGCCCTCGGCTCGGCCTGGTTTTCCAAGCACGAGTCCATGGGCCCGGCCTGGATGTTCTCCTACGCCGCACCGTTCGTCCTGATAGCCTTCATCGCCGCGGCGTTCGCCGCAAGAAACCTCCCCAATTCCAGCCGCCGCCTCCTCATCGCCGCCGCCATCCTTCTCAGTTCCCTCGGCTGGACCCTCTTGCGCACCGAAGGCATCAATGGCGACCACGACGCCACGTTCGCCTGGCGCTGGTCCGCCACCACCGAGCAGAGTCTGCTTGCCAAACCGATCCCGATGCCCGCAGCGCCTCCTGTCGAACTCGCCCCATCCCAACCCGCCGTTCCGGCCGGGGAACCCAAGCCGGCGGTGCTCCCGGCAGTCGCTCCTGAATGGCCTGGCTTCCGCGGCCCGAACCGGGATAGCGTCGTCCCCGGTGTCACCATCACCACCGGCTGGTCCCAATCCCCGCCCGTCGAAATCTGGCGCAAAGCCGTTGGCCCCGGCTGGTCCTCCTTCGCGGTGCAGGGCAGCCTCATCTATACCCAGGAACAGCGCGGCGCAGAGGAGCTCGTCACCGCCTATGAAGCCGCCAATGGCGATCTCGTCTGGCGCCACGCTGACCGCGTTCGCTTCTTCGAATCCAACGCCGGCGCCGGCCCCCGCGCCACCCCGGCCCTGGCCGGAGGCCGCGTCTACACCCTCGGCGCCACCGGCATCCTCAATGTGCTCGACGCCGCCACGGGTCAACGCATCTGGTCCCGCAACACCACCGGCGACACCAAACGCCGCGTCCCGGATTGGGGCTTTTCCGCCTCCCCCATCGTCACCCAAGGCCTCGTCATCGTCTACGCCGGCCGCCTCGCCGCCTATGAGGCCGCCACCGGCAATCTCAAATGGCTCGGCGAATCCGTAGGCGGCAGTTACAGTTCCCCCCACCTCGCCGCCATCGGCGGCGTCGAACAACTCCTCATCCTCACCCCGCAGGGCGCCGCCGGCCTCGATCCCGCAACAGGCGCCCCTATCTGGTCCCACCAATGGAAGGGACTCCCCATCATCCAACCCACTCTCATCCCCGGCGGCGGCATTCTTATCTCCGCCTCCCAGTCCGAAGGAACCCGCCGCATCGACCCCGTCCGCGGCCCCAACGGCTGGACCGTCGATACCCGCTGGACCTCCCTCGCCCTCAAGCCCTACTTCAATGACACCGTCATTCATAAGGGCCACGCCTACGGCTTCGATGCCCGCATCCTCGCCTGCATCGGCCTCAACGATGGCCAGCGCATCTGGAAGGGCGGCCGCTACGGCAACGGCCAAATGCTCCTGCTCCCCGATCAGGACCTTCTCCTCATCCTCTCCGAAGACGGCGATCTCGCCCTCGTCCAGGCCTCACCGTCGGAGTTCACCGAACTCGCCAAAATCCACGCGCTCGAAGGCAAAACCTGGAACCACCCCGTCCTCGCCTCCGGCCTCCTCCTCGTCCGCAACGCGCAGGAAATGGCCGCCTTCCGCCTTCCCACGGCCGGCCGCTGACCGGTCCTCCGTCCTCCGTGCGCCTCCGATTCGCACGTGCCAACGGCCTTCCCAAACCCGTTCACAGCCCGTTTTTCCTTGTAAAACGCTGTTTTTCGCCCAAAACGCTTGACACGCCGTGCTACCCTCGAAGCGGATGGACCCCGCTCTGTCCCAACGGCCGCCGGCTCATCCCCGGCGGCCGCCGTTTTTCCGGCGACTCGTCTTGGGCGCGCCCATCGCGCGTCGCCGGTCCGGTTCTTTGACATTCTGCCCCTCCCCCGGCCGGACCAGCCCCTCCCCCGGCCGGACCAGCCCGGCCCGGGGACTGGGCGCCCGCAAAAGTGAAAAAACAAAACGACCCTGGGAAGTTGTTGAAAATACATGGGGCGCCCTCCAACCAGCCGCCGCCTCGTCCCGCCGGCGCACACTCGCCCCCTCTTCCCCCCACCGCTCCTCCCTCTGTGTTAACCTGGAGCAGTACCGAATAGGAACGAACGTAAGACGAGGAGTGTGCTTTCAATAATGGCACTTGTGGCTGAAGCCAAAATCAAAACGATCACCAAGTATCGCGTCCACAAGACCGATACGGGGTCGCCGGAAGTTCAGATCGCGTTGCTGAGCCAGAACATCCTGCTGCTCACCGAGCACTTCAAAATCCACAAGAAGGACCACCACAGCCGTCGCGGCCTGCTCATCATGGTTGCGCGCCGCCGCCGTCTGTTGGATTACCTGAAAAGCCGCGGTCCGGAGCGCTACAAGAGCCTGATCTTGAGCCTCGGACTTCGCCGCTAGTTTCAGCTTCCCTCCTGTGGCCGCCGCGTCCTTCCCTGGGCGCGCGGCTGCTTTGGCGGACCCTCAAATGGTACGAGCCCTTTGGATCAGCGCCGGCGCAGGGGATACCCGCGCCCGGACACAGGCCTCCAGGCTCGCGCCGCCCTCCGCGTTCCGCAAGTTTCCACTCGACATATGTAATGCAACCGGCCTGCCGGCAATTGAGCCAGCGGCCCTTGGAGAAGAAAGATGAAACACTCCGTTGAAATCGACCTCGATGGTCGTAAGCTGACCCTCGAAACGGGTCGTCTCGCAAAACAGGCCCACGGCTCCGTGATGGTGACCTCGGGCGATACCGTGCTGCTCTGCAGCGCCTGCTCCAACTCCAAACCGAAAGTCGGTGCGGCGTTCTTCCCTCTCACGGTCGACTACCGTGAGTACACCTACGCCGCCGGACGCATCCCCGGCGGTTACCTCAAGCGCGAAGGCCGCCCCAGCGATCGCGAGATTCTCACCTCGCGCCTCATCGACCGGCCCATCCGCCCGCTCTTCCCCGAAGGCTATAGCTGCGAGACCCAGGTCATCTCCATGGTGCTCTCGGCCGCGCCCGACACCGACCCCGCCACCATGGCCATCACCGGCGCCGCCGCCGCCCTCGCCATCTCCGATATCCCCTTCGAACACGTCCTGGCCGGCCTCCGCGTCGCCGTCGTCGACGGCCAGTTCATCCCCTACCCCTCCTACGAGCAG
>JACRBC010000027.1 GCA_016213245.1 Candidatus Solibacter usitatus | reverse complement strand
CGCGTCGTGCGACGGCAAGGAGGTCCACTGCCACAAGTCGATGGGCCACGTGGCGGAGATCTTCACGGCGAGCGTGCTGAACAGCCTGCCGGGCAACATGGCGATCGGCCACACGCGGTATTCGACGGCGGGGGACACGGCGATTCTGAACGCGCAGCCGTTTTCGGTGGCGTGCAACAAGGGGCGGATCGCGGTGGCGCACAACGGCAACCTGACCAACGCGGCGGAGTTGCGCAAGGAACTGGAAGACAACGGATCGATCTTTCAGGCGACGAGCGACACGGAGGTGATTCTGCACCTGGTGGCGCGGAGCAGCCAGAAGACGCTGGCCTCGGCGCTGAGAGAGGCGCTGCTGGTGATCGAGGGGGCGTTTTCGCTGGTGTTTCTGTCGCAGGACCGGATTATTGTGGCGCGCGACCCGCACGGCTTCCGGCCGCTGGCGATCGGGCGCATGAACCTGCGCACCGGGCCGGCGTACGTGTTCGCGTCCGAGACGTGCGCCTTCGACCTGATCGACGCGCATTACGTGGGCGACGTGGAGCCGGGCGAGATGGTGATTGCCGGTCCGGACGGGTTGCAGCGCGAGTTTTACACGGTGCCGCAGAAGCGGGCGCAGTGCGTCTTCGAGCACGTCTATTTTTCGCGGCCGGACTCGACGGTGTTCGGGCGTTCGGTGCAGCAGTCGCGCGAGATGATGGGGCGGCTGCTGTCGCAGGAGCTGCCGGTGGAGGCCGACGTGGTGGTGCCGATACCGGACTCCGGCGTGGCGGCGGCGCTGGGTTATGCGCACGCTTCCAAGATCCCGTTCCGCCACGGGCTGATCCGCAACCACTATGTGGGCCGGACGTTCATCGAGCCGTCCCAGGCCATCCGCGACTTCGGGGTGCGGTTGAAGCTGAACCCGGTACGCGAGATCCTGAAGGGCAAGAGCGTGGTGCTGGTGGACGATTCGCTGGTGCGGGGGACGACGTCGCAGAAGATCGTGCGCATGGTGCGCAACGCCGGGGCGCGCGAGGTGCACGTGCGCATCTCCTGCCCGCCGACGATGTCGCCGTGCTTCTACGGCGTGGACACGCCGACCAAGCGGGAGTTGATCGCGGCCAACCAGTCGATCGACGAGATCCGCGAATTCATCGGCTGCGACACGCTGGCCTACCTGTCGCTGGAGAACCTGGGCCAGGCGGTGGCCGACGAAGGCGACCAGTACTGCTACGCCTGCTACACGGGGCGCTACCCGACGGAGCTGGTGAACATCGAAGAGCTGATGACGTCGCGGCCGGACCGCTGAGGGAAGGGCCGATGGCACGGGTATCGCCCTCCGCGTTGGCCGTTCCGCACTCGCGCATCCGCGAGATCGCCGACATCGCCATGGCGATGCGGGGCGAGGTGTTCCGGCTGTACTTCGGCGAGTCGAACCTGCCGACGCCGGCCTTCATCCAAGAAGCCGCGCAGAAGGCGATGGCGGACGGCTACACGTACTACACGGAGAACGCGGGGCTGCCCTCGACGCGCGAGGCGATCGCGCGGTATTACGGCAAGCGGCACGGGGTGGCGCTGGACGCGGGCTCGGAGATCGTGGTGACGAGTTCGGGGGTGCAGGCGCTCCAGGTGGGCATGCGCTGCGTGCTGGATCCAGGAGACGAGGCGATTGTGCTGACGCCGGCCTGGCAGAACCAGATGTCGATCCCGCGCATGTGCAATGCGGAGACGCGCATGGTGCGGCTGGCGCTGGCGGGCGGTCGGTACCAGGTGGACTTCGACACCTTGGACGCGGCCATCACGCCGCGCACGCGGCTGCTGGTGTACACGTCGCCGTCGAACCCGCTGGGCTGGGTGGCTACGGTGGCCGAGCAAGCGCGGCTGCTGGAGGTGGCGCGCCGGCACGGGTTGTGGCTGCTGGCCGATGAGGTCTACGAACGTTTGTGGTACCCGGAGGAGGGCGGGCTGGGCGAGCCGGTGGGGTCGATCCTGAAGCTGTGCGCGAGAGAGGACAGCGTGCTGGTGGTGCAGTCGTTTTCCAAGAGTTACGCGATGACGGGCTGGCGCGTGGGCTGGCTGGTGGCGCGGAGAGACCTGGCTGACCGGGCGGCGAAGTTGAACGAGTTCATCATCTCCTGCGCGCCGTCGTTCGCGCAGCGGGCGGCGGAGAGCGCGCTGGAGCACGGTGAAGCGGCGATCCGGGAGATGCTGGGGCTGTACAGGGGCAACCGGGACTTCTGCCTGCGGGCGCTGCGGGGGATGCAGGGCGTGACCGTGCCGGATGCCGACGGGGCGTTCTACCTGTTCCCGAGGATCGAGGGGCTCAAGGATTCGTTTGAGTTCTGCAAGCGGCTGCTGCGGGAGACGGGCGTGGGGCTGGCGCCGGGGGTGGCGTTCGGCGAGGGCGGCGAGGGATGTGTGCGGGTGTGCTACGCGGTGGAGCGGGCGGTGCTGGAGCGGGCGATGGAGCGGCTGGCGGGGTTCATCGGGCGGGGGGGAAACTGAGTCTCCGGCTCGGCGGGCGCTCGTGCGATGCTTCGCAGGATGCCTCTTGCTACGATGAGGGAGAGAAATCGCCGTGACCCTCCAGCTTGATTGGCCCTCCGAGGTGGTGGACCGGCTTACCGAAGAGGCCAAGAAAAAGGGGCTCTCCCTGGACGCCTACCTTCTGCAGGCGGTTCTCCATGATCAGGACGCACATGATCAGGCCGCAAACGGCGTTCCCCCTGACGACACCGAGAAGCGCCGTCGGTGGGCCGAAGCCGGTGCGCGCATCCTGGAGATGCAGAGGCGCGTCAAACCCGATCCCGAAGGCTGGACTTCGCGGGACTACATCAACTTTGGACGCCGTTGATGGCGGCCATTGTCATTGATGCGTCGATGGCGCCGGCGTGGTGACCTCCCGACGAGCAGACGGATTCCACCAAGGCTGTCCTTCAGGCCGTGTCCTCATCCGCCGTCGACGCCGTCGCGCCCCGGCTCTGGGCGTACGAGATCCGGAATAGCGTTTTGATGGGCATTCGCCGTGGCCGAATCAGCAAACCGGACGGCGAGCAGTTCCTGACATCGATGAATGAGATGAACGTGCGTCTGAGCGAACCCGCCTCGTACGACGAGGTGTTCGCGCTGGCTCAAGAGTACGGCCTGACCGTTTACGATGCGGCCTACTTGGATATGGCCATCCGGGAGCGGGTTCCGCTGGCCAGCTTGGACGTTCAGCTCGTTCGAGCCGCCAAGAAAGCGGGCGTTGCGCTGTTCCGCCCGTGAGCGTCGATCCGCGGAACCACTTGGACCCGTGCTGGAATGGCGGCCGTGCTTCCTACATCCCGCCTCATTTGCGGAAGCGCAATTGGCGCTTGACATGCTAGGGGGGGATAATTTGGATTCTATGAAAACTCTGATGGTCCTTCTCACAATTAGCCTGGCCGCGTGCGGCCAAACGGGCAACCCTCGTGCGAAGGCGCTGGCGGATGCGGTCGCTCGCGGAGACAAGGCGTTGGCCGCCGGTCAGCCCAGGCAGGCCAGTGCCGCGTGGAGCCTGCTACTCCTCTTCGAACCGAATCATGCCGAGGTGAAGAAGAAGCTCGATGCGCTTCCGCCCGGGTCGGAAGGTGGCAACTTCAGCCGAACACAAGCGGAGATCGGCTTCATGATGGCCGCCATACGCGAAATGGACACGGGCAAAGACCTATGCGGTTTCCCCGAGGCAACGCCGGATATGGACCTCGCAACTATTCGCATGATCTCCGATGCCCGGCTTTTGCCAAACTTAGAATCATCG
This sequence comes from Candidatus Solibacter usitatus, assembly GCA_016213245.1. GTDB lineage: Bacteria > Acidobacteriota > Terriglobia > Bryobacterales > Bryobacteraceae > Paludibaculum > Paludibaculum usitatum_A. Next base: position 23,540 of record JACRBC010000027.1, on the reverse strand, counting down.
CCATTCTCAGTCCAGAGCGGCGGGTGCGCCGGTTCTGGCGCTTTCATCTTTCTCGCCAAGCCGCTGCTCTCAATGGCCGAGGTGCGACAAGCCTACGGCAAACCTCAGGCCGAAAGGAAAGACGCCGATGGATCCGAGGTTCTAACGTATGGGCGGGTTAGAATCCTGGGGGCGAAGGACGGCCAGGCAACGCTGGTGCTCTTGCGGCCGTCCAACCGCTGACAAGCTCACCCATCCCGCAATCTCCCGCGCCGATGTGGAGCGAGCGATGCTGCTCACGGCATCCTGATCGTGAAGGGCGGAAACGGCGTATGGCATTCGAATCCCGTTTGTGCCGCCATCCCTCACGAATCAGAGCAGGCCGACGAACTGGTCTACCGACATCCCGGACGCGCGGATCAACGCACGCAGCGTGCCTGGAGCCACTTCCCGATGCTGAGGTACGGATAGACTCGCCAGATGGCCGGGCTTGATCAGGATGACGTGGCTTCCGTGCTGGCGGTCTATGATCCAACCGGCTTTCCGAAACGCCCGTACGACCCTTTCCCCCGACACCGAGGGCAAGGACGCCATCTACGCCGGGACCTCGATTTCGCGGACCTCGATGGTGAGGGGCATTCCGTGAGCGGCGCGTGCCGCCAGGGCGCCGTCGATCGCTTCGCGGATGTTCGCCATGGCCTCGGCTTCCGTTCGTCCCTGGGAGACGCAGCCGGGAATGGCCGGGCACTCGGCTACGAGCATGCCGGTTTCGTCGGGCTCCAGCGTAACGAGTAGCTTCATACTTGGATCTTATCGGATTCCCGCCGGCCGGCGGCAGCCGGTCCTGTTGGTGTGGAGGTGACCGGCGCCGGGAATTGTCGCACAATGGAGTCGTGGTCACTCTGGACACATTGCGCGCGAAGAAGAGGGAGGAGATCCTCCAGTTGGCGTAGCGCCACGGTGCGCACAGCGTGCGGGTGTTCGGTTCGGTAGCCCGCGGCGAAGCCAATGAGAACAGCGACCTCGACCTGCTGGTGACGTGGGGCCCCGGCCGGAGTCTGATGGAGCATGCCGGGTTGGCCCAGGATCTCCAGGAACTCCTGGGAGTCAGAGTCCATATCGGGACCGAGCAGGCGCCGCACTGGTACGTGCGGGACAGGATCCTCCGGGAGGCGATGCCCCTGTGAAGGATGATCGCCTTTACCTTCACCACATGCTGGAGCGCTGCCATCGAATCAGCCGCTTCATCGGGAGGGGCAGAGATGCGTTTATGGTGCCGGAAGAGACGCAGGATGCAGTGATCCGGAACGTCGAGGTGATCGGCGAGGCGGCCAAGCGGGTCTCGGCCGGCACGCGGGGCCACCTTTTGATGGAGCGCGCGGCCTATTTCCGGCGAGACTTCTTGGCGGTCTTCGGCTTGGCGGCGGGCTTGGGCGGCGCCTTCTTCTCGGGTTCCATCATGGGGACGGAGACGTGCTCGTGGACGATGAGCCAGTTGTCGCCGCGTTTTTCCAGGACGTCGGTGCCGCGGGCCGAGCCTTTCATGTGCTCGCCTGACTTGGGCGCGATGTCGAAATTGAGGGTGTAGATCACCCAGGCGACGTCACCCCGCCTTGATGCCTGGAAGTCGGGGCCGAGCTCGATCTTGATGGCCTTCCACTCGGCGGCGGCCTTCCTGAAGCCCTCTTCGTAAGCGCTCCAACCCTTATAGCTGAAGGGGGCGAGGTCGAAGAAGACCAAACCGGCATCCTTGGCATAAAAGGGGGCGGGTTTGGCGGCGTCGAGAGTGGACCAAGCGGCGTAGACCTTCTGCATATGGGGTTTGAGGTCAGCGGCGGCGTTCTCGGTCTTGGGAGCATCGCCGCAGCCGGCCAGAACGGCCGCAAAAAGAACGACAGGCAGGAATCTCATTGTTGCCCTCCAGGGTACTGATGAAGACTACTTCGGAAACGGCCTGGGGTCAATGCCGGGAATGATGCGCAGCGCGTTCTTGTAGTAGAGCTTTTTGAGGACCTCGTCGGGCAGGTCGAGGCCGTACATGGCCCAGAAGGCGTGGCGGCGGCGGTAGTAGGGGAAGTAGTCGTCGGCGGTTTCGAGCACCCGGAAATAGGTGTGGTATTCGGCCGGCGCCCAGGTGTCCTTGCCGAAGACGACGCGGTCCTGATAGCGGATGAACCACTGGCGGGCGAAGCGGGGCTGGCGGCCGAGCTCGGCCAGGACGGCGCCGATTTCAGTGTAGACGTTGGGGCATTCGTCCATGAGCTTGCCGAGGCGGGCGAGGTCGCCGCCGAGCCAGCCGAGGTGGGCGTCGATGAAGATGGCGCCGGGGTGGCGGCGGAAGACGTTGTGCTGTTCGGTGATGACCTGTTCCCAGGGCGGATTGGCGCCTTCGTCGCGGCGGCGGCCGGGCATCTCCTGGAGTTCGAGCCAGCGCTCGTTGTACTTGTCGATGGGCTCCCAGAACTGTTTGGGATCGGCGGTGTGGATGAAGACCGGGACTTTGAGCCTGGCGCACATCTCCCAGAGCGGGTTAAAGCGCGGGTCGTCGATGGGGATGCGGGCGCCCTTGGAATCCTTGAGGTTGAGGCCGAGGTCCTTCCAGACCTTGAGGCCGCGCGCGCCGAGCTTGATGTCCTGTTCGAGTTGGGCGGCGGCGCGCTGCGGGTAACCGGGATCGTCGATGTTGGAATAGTCGGGGCTGGCGAAGAAGAAAAAGCGTCCGGGGGCGAGTTGGGCGGCGCTGTCGACGGCGGACTTCAGCCGGTCGCCGTTGCCGCCGCGGACGAAGAGGCTGCCCATGACCTGCAGATTGAGGGCGTCCATGCCGGCCAGAGTCTTTTTCGCCTGCTCGGGCGGCATGGGGAAACGGGGATGGTTGTGGACGTCGATGAAGGGGTATTTCGCGCGAGTAAGCGGGTGCTGGGGGACGACGAGGGAGGACTTGGGCTCGTACTCGCGGACGTCCATTGAGGGGGCGGCGGACGGAGCGGAGGTCTGGGCGGCGCAGAGGGCGGCCAGGGTAGAGAGCAAAGCGGGGAGGCGGGGGATCACAGGGCGGCTCCCACCAACGATTGCGGAAGGAGGCCGGCCATGTTGGCCTCGCGTTCGAAGGAGGAGAGCAACTCCTCGAACTTTGCGGCGTTGGCCTCGATGGTGGCGGCAGAGGCGGCGAACTTGATAAAGACCGCGCCTCCGGGTCCTTCGACGATGGCGCCGAGGAGGCGGTAGCCGGACTTCACGATCTTGCCCTCCTTGGCGGGGCCGGCTGCGCCGGTGTACCGGCCGGCCGATTCGATGGTGGTGACGGGGAGGCCTCGAATGGTGCGCTTGCGGATGGTGGGTTTGGCGGGCTTGCCATCGGCGGTGAGGAACTGGTTCTGCCAGCGAGCGAGGTTGGCCTCCACGCTGCCGCCCTGACCGGCGCCGAAGAAGTAAACGGCGCATTCGGGCTTCTCCTCATCGCCGGCGGCGGCGGGCACGCTGTAGGTGGCGGCGCGCATGGGACGGGCGGCTTGGCTCACCCAGCCGGAGGGGGCCTTCCACTGGAGACCGGCGGCGGTTTCGGCGGAGGCGGCGAATGAGCAGGAGAGGAGCAGTGCCCGGAGACGCATAAGAACATAGTGTACGCCCTGGGTCAGAGGCCTTCGAGGCGGAGGCGGGAGATGGTGTCGAAGATGCGGCGGGTGACCTCAGCGCGGTTGGAGCTATGGAGCCCCACGGTGGGGATGGGGTCGCCGATGCGCAGGGTGACCCGGCCGGGGCGAACGTGGTGGGAGTGCATGGGCAGTACGTTGCGGACGCCGATGATGGCGACGGGCAGGATGGGCACGCCGCCCTTGATGGCCAGGTAAGCGGCGCCGTCCTTGAACTCCTCCAGTTCGCCGGATTCCGAACGGCCGCCCTCGGGGAAGACAAGCATGGAGAGTCCGCGCTCGCGCATGGCTTTGCCGGCGGCGCTGAGGACGCGGAGCGCGGCGCGCGGGTCTTCCAGGGGCACGCTGATGTTGCCGGCGCGCCGCAGGTGGCCGCCGATGAAGGGAATGGCGAAGAGCTCCTGTTTGGCCAGGAAGCGGAAGTTCGCGGGGATGTAGGAGAGCAGGACGGGCGTGTCGAAGTAGCTGACGTGATTGGGGCAGACGACGTAGCTGGCGTGCGGGTCGACCTTCTCGAGGCCGACCACCTTCACCCGGGCGCCGGCGCACAGAAGCAACATGCGCGCCCAGACGCGGGCGACGGCAAGCTGCTGGCGGCCGTCGCTGTCCCAGAAGGCGACCACGAGGCTGATGCTGCCCATGAGGGCGGTGGAGAGGATGATGAGGGGAGCTCGAACGAGGACTCCGATGAGATAGCTGACCGGCATCGGCGGATTGACTCCCGATTATCCCATGAGAAGCGAGCGAGCCTCGCCCACCAGGTAGAGCGAGCCAGTGATGAAAACGGCGTCGCCGGGCCGGGCCTGGCGGACGAGTGCGAGCGCCTCGCCGGTATGGGCGGTGACGTGGGCGCGGGTTTCGCCGGAGATGTCGCGGATTTCCGAGGCGAGGAAGGCGCGGGACTGGGCGGGCGTGGTGAAGATCAGCTCCGAGGCGAGAGGAAACAGCACGGGGCCGATGGTGGCGAGGTTCTTGTCGCGCATGGCGCCGAAGACCATCCAGACGCGGCGGCCGTGGTGGAAGTGGCGGATGTATCCGGCCAGGGCGCGGGCGCCGGCCGGATTGTGGGCGCCGTCGAGGAACACGTCGGGCTCGGAACTGACACGCTCCAGCCGGCCGGGCCACCCGGTGGCGGCGATGCCAGCGGCGATCTGATGGGGTGCGATCCCGAGATGGCTGAGGGCGGCGATGGCGGTGAGGGCGTTTTCGACCTGGTGCGCGCCAATCAGCGGGCAGGAGACTTCGACTGCGGCGCCGGGACCGGCGGCGTGGAAGCGGCTGCCGTAGGGGTGAAGTTCGAGGTGGTCGACGCGCCAGGCGGCGGCGCTGAGCAGCGGAGAGCCGGTTTCGGCGGCACGCTCCTCAAGGACGCGCAGGGCCGCGGGGTGCTGGCGCGAGGTGACGGCGGGCCGGCCGGGCTGGATGATGCCAGCCTTTTCGCGGGCGATCTGGGGGATGGTGTCGCCGAGGAACTTCTCGTGATCGAAGTCGATGGGGGTGATGACGCTGAGGAGAGGGTCGACGACGTTGGTGGCGTCGAGGCGGCCGCCCATGCCGGTTTCGAGCACGACGGTTTGAGCGCCGAGGTCGCGAAACAGGACGAAGGCCATGGCCGTGACGGTCTCAAAGTAAGTGGGGTGCATGTCGATGGCGCCGGCCGAGAGAAGCCGTCCGGCCGTGCCATGCACGTGGGAGAAGGCATCCGCAAACTGCTCCGGGGAGACGGGACGGCCGTCGATTCGCACGCGCTCGGTGGGCTCGACAAGGTGCGGGGAGGTGTAGAGGCCGGTGCGGACGCCGGCGTGGCGGAGGACGCTTTCGAGCATGGCGCAGGTGGAACCCTTGCCGTTGGTGCCGGCGACGTGGATGACGCGGCAGGCGTCCTGAGGCCGTCCGAGCGCGTCGAGCAGAGTCCGGATGCGATCGAGCCCGAACTTGATTGTCTTGTACTCGTTGCCGAGGGCGTACAGGAAGCGGACGGAGTCCGGATAGGGAGTGCTCAGGACGGCTCCTTCAAGTCCCTATGGTAACGAAGGCGGAAAGGAGTTCGGGGCGCTTCGTCTTTTTCCCAGTGGAAATCGTCTTGGACACAGACGGAAGGATCAGGAACAATGGCCAGGGAGACCTGGAGTTGATATTCCGAGAGGTTGAAGACCGCGACCTGGTGCTGCGGGCCCGCAAGGGTCAAGTAGACGCCTACAATGCGCTCGTTTCCCGCTGGGAGACGAAGATGTACAACTACCTGCTGCGTCTGACCGGCAACGCGGAGGATGCGCTGGACCTGAGCCAGGACGTTTTTCTCAAGGCGTATCAGCACCTTGGGAGGCTGGACGACGCAGGCAGGTTTGGGCCGTGGCTGTACCGGATCGCGCACAACGAGGCGATGAGCCATCTGCGCCGGCAGAGGCCGGAGGACGAGCTCCGGGACATGGGCGTGGGTGGGGCGGTGGGCGCGAGGATGGCGCCGGTGGAGGTGACGCTGGCGGTGGAATCGGCCTTGAAGCGGATTTCGCCGGAGCAGCGGGAGGCAGTGGTTTTGAAGGTGTACGAAGGGTTCAAGTTCGATGAGATTGCAGCGATTCTGGACTGCCCGGCGTCGACCATCAAGTCGCGTGTGTACACGGGGCTGGAGTTGCTGAAAGAGATTCTGGCGCCGGTGGTGAGAGACCGGGCGCCGGGCGTGGAATGAGAAAGCTGGGGAGGAACAGGCTATGACTTGTCCCGAGTTCGACTGGAAGGGTTTCGTCCTGGACGAGGCGCCGGCTCCCGAGAGGCGGCGCATGGAGGAGCATCTGGCCTCCTGCGCCGCCTGCCGCGAAGAGACGGAGAGTCTGAGGCTGACACTGACGGCGATGCGCCGGCTGCCGGCGCGGGAGATCCCACGGCGGATCTCGTTCGTCTCCGACCCGGTATTCGAGCCGTCGTGGTGGCAGAGGTTCTGGAGTTCGGCGCCGCGGCTGGGGTTTGCCTCGGCGGCGATGCTGTCGGTGGCGATCCTGGCGCACGGGGTGGCGACGCGCGGCGGCGCGGGCGCGCCGCAGGGAGCGCCGCAGGGTGCGGCTCAGGTGGAGGCGCAGGTTCAGGCTGAGGTCGACAAGCGCCTGAGTTCGACCGTGGAGCAGAAGTTGCAGGCCCAGTTGAAGCCGGCGATGAACGACCTGGCGGCGCGCATCCAGGAGTTTGAAAAGCGGGCCGGCGAGCAGCGCGAAGCGGACCTGAGGGACGTGAAGAGCGCGTTCACGCTGCTGGACAAGCGCGTCAGCAACGTGTATCTGACCGCGGCGCGTTACGGAGGCGACTGATGCGAACGCTGATTGTGATCTCCCTGCTGGCGCTGGCTCCGCTGCCGGCGCAGCGGCCGGCGCCCTCGCGCGCGGAAGTGGCGGCGATGGAAAAGAGCTTCGACCAGCGGCTGCAGAGTTTCAGCATCGACACGCCGATTGAGCTGCTGGGACTGACGCGGGGCCTGTACCTGCAAGGCTACGGCGCGGTGTTTACGGCCGAGGTGAACCTGGTGCAGACGCCGGGGGTTTCGCCGTTCCGGCCCACGCTGAGCAAGGACGACATCGCGCGGGTTCGGGCGGCCAAGCTGAAGCGCATTCCGGAGTTGAAAAACCTGATGAGGGAGATGCTGGTGGCTTCGTCGGCATCGATGGACCGGCTGCCGGCGGAGGAGCGCCTGGTGCTGGGGGTGTCGCTTTACTACAACGCCTGGGAGGATCCGGCGGGCATGCCGCGCGTGATCATGATGCAGGCGCAGCGCCGCGCGCTGATGGAAGTGGCGGCCAACCGCCAGCCGCGCACCGCACTGGGCAGCATCATTCAGGTGCGGGAAGAGTAGCCATGCGTCTGGGCGAGATTCTGATCGAGCGCGGCCAGTTGAGTCCGGAGGACCTGGAGCGGGCGCTGGAGATGCAGTCCGAGCGCGGGGATAAACTTGGGCGCATCCTGGTGGACCTGGGATTCGCCGCGCAGCGGGACATCGTCTCGGCGCTCTCCGAGCAACTGGCGATTCCGGTGGCGAAGATCGAAGGGCCGCCCGTGGTGCTGCCGGAGACCGAGCGGCTGTCGGCGCGCTTCCTGAGGCAGGCGCGGGCCTTCCCGCTGCGGCTGGACGACGGCGTGCTGGTGCTGGCGATGGCCGACCCGCTGGATTTCGAGACGCTCTCGTCGGTCCGCGCGGCCACCGGCTTGCGGGCAACGCCGGAGATCGCCGTCGAGGCCGAGGTGGTTGATGCCCTGGACCGCTATTTCGAGGAGGAGGAGAGGCCGGAAGGAGGATTGGCCGGCGACGGCGAGGAAAACGCCGCCGACCTCGAACACCTGCGCGACATGGCCAGCGAGGCGCCGGTGATCCGGCTGGTGAACGCCATGATCGGCCAGGCGGTGGAGAAGCGTTCGAGCGACATTCACATCGAGCCGTTCGAGAAGGAGTTCAGGGTCCGCTTCCGGATCGACGGCGTGCTGCACGAGCAGGAGCCGCCGGCGCGCGAGTTGAAGGCGGCGGTGATCAGCCGGCTGAAGCTGATGGCGAAGCTGAACATCGCCGAGCGGCGGCTGCCGCAGGACGGGCGCATCAAGATCAAGACGCTGGGGCGCGAGGTGGATCTGCGCGTCTCGACGCTGCCGACCTTGTACGGCGAGAGCGTGGTGATGCGCCTGCTGGACCGTAGCGCGGGGGATTTCTACGACCTGCGGAACCTGGGCTTCGACGATCACATGCTGCGCAGGATGGAGCACTTCACCGCTCTGCCGCACGGCATCTTCCTGGTGACCGGGCCGACGGGCAGCGGCAAGTCGACCACGCTGTACTCGGCGCTGAAGCGGATCAACCAGAGCGACAAGAAGATCATCACGATCGAGGATCCGGTGGAGTACCAGATGGACGGCATCAACCAGATCCACGTCAACACGCAGATCGGGCTGACGTTCGCCACCGGGCTGCGGCACATCGTGCGCCAGGATCCGGACGTGATCATGGTGGGCGAGATCCGCGACCGGGAGACGGCCGACGTGGCCATCCGCTCGGCGCTGACCGGCCACTTCGTCTATTCCACGCTGCACACCAACGACGCGCCGAGCGCCATCACGCGGCTGACCGACATGGGGGTGGAGAACTACCTGATCTGTTCGTCGGTGGTGGCGGTGCTGGCGCAACGGCTCGTCCGGCTGATCTGCCCATTCTGCAAGCGGCCGGCCGGCGACCGGCTGACGCCGGCGGGCGATACGATTCCGACGTTCCGCGGGGAGGGTTGCGAACGGTGCTTCGGTTCGGGCCACACGGGCCGCGTGGGCATCTTCGAGCTGATGGAGATGAACGACCAGATACGCAAGCTGATCATGGCCAACGCCGACGCGGCGGAGCTGACGCACGCGGCGCGGCAGAACGGCATGCGCAACCTCAGGGAAGACGGCTGGCTCAAGGTCGCGCAGGGCGTCACCACGGCTGAAGAAGTAATGCGCGTGACGCAGGAGTTTTAGGCGCCGCCATGACTTCGTACCACTTCAGGGCAGTCTCCGGCGACGGCAAGTTGCGCACGGGCACACTGGCGGCCGGGGACGAGAAGCGGGTGGCGCAGGAGCTGAGGCGTCAGGGCCTGATCCCGCTCTACGTCGGCCAGACGCCGCAGGGGCGCGGGGAGATCAAGCTCCCGCAGATTCGCTTCGGGCGGCGGCGCGACGTGCTGTTCTTCACACAGGAGCTGTCGACGCTGCTCAACGCCGGGGTGCCGCTGGACCGCGCGCTTTCGATCACCAGCGAACTGAGCGAGCGCGCCGAATTCCGCGCGCTGGTCTCCGACATCCTGCGGACGCTGAAGGGCGGCAAGTCGCTGGCCGACTCGCTGGCCACCAAGCCGGACTACTTCCCCGAGATCTATGTCAACATGGTGCGGGCCGGAGAGGCGTCTGGCTCGCTGTCGCCGATCTTCGACCGGCTGAGCGAATACGAGAAGACGCGCGACGAGCTGCGCGGCTACATCATCAGCTCGATGGTCTACCCGTCGTTGCTGACGGTGGTGGGATTCAGCTCCATCTTCGTGTTGCTGTACTTCGTGGTGCCGCGCTTTGCACAGGCCTTTTCGGCGTCCAACATGCGCGTGCCGGCGATCACACAGGCGCTGCTGGATGTGAGCAGTTTCGTGCGCGCCTACGGGCTGTGGGGGCTGCTGGGCCTGGCCGCGGCGCTGGCGGCATTCCGGGTGTACACGCGAACGGCGGGCGGGCGCTACTGGTGGGACGGGTTCCGGCTGAAGCTGCCGCTGCTGGGCGACGCGCTGCGCAAGTCGCAGACGGCGCAGTTCACGCGCGCCATGGGGACGCTGATCGCCAACGGGGTGCCGCTGGTGCAGGGCCTGGGCATTTCGCGCGGCATCATGACGAACCGGCGCATGTCGGACTCGCTGGAGCTGGTGTCGCAGGGGGTGAAGCGCGGAGAGGGGCTTTCGCAGCCGCTGGCCGCAACGGGGATGTTTCCGCCGCTGGTGGCGCACCTGCTGGCCATCGGCGAGGAGACCGGCCGCCTGGACTCGATGTTCCTGCGGGCGGCGGAGATCTACGACAACGACACCAAGGCGGCGATCAAGCGCTTCACGGCGCTGTTTGAACCGCTGATCATCCTGATCATGGGCGTGGCCGTGGGCGCCCTGATTCTGAGCATGCTGCTGGCCATCAGCGGCATCAACGAAATGGCGATGTAATGATCAAAGTAACTGGGGGACACACTTTAGTGTGTCCCCCACACCGAATTTGGCTGGGGCGGGGATACACTGAAGTATGTCCCCTACATGAGACAGGGACCACTCGCATGAAACGAATCCAATCCGAAAGAAACCGCCGCCGCCGCGGCATCACGCTGATCGAGATGCTGGTGGTGCTGACCATCATCGCGCTGTTCGCCGCCCTGGTGGCGCCAAAGCTGCTGAGCAAGAGCGACTCGGCGCGCGTGACCGCCGCCAGGGCTCAGGTCAACTCCTTCATGACGGCGCTGGGCGCCTACAAGCTGGATACCGGCGTCTACCCGAGCACCGAGCAGGGACTGCAAGCGCTGCGGACCAGGCCGCAGAACGTGAACCAGTGGCAAGGGCCCTACCTGCCGCAGGACATTCCCGTGGATCCCTGGGGACGGCCGTACCTCTACAAGTATCCGGGCGAGATCAACGCGGATGAACCGGAGATCGTGTGTCTGGGCGCGGACGGACAGGCGGGCGGCGAGGGCATCGCCGCCGACATCGTCAGTTGGAAGTCGCAGTAGGCCGGCCTATGGCGACGGCACGGCGCGCAGGACCCCGGCGCGGGGTCACGATCCTGGAGATGATGATCGTGGTGACGATCGTCGCCCTGATGGCCGGGCTGACCTTCCCCAGCGTGACGTCGGGGCTCGATTCCATCCGCCTCCGCTCGGCGGGCGATTCGGTGGCGACGTTCCTGGCGCAGGCAATCGCCCGGGTGGAGCGGACCGAGGAGCCGGTGGAGTTGGTGATTCACCGCGCGGAGGGGCGATTCCAGGCCACGGCGCTCCGGCCCGGATTCCAGAGGGAACTCGTGCTGGGCGAAGGCATCAGCGTGCTGCACGTCTATCCGGAGCCGATGGGCGCGGCGCCGGAGATGCGCTCCGTGCTGCTGCAGCCGGGCGGGGCGTTCCCGGCGATCGGCATCGAGATTCTGAATCGCAGGGGCCAGCGCCGCCTGATCCGAATCGACCCGCTTTCCGGTGTGCCGATCGTCGAAATCCCCTCTGACAGCGTCTCTAGTAGCGAATGAAGCGCCGGCCGACCTTGAGAGCGAGCGGAGAGCGGGGGTTCACCCTGCTCGAAGTCATGGTGGCGACTCTGTTGATGGCCATCGCCGTGACCGGGCTGCTGGGGGCGTTGCGCACGTCCCTGGCGAACGCTTCGCGGCTGACCGAGACCGAGCGGGCGGCGGTGCTGGCGCGGCGGCAGATGGACGAACTGCTGGCGATGCGCGTGCTGCCGAAAGGGATGCCGCTCTCCGGACCATTCGCTCCGGAGCTCGCGGGCGGCATGGAGGCCGGCTGGCGGGCGAAGGTGCTGCCATTTGAGAGCATGGCGCCGCCGGGCCAGGCGCCCCCGCCCGGATCGCGCGTGCTGGAGCGAATCGTCATGGAGGTGTGGTGGAAGAGCGGGCAGCAGGCGCGGAGCGTCACGGTGGAGGCGTTCCGCGGAACGCGTTTGCTGCCGGACGAGGCGGCGTTCTTCCAGCCGGCGGTTCCCGGGGCCGGGATGAGGAGCCACGAATGAAGCGCCGGTTCGATCTCGGGATGACGCTGATCGAGGTACTGATCGCGGTGACGCTGGTCAGCCTGCTCTCGGTGGGCATGCTCTTCGCCATCCGCGCCGGCTTGACGGCCATGGACGCGTCGTCACGAAGGCTGGGGGCCAATCGCCGGTCCTCCACGGCGCAGCGCGTGCTGGAGCAGCAGGTGGCCGGATTCCTGCCGGTGCTGGCGCGCTGCGGCTCATCCCCAATGGGCGGGGGCGAGGCGCTGTCGCCGTTCTTCCAGGGGACGCCGGGCGTGATGCGGTTCGTGACGCGCTACTCGCTGCAGGGCGCATCGCGGGGCATGCCGCAGATCGTGGAATTGTTCGTCATTCCGGCGGCGGAGAGCCAGGGCGTGCGGCTAGTGGTGAACGAGATCCCTTACACCGGTCCGGCCGGGGCCGGCTTTCTGTGCGCGCCGGGTCCCGACCCCGAGACCGGCGCCGAGACGCCTCGCTTCGCTCCGCCGCGGCCCAGTCCCCAGAGCTTTGTCCTGGCGGATAAGCTGCGGTACTGCCGGTTTGTCTACCTGGAGTCGGTCGAGCCTGAACCGGAGCGCTGGCTTCCGCTGTGGCGGCGGGCCGACCGCTGGCCCAGGGCGATCCGCATCGAAATGGCCCCGGTGGAGGCGGACCTGACGCGCATCCCGCCGATGACGTTCACCGGGCTCATCCGCCCGGACAGGCAGCCGAAGGAGCCGTATGCGCTCTACTAGGCGGCGCGGCGGCGCGCTGTTGATGGTGCTGTGGCTGTCGGCGGCGCTGTCGGCCATCGCGTTTTCGGTGGCGCTCAAAGTGCGCACCGAGATGGGCCGCGCGGAGACCTCGATGGAGGGACTGCGGGCCTATTACCTGGCGTGCGGGGCGGCCGACCGGGCGCTGAACTATATGACCTATGGCCCCGGGGCGCGCGCCGAAGGCGGGCGGCCTCAGTTCTGGGAGCCGGGCGTCCCGCTGCTGGTCTTCAACTTCCCGGGCGGGGTGGCGATGGTGGAAGTGATTCCGGAGTCGTCGCGATTGAGCGTGAACCGCGCGTCGCCGGAGGAGATCTTCAGGCTATTGATCGCGCTGGGTTTGCCTCCAGAGGAGGCGGGCCAAGTGAGCGGGGCGATTCTGCACTGGCGGGGCCAGGGCGGGGGGCAGCTCGACAGCATCTATTTGAGCCGCACGCCGTCTTTCCGCGCGCCGCATGCGTCATTAGAACAGATTGAAGAGCTTATGTCGGTCGCTGGCATCACACCCGAACTTTTCCACGGCGGCTACACGCGCACGGCCGAGGGCGCGCTGATGCCGCGTTCCGGGCTGCGCGACTGCCTGACGGTGTGGAGCGCCGGGAATTCTCCGCTGGACATCAACACGACCGATCCGGCGGTGATGCTGGCGCTTGGCGCGCCGCCCCAGGGCGTGGAGGCGCTGGTGAATCTGCGCAGCCGGAGCCCGATTCCGCCCGTGCAGCGGGGCGAGGCCAGCGCGCTGCTGGGGCCGGCGGCCGGCAGGTTCGGCATTGGGGGAACGGAACTGACTTACACTCTGCGGGCGACGGCCCGGCTCAGGCGGCAGGATGGCCGGCTTTCCGATCTGCGCCGGAGCGTGGCGCTGACGGTGCAGTTGCTGCCCATGAGCCAGCCCGGCGGTTACCGCATCCTGGCCTGGCACGACAATGCCGCCGGAAGGGAACTGTTCAACGTATGGCCGGAGTGAGTTCGCCCATTCTCCGAAAGCTCCTGCGATTCGGCACCGGCTCGGGAATCGTGATCGGCGAGCATGATTTGCAGGTGTGTTTGGCGCGGGTCCGCCCCGGCGGCGCCAGAATCGCCGCGACTCTGCGCATCGAGGCGTTCCGGACGCGCCCGGCGGGCGAATGGGGCGCCGAGTACAGCGCGTTCCTGAAGGCCAACTCCGCGGCCCACGTGGCGGCGCTGGCGGTTCTTCCGCGGCGCGAGGTCATCGTCCGGCAGGTACGGCTGCCCGGGGTGACGGACGCCGATTGCGCGTCGGCCATCCGGTTTCAGCTTGAGACGCTGCATCCGTTTTCCGAGGACGAGGTGGTCTTCGACTACCAGCGGGCCGGGCGCAGCGACGCATTCACGGTCGCCATCGCGGAGCGGCGGCACATCGACTTCTACACGGCGCTGTTTGCCGAGGCAGGCATCCAGCTTGCCGGCATCACCTTCTCCGGCGGCGCCGTATTTACATCCAGCCGGCTGTACATCGCGCCCCCGAGCGAGGGCGTTCTGGCCGTGGCGGGCCTGAACTCGCGCGAGTGGGACGAACAGGCGCGGGGCCCGGTGGAGATCTACGGCGAGAGCCCCTCGCACCCGCTCTTTTCGGCCGAGTTCGACATGCCGCTGGAGCGCGCCGTGGCCATGGCCGCATCGGAACTCCGGGCCGGTGTGGAAGCGACAGCGGCGGATCTGGGCGAGCTGCTGCCGGCCTGGGAGTCGGCGCCCGGCGCATTCGATTCTTCCGGCGCCGGCCGGTCCCGGGCGGCGCTGCCCTGGGCGGCGGCTCTGGCCGGGGCGTGCCCCAGCCTGGGGCAGCCGGTGAACCTGCTGGCCCCGGAGCTGCGCACGGTCTCTTCTCGCGCCGCGTTCATCCCGAGCATCGTGCTTGGCGTGATTCTGGCGCTGCTGGCCAGCGCCTGGCTGGTTCGTGACGCGGCCCTGGACCGGCGCTACACCGAGCAACTGAACGCCGAGATCCACCGTCTGGAGCCCGTGGCCCGGCAGATGGAGAGTCTGGACAAGCAGATTGCCGCCTCCAGTTTGTGCATCGAGCAGCTTGAGGGCTACCGGCGTCACACCAAGGCGCACCTGGACGTGCTGCTGGAGGTGACGCAGATGCTTCCTCCGCCGGCGTGGATCACCACGCTGCAGATCGATCCGAAATTCGTCACCATCGGTGGCGAAGTCGAGCAGGCCGACGGCCTGGTGAAAAAGCTCGACGCTTCGCCTCACTTCACCTCCTCCGAATTCACCATGCCGCTGGCGCGCACGGGCTCCGGCGAGATGTTCCGCATTCGCGCGGCGCGCGAGGGAGGTCCCAAGTGAGCCGGCTTTCCGAGCGCGACAGGCGGGCGCTGCGGTGGCTGGCCGTGGTCGTCGCTTTGGGCGCCATCATCGCCGCCGTCATATATTGGCCGGGGAAAGGCGAAAGCGTGGTGGGCGTGGCGCAGTCCGTCCCCGCCGCTGAGAAGCGGCTCACCAAGTTGCGCGGCCTGGCTGCCGCGGCGCCGGGCCGCCGGGAGGTTCTCGACAAGATCAACCAGGAACTTGCGCGGCGCGAGAAGGGCATGATTCAGGCCGAAACGGTGGCGCAGGCGCAAGCCCAGGTCTTGCAGATCGTGCGGCGGGTGGCATCCAACCAGAACCCGGCGGTGGTGTTGAAGAGCGCTGAGTTCGGAGCGCCGCGAGCATTCGGCGACGCCTACGCCGAGGTGGTGATGACGGTGACGATGGAGTCAGGCATCGATCAGATCATCAACCTGCTGGCCGACCTCGGCAACCAGCCCGAGCTGATCGCCGTGCATGACCTCCAATTAAGCCAGGTGACAGGCAGACAGAAACTGGTCCCGGCGCGGCTGACCATCGCCGGCGTGGCGCCGCGCAGGCTGGCGCCGCCGGCAAAGAAGGGAGGTTTCTGAGCATGAGACGGAACCTTCTGCTTCTGAACCTGCTGCTGCTGGCGCTGATCGGGCTGGTGAGCTGGCGCCTGTGGGCAGGCTACCAGGAATCATCGCTCCGGCAAAAGACGTTTTTGAGCAAGACGACGCCCATTCCTCCTCCGCCGAACGTAGTGTTCCCAGCGCATCCCAGCCAGGTTTCTGCGGCGAACTACTATGAAGTGGCCGCCAAGCTGCCGTTCAGCAAGGACCGCAACCCGACTGTGATCGTCGAGGTGGAGGCGCAAAAGCCGATGCCGGCCCTGCCGCGCTACTACGGCATGATGAACTTCGGCGCCGGCCCGCGCGTGATTCTGTCGCCCGGACCGGGGGGCAAGCAGAAGAGCTATGTCGAGGGCGAATCGGTGGGCGACTTCAAGCTGGTGGCCATCGCCAATTCCGGCCTGACGTTTGAGTGGGAAGGCAAGAAGGTCCCGGCCAGGTACGAGGACATGAAGGACAATACGCCGGCGCAGCAACCGGCCGGAGCCAGTGCGCCGGTCGGCATGCCGGCGATGCAGAGCGTGGGCGTTGTGAATGCGGCGCCGCAGGCGCAGGCGGCCGCGCCCACCACGGTGACGGGTGTCGGCGGCGCAGGGGCGGCCCGGCCTGGGGCCGATATCGGCGCCTCGATCAAAGGTTGCCAGCCGGGCGATTCGTCTCCGGCCGGGGTGGTGATGGACGGCTACCGGAAAGTGGTGACCGAGACGCCATTCGGCAAGAGCTGCCGCTGGGAACGTGTGCACTAGGAAAGGGATTGAGATGAAAAACGTGATGAAGAGTGTTGCGATCGTCCTGGCGCTGGCGGGCATGGCCCTGGCCCAGGAAGCCGCGCGGGCCCAGCAGCCGGCTCCGGGCAAGGCGCAGGCGGTAAAAGTGCGGGCCACCACAGCGTCGCGGACAGAGCTTCCAGCCAACGCCCAGAAGCTGCGCGAAGGCGTGTGGACGGCCCGGGATGCGTCGGGCAAGGTGTGGTACTACACGCGCTCCCCCTTCGGCTACATGCGGATGGATGAGGCTGCCTACCAGCAGGCGGCGAAGGCGAGCGAAGCGCCGGGGGTGAGCCTGGTTGCCATCGAGGGAGAGACGGCGAAGTTTGAGCGGGCCTCGCCCTTCGGCAAGTCCGTCTGGAGCCGCAAGGTATCCGAGCTGACGGAAGAGGAGCGAGCCGTCTACGAAAAGCAGAAGAACGCCGGGACAGGCAAGCAGTAGTTAAAGGAGTGCCATGATGCGCATCGCCCGGTTGAGAAAATCCGAGATTTCGATGGTCCTGGTGGCGGTGCTGATGCACTCCTCGCTGGCCGCCGCGCAGCATCCGGCCCCGCCGCCTGTTCCGCCACCCGTCGTGCCGCCCGGATTCGGTCCGCGGGTCATGCAGGGGCAGGAACCTGCCGCCCAGACTCCGGCGCAACCCGCGCCGGGCCAGGCTGGAACGCAGCAGGCTCCGGCGCTGCCCGGAGCGCCGCCTACGGCGCTCATGGGCGGCATCAACCTGCAGAACGTGAACCTGACCGAAGTCGTGGACTTTCTCGCCAGGCAACTGAAGATCAACTACATCATGGACAAGGGCGTGGGCGGGGGCGTCACTCTGAATACCTACGGTCCGGCCAAGGACCTGGATTACCGCTCTCTGCTGGACACCGTGCTGCGCATCAACGGCGCGGCGATGGTCCAAACCGGGGATGTCTACCGGATCGTCCAACTGAACGACATTGCGCGGATGCCGCTGCCGGCCGAAGTCGACGCCAAGAACATCCCGGAGGACGACAGGCCCATTCTCAATATGATCTTCCTGAAGTACGCCAACGTGGAAGAGCTCTCCAAGCTGATCGGCGATTTTCTGGGGCCCCAGGGCAGGGCCTGGTCGTACGGTCCGGCCAACCTGCTGCTGGTGCTCGACAGCCGGCGCAGCATGAAGCGCACGATGGAGATGATCGCCCTGTTCGACAGCGACGTGCTGGCCAAGCAGCGGGTCAAGCTGTTCGACGTCCAGCACAGCAAGCCCAGTGATCTGGCCAAGGAGATCGAGGGGTTGCTGAAGTCCATGTCGCTGAGCAAGGAGCTCAGCTCGGTGAAGTTCGTGCCGGTGGACCGCATCAACACGTTGATCGCCGTGGCGCCGAACCCGGGGGTCTTTGACCAGATTCAGGAATGGATCGCCAAGCTCGACGTCAAGGTGAAAACAGTCGCCGGCAAGACGGACACCTATGTCTACCGGGTCAAGTACGGCCGCGCCGATGCCATGGCCGGCTCGATCATGATGCTCTACATGCAGATGTATCCCGGTTTTGGCGGGTACCCAGGGATGGGCGGCATGTACGGTGGAGGGATGTACGGCGGCGGCATGTACGGCGGGGGCATGTACGGTGGCGGCATGTACGGCGCGGGGATGTACGGTGCGGGCATGTATGGGGCCGGTATGTATGGCGCCGGCGCAGCAGGCCAGCCCGGCTCAGCCGCGGCCGGCCAGCCAGCGGGCGCCGCCGGTACGGCGGCGGGACCGAACCAGGCGGGAATGACGGGGATGGGCGGTGACCTGACGGGCTCCTACCTCGGGATGGGCGGGATGAGTTATGGCTACGGGATGCGGGGCCCTCGCGTGGTTCCGAACCAGTCGGACAACTCCTTGCTGATTCTGGCGACGCCGGAGGAGTACGACGGCGTGATCAAGATGCTCAGGGAACTCGACGTACCGCCGCGCCAGGTGCTGATTGAAGCCAAGATCTACGAAGTGAAACTCACCGGAGCGCTCTCCTGGGGCTTGAGCTGGTACATCAACAACAAGAACTCGGGGATCGCGACCCCCTTGGACGGCAGCCCGCGGAACGGCGCGGCCGGTTTTGCGAGTTCCGCGCTCAATCTTACGGCCAGCATGCTGGTCGGCCAGAGCCGGCAATTGCTGGCGGCGTTGAGCACCCAGGAAGTGGCGACCAAGACGAAGATCATCAGCACGCCGAGCATCATTGCCACCGACAGCATTGCGGCGTCCATCAACGTCGGCACGGAGGTGCCCACGCTGACCGCCCAAGCGGTTACCGGTGTGCAGCAGGGCGGCAGTTCCCTGTTTGCCAACACCGTCTCCAATCGCAGGACGGGCGTCACACTGGCCATCACCGCCCGGGTGAATCCGAGCGGCATAGTGACGCTGATCGTCAACCAGGAAGTGAGTTCGCCCGCGCCGCCGCCGGTGGGGGGGATCCAATCGCCGAGCTTCAACCAGCGCAGCGTGCAGACACAGGTGACGGTGCAGGACGGCGACATGATCGCCATCGGAGGCATCATCAGCGAGACCAACGGCGAGACTACCAGCGGCGTACCGTTCCTGCACCGCCTGCCGATTCTGGGTTACGCCTTCGGCAACAAGTCGTTCAACAAGGAGCGAACCGAAATGGTGGTGTTCCTGACGCCGCGCGTCATCTACGACACCAACGAGATGTCGGAGGCGAGCGACGAGCTGCTAACCGGCCTGAGGCGGCTGCAGAAGATCATCCGCTGATGCGGCGGACCGGCGCGTTACTCAGCGGGACACGCAACTTCCTGCGCGCCGGGCGGGTTTCAATTACCATAGACCCTGATCCCTGATGTCGCGCGCATTCCGATCCGCCGCCCTGCTGGCACTAGCCCTCTCCGGTTCTCTTGCGGCCCAGTCCACCACGCCGGATGTGGGCAGTGGTTCGCCCAGTGATTTTGTCGCCCAGCGGTTCAGCGCGGCCTACGGCCGCAATCAGTTCTACCTCCTCACTTCCTACCCCCCCCCGGCCGATGTCCAGAAGCTCGGCACAACCGGCCTGATCCAGCTCTTTCAGGACGCCGCCAAGACCGCCAACGTCCGGCTGGCGCTGATCAAGGCCGACGCCAACGCCTCCTTTACGGTGGCCCCGGACGGGACCATCACCGGGGGCGATGTCTACCAGGTGAAGTCCACGATGTGGACCTACCTGGCCAGCGCCAACGGCACCTCGGCGACTGCGCCGGCCAACCTGAACACAACCGGCTACCCGACGATGGACACGGGGGCCTGTGCCCCGGTGGGCGAAATCACCTGCCTCTATCAGTTCTTCGACAAGAAGTACGTTTTGTTCGTCCACAGCAAGAGCCTGGGGGCGGTAGCCGGGCAGAACTTCATTCTGCGGGAGCCGTATTACACGGTCTGGAACACGGCCGGCGGGTTGTCGGGCCTGGGTTCCGCAGTGACGGCCGAGGTGGCAGTCACCTCGCTGGTGAGCGGAACGGCGGCGACCTGGCAGCAGTATCGCAACGGCGCCATCGTGAATATGACCAGCGGGATTCTCAGCGGCCGGGTGGTCACCGTGCGGCAGCCGGTTTTCGACCTCTACGTGGCCAGTGGCGGCCCTTCCCAGTTTCTCGGATTGCCGGTCGCCGAGGCCCAGGTGACGCCCAGCGGCAGCTACCGGCAGGCCTTTGAGGGCGGAACGGTCGAATACACGCAGGGGGGCTCGGCCTCGCTGCTGCTGCCCGTATCTGAGATCAACATCTCCGGTGTGAGCGGCGCGGTGCGGATGAAGTTGGGAGAGAGCGTCGCCGTGCAGGCCCGGCTGTTCGCGGCCAACGGGACGCAGTTGACCAATCGAAGCATCTCGTGGACCACGTCGAACGGACGGGTGGCGGTGGTCGACGCCAGCGGTCCGGCCGGCACCATCCGGGCGGTTGGCGGTGGGACCGCCGTCATTACGGCGGTGAGCGAAGGCAAGAGCGCCACACCAATCACGGTGTACGTCAGCGCGCCGTGCTGCCAGGCCGGCGAGGGCGCTCCGACTGCGGCCATCTCTCAAGCCATCACGGATGCCATCAATCGCAACAGGCTTCAGGTTCGCATCCCCACCAGCGGGCCGGTGCGGCGCCTGGGTCCCGGCTACGTGCAGGACTTTCAGGACGTCTCGACCGGCGCATCCTATTTAGTCGCAGTGCCGGAGGGCATCGCGACTGGATACGTGGTTCGCGGCGCCATTCTCTCCCGGTACGAATCGCTGGGCGGCCCGGCCGGCCCGCTGGGGTATCCGACGGCCGACGGAACCGCTGGCGGCCGCCAGATGTTCGGCAACAAAGCGGCTCTGGCCGGTTCGCCGGTCCGACTCGTGCAGGGCGCGGTCTTGGACAAGTGGGCCGCCATGGGCTACGAGGGCGGCGCCGCCGGACCGCCGGCGGGGGATGTGGCCGCGTTCATGACGTTCACGGCCAGCGCCGGGGTCGCACAGGCGTTCCTCAACGGCGTGGTCTACTCGCCGGCCGCCGGGACTTACGCCGGAAGGAGTTTCTTCGTCGGCGGCGCTTTCCTCGCCACCTATGTCTCATTGGAGGCGACCTCCGGCCCGCTTGGCATGGCCGTGAGCGACGAAGTCGTGATCGATGGCCGGCGTCATCAGGAGTTCGAGGGCGGGACGATGGACCTGCCTCCCGGCGCATCCGAGGTGGTGGTGGAACTCAAAGCCCGGCAGCCGAAGATCACGGCTACCCCCGATCCGGTGACGGCGGGCGGGCGCGTCCGGCTCGCCGCCGGTGGATTTGAACCGGGCGACCAGTTGCGGATCACCGTGACGGGCCAACCCGACTTCCTCGTGACGGTGGCAAGCGGCGCCTTTGCCTGGGAGGTGGCGGTGCCTACCTCGGCCGCCAGTTCGGTCGTCAGCGTCCGCGCCGTTTCGACGCGCGGGCCTTCAGCCGCCGGATCCTACCGCGTGCGATCGCTGGTGGAGGCCGAGCCGCGCCTGGTGAAGGCCGGGGGAGACGCGCAAACCGGCGTGCCGGGGGCTTTACTGCCGGAGCCTCTGCGGATCGTGCTGCGCGACGCGGCGGGCCACGCCGTGCCGGGAGTGCCGATCGTCTTCCAGGCGTCGCTGGGGGCGTCCATTGAACGCGCCGATCCGGCGACCAATGCGCAGGGAGAGGCCCTGGCCTACCTGCGGCTGCCGGAGAGCGAATTGATCGCTGGGGCCACGGCCACCGCGGCAAGCCAGGTGGTCACGTTTCTGGCCCGATCGGCGCCCATCTCGCTGCCCAACTTCCCCAAACTCCGCCAATCCATCAACCAGCCGCTGGGCAACGGCAGCGCGACCATCGCCGAGCGGGGCGCCCTGCTGGCATCACTGGCCAACATGCTTCGCTTCCACCAGGACCGGGGTGACTTGCCGGTGCCCAACGGCCCCGCCGACGTGGCCGGGCTGAACAACTTCCTGCGCAACGCCTGCGTGCCGCTGGCCCAGGCCGCGCCTGGCGCTCCCGCGACCCTCTGCGACGGTTTCATCACCCCGGCCGGCGGCGACGAGCAGTTTGTGAACCTGTGGCGCATCCCGGCCTTTACAGGCGGCGCGGCTGAGATCGAACAGGGGACGCCCGAACTGGAGACCGTCCGGGACTGGATCGCTGGCGGCGCGCCCATCCTGGTAGCCCTGCGGATGCAGGCGGGCGGGCAACCAGCCGGCATGCACTTTGTCGTCGCCACCGGCGTCGCCGCCAATGGCGGCATCCCCAGCTTCGACCCAGGGGACTACTTCGGCCGCAACAGCGTGAACGACTTCCTGAGCGAGTTTCAGCTCGGCGGGGTGACGTGGAGCGGCGCTCTGGCCTCCGTCATCCGCCTGGCGCCTCGCCCTGCGCCGGGGACGGGATTCCTGGTCCGCGGCGGGGCTGATTTTACCGTCGCCGGGCCGCAAGGCGCCTGTGGCGCCGCACTGCCGTGGCTGGATCGCACCGCCGGCCCCGGCGCCCCGAAGGCAGCCGGACCGCTGGTGATGGCCCGCTGCGACGGTGCGGCCCAGCAGTACCAACTGGGTGTGGAGGGGGCCTCGCAGGACTTCAGCGTCACCACGCTGGCCTCGCCGGCGACTTACCAGGCGTTTGCGGCGGCCGGCCCGTCCGCCTGGCGGCTGGCCGGGCCGTCCTGGACCGCCGTCCCTCAGTTCCTCGAACTCGACGTGCAGACTCCGCCCGTCAACGCGGCCAACCTGTTGCCTGAACTCGCCCCGGGCTCGCTGATGACGCTGTTCGGCGCGGGACTAAGCGCCCCGGACGCGGAGCTCTCCGCTGAGGTGGGTGGCGTGGCCGTGCCCGTCGTCGCCGCCACGCCATTCCGCGCCAACCTGGCGCTGCCGGCTGATCTCGCCCCGGGCCCGCAGACCGTGCGCATCCAGTCCCCCCTGGGCCAAGCCGAGGTGAACCTCGACTTGCTGCCCGCCGCTCCGGCCATCTTCGTCCAATCGAACGGGCGAGCCGTGGTTCTGAATGAAGATGGGCGTCCCAATTCAACCGAGACGCCGGCCCGGCGGGGCCGTCCCATCACCATCCATGCCACCGGTCTGGGGGCGCTCTCGGGCAAGCAAACCGCCCTTCCGCTGGCGGTTTTCTTCGGCGATCGGGAAGTCGCGCCGCTATCGGTGGCGGCGGTGAGCGAGGTGCCGGGCGTGTATGTGGTGCAGGTGACGGTGCCGCAGACGATCGCTCCCGGGCTGGATTTAAAGGTACAGATCAGCCAGGCCGGGCAGATGTCACAGGTGGTGAGTGTGGCTATCGAATGATGGATACCGTGCGGAAACCCTTGACTGATCAGAACATGGCATGATTAAATACGAGGAGTAGGGATGACAGCCCGTCTCTGGTGGGTCGCTTTGGGCGGTACGAACAGTACAGCTTGACTTGATCCGGCGGGGAATGATATGAATGTGCTGACTGCGTCCGGCTGGAAACGGCACTCATTGCTGGCTAGGGTCCCGCGGGCACAGAGAAAGACTGAACGATCTAAATGGGGATTCGCCAAGGAAGATCGACGATGACTGGTGAGGGCAGGGTGGCGGAAACGCCATGCCGCACCTCTCTGGCGTTTTCGACGGCAAGAATCCTGACATCTACTTCCACTGAGGCTCAGGTTGAAGAGACCCTTCATCAATTCAAATCCGCATCTTCACAAGGAGAAGGAAATGGTTGACTTTCGTAAAGCGTTCCTGCTTCTGGTAGTGG
>JACRBC010000025.1 GCA_016213245.1 Candidatus Solibacter usitatus | reverse complement strand
CCACGGCGCGCTTGCGCCGGCCGGTTCCGAGGTACTGAAGCAATGCCATTCTAAGTTTTCTCCGTCAGATTCTACTCAGTCGCGGCCATGGCTTTGGGCTGCTGGGCGACGTGCGGGTGCTTGTCGCCCGCGTACACCTTCAGTTTGCGGTACATCTGCTTGCCCATCTTGGTTTTCGGCAGCATGCCCTTGATGGCATCCTCCACCAGACGGATGGGCCGCTTGGCGCGCACCTTGCCCGCGGGTATTTCAGTCAACCCGCCGGGATAGCCGGAGTGGCGGCGGTAGATTTTCTGGGATTCCTTGTTGCCGGTCAGGATGGCCTTTTCGGCGTTGATGACGATGACGTGGTCGCCGGTGTCCAGAAAGGGGGTGTAGGTGGGCTTATGCTTCCCCATCAGGATCTTGGCGGCCTTGCTGGCGAGCCGTCCCAGAGCGGCTTCGCTGGCGTCCAGGACAAACCAGCTGCGCGTGATTTCGCTCTTGGACGGAAATGCGGTCTTCATAGACAGACGATCTCCGTTCGCAGACTACAAACCATTTATTCTACGGATCCCTGGCGGCGCGTGTCAAACACATGCGGCCCGGGCAGACGCAGTCAGACCCCTTAAGTATAGCAGGGATCCAGCGCCCGGTCGCTGCGCCCGCACCGCACCGCGGGGATCTCGCACGCTGTGCGAATGAGGACCGGCAAACCGCGACTACTCTTTAGCCGTATGGGACGTGCAGGCCGGCGAGGGTGGACGGCGCCTCAAAATTACAGGCGGAATACAAACAGGCGTGACGGCGTGTCTTCCGGCAGCAGGTACAGCAGGCCGTCGCGCAGGTCCATGCCCTCCCGGGAGTACTCCACCTTGCGATCGGTACGGCCGGGCGCGGCCGACTGGAGGGGGGCAAGGTCCTCGGGATCGAGCCAGTGGATGAGGCTGGGTGATGCGGGCGCCGGGCCGAGGCCGGAGGCGATGAGGGCGCCGTCGCGGTACTTGATGTCCTGGTAGCGCACGGAGAGCGGGTTGGAGCGGACGCGGAGTTGGCGGCCATCGGGCGTCCATTCGTAGAACTTGCGGGCGTCCCAGTTTCCGCCCACCAAGCGGCCCCCGGCACTAGTCAGGCAGCCGATATGGTCAGCAACCTCGAAGGACGAGAGTAACTCCAGGGTCTGCTTCAAGCGGCGCTGGATGATGGAGCGGCTTTCCTTGCGGTATTCGGCGACGGGGATCCACAGCGAATCGCCGTCGACGTCGAACCCTCCCGGGTGGTACATGGCGCCCTGTTGGAGTTCCACGGCGCGCAAGCGCTTGCCGCTCTCCAGCGAGTATTCGAATAACCAGCCTTTTCGTGAAGGCTGGTCGACACTGGTCACCCAGAGGGACGGGCCATCCAGGGCGATGCCCTGGACGTGGAATGTATCGCCCTCCAGGGCGAGGGTGCGGACGAGGGTGAGCGCGACCAGCAGGGCTTGCACAGCTAGCAGTGTAGCGGAAAAGCACGGCGGCATCATTTGAACCGTGATAGCATCAAAGTGGCATGAGAACGACTGTACACATCAATGATGACGCCTACGCGATTGTGATGCAGTATGCAAAGGCCCGCCAGATCGGCGTGGGCAAGGCGATCTCTGAGTTGGTAGTGAAGGGTGCCAGAAAAAGGTTGCCCGTGAAGGAATTGGACGGGCTTTTTGTGTTCGATCTACCCGACGATTCGCCCACGGTGACAACGGAGCAGATCAAGGCACTGGAGGAAGAGTGGTGAAGAGCGCCAGCCTGCTCGACGTAAACATGCTGGTTGCGTTGTGGTGGCCAGCTCACGCAGCTCACGGGGTCGCACGCAGGTGGTTCCGGGATCACGGACGAGGCGGATGGGCCACTTGCCCCATGACCCAATCAGGGTTTGTCCGCACCATCTCGAATCCGAGTTTCAGCCGTGACGCAGCGACTCCGGAGGAGGCCGTCGCGATATTGCAAATGAACCTGGCCGGCCCGGCTCATTGCTTCTGGCCAATGGACCTGCCGCTGGCCGAGGCCCTGTCGCTGTCGGGCGTGAAACTTCGCGGGCACCGCCAATTGACAGACCTCTATCTTCTCGGACTGGCCGCAAAGCATGGGGCACGGCTGGTGACGCTTGACAGAGCGCTGGGGGGGCTGAACAAGGACGTGATTCTGTTGGGCTAGAGTGCCGCGGCCAGGCGGGCGATGTCGCTCTCGTCGTTGTAGAAGTGGGTGGAGACGCGCAACATGCCATGCCGGGCGGAGGTGAGGATGCCCTGCTGTTTGAGGCGGGCCGAGAGGGCGGGCGCGTCGTCCACGTTTGCGGCGACGATGGGCGTATCGGCGTAGGGCAGGGCGCCGGGGAAGAGTGCGCGGGTCTGCAAGGCGAGTTGGAGAACGCGCTGTTCGATGGCGTCCGGCGTGAGTTCGAGCATCAGGTCCACAGAGGCTTCCAGGGCGTAGAGCAGCGATGAGGGCAGCATGCCGCCCTCGTACTTTTCGGCGGTTGACTTCAACTCCGGCTTGCCGTGCCAGAGGTTGTTGACGTTGCGCCAGTCGCGGTGGGAGCGCCAGCCGATACTCAACGGCCGCAGACGCTCGCGGAGCCCGGGATGCACGGCCATGAAGCCGACGCCGTTGGGCGCAAGCATCCACTTGTAGCAGTTCACGGCGAGCATGTCGGGCTGGATGGCGGAGAAGTCGAAACGGAGCGCGCCGAGCATCTGGGTGGCGTCGACATAGAGCAACACGCCGCGGCGGCGGAGCTCGGGAGCCAGGGTCTCCAACGGCGCGCGGAAGCCGCTGGTGTAGTTGACGGCGCTGAGGACAACCAGGCGTGTACGCCCGGTGACGGCGTCCAGCAGACCTTCGGCGGGCACTTCCTTGAGTGCCGGCCCCTGGTGGAGCGGAGCGTAGATCTGGTTGGGGAACTCGTTTTCAAGAGTGACGATTTCGTCGCCCTGGCGCCAGTCGATTCCGTTCAACAGGATGCCGAGCGCGGTGCAGGCGTTGGGCAGGAAGGCGATATCGTCCGGGCTGGAGCGGATGAGCGTGGCGAGCTTGGCGCGCAGCCTGTCGGCGTCGTCAAACCAGGAGAGGAAGTCCGAGGCCGCCGTTTCGTCGCGGCGCCGGAAATGCTCCTCCATCGCTTCAACCGAACGGCGGGAGACTTGGCCGAAGGTGGCGGTGTTCAAGAAGGTCCAGCGCTGCAGCGCAGGAAAGAGTTCGCGGACTTCGGACCAGTTCGGCATCAGTGGCTCGTGGCTGGGCGGGCGGCGGCGATGGCGGATTGGATGGCCGCGGCGGCGCCGTCCACGGGCACTTCAGCCATCTCTTTCGTGCGGCGGTTGACCAGCTCAACCATGCCGGAGGCGAGCTTCTTTCCGATGTTGACGCGGAAGGGCACGCCGATGAGATCGGCGTCCTTGAACTTGACGCCGGGGCTCAGGTCGCGGTCGTCGTAGAGCACGTCCACGCCGGCCTGCTTGAGTTCGGCGTAGAGCTTGTCGGCGGCCTCGCGCAAGGTGGCGTCCGTGCTTTTCACGGGCGTCAGGACCACCTCAAAGGGAGCGATGGAAACGGGCAGGGACATGCCGTTGGCATCGGAGAAGAGCTCGACGGCAGCGCAGAGGACACGTTCGATGCCGATGCCGTAGGAGCCCATGATGACCGGTGTTTCGACGCCGTTGTGGTCGAGGACATTCAAGCCCATCGAGTGGGAGTACTTGTAGCCGAGCTTGAAGATGTGGCCGATCTCCACCGTCTTCAGGATCTCCAGGGGCGCGCCGGTTTCAACCTCGGTGTCGCCTTCGGCCACCTGCCGCAGGTCGTGGAACTCCGCCTGAAAGTCCTCGCCCGGAGTGACGCTCCTCAGATGGTAATCGTCCCGGTTGGCGCCGCTGATCATGTTGCGGCGGCCTTGGAGCGCCGAATCGATGATGATCTTCGCGCCCTTCACGCCGACCGGGCCGAGCGAGCCGGCGTCGGCGCCGAGCAGTTGCCGCATCTCTTCGGGGTGCGCGGGACGGAGCTCCGAGCAGCCGGTGGCCGACTGGAACTTGGTCTCCGAGAGCTGGTGGTCGCCGCGCAGGACGGCGAGATAGGTGGTATCGCCTGCCACCAGCACGAGCGATTTCATCAGCGAGGTGGGCGGCACGTGGAGGAATGCGGAAACCTCGTCGATGGTCTTCTGGCCGGGGGTGTGGATCTCCTCCGGCGCTAGGTCGCCCTCGGGGTCGGCGGCGGCGGGGGGCACTGGGCGGGAGACGGCCTTTTCGAGGTTGGCCGAATAGCCGGTCTGGCGGCAGGTGACGACATAGTCCTCGCCGGCGTTGGTGGCGACCATGAACTCCTGCGACTGCGAGCCGCCCATGGCGCCCGAATGCGCTTCCACGGCGACGTAGTCGAGGCCGCAGCGGTCGAAGATGCGGCAGTAGGCTACGCGGTGCTTTTCGTAGCTCACGTCCAGGCCCTCGGGGGCGAGGTCGAAGGAGTAGCTGTCCTTCATGATGAACTGGCGCACGCGAAGCAGGCCGGACTTGGGGCGAGGCTCGTCGCGGAACTTGGTCTGGATCTGGTACCAGATCTGGGGCAGTTGCTTGTAGCTGCGCAGCTCACCGCGGGCGATGGCCGTCATCACCTCTTCGTGGGTCATGCCGAGGCAGAGCGGGCGGCCGAAGCGGTCCTTCAAGCGGAACATGTTGTCGCCCATGAGGTCGTAGCGGCCGGACTCCTGCCACACTTCGGCCGGGTTCAGGGCGGGCAGGTAGAACTCCTGCGCACCGATCCGGTCCATCTCCTGGCGGACAATCTCCTGAATCTTCAGCAGCGAACGCTGGGCGAGGTAGAGATAGTTGTAGATGCCGGCGCCGAGCTGGCGGATGTAGCCCGCCCGCAGCAACAACTGGTGGCTGACCACTTCGGCTTCAGTGGGGTTTTCACGAAGCGTGGGGATGAAGAGACGTGACCAAAGCATGGGGAATCTTCGAGTTTATCATGGGCGCCAGTGAAGAACCTCTTCGCGGCCGCATGTTAGAATCGTCGTTTCCTCCATGAAAATCGCCCTGGGAGCCGACCACGCCGGGTTCGCACTCAAAGAGCAGCTTCGCGCGATGCTGACCGAGAAAGGCCATGAGGTGGCCGATTTCGGCGCCGCCGGGCCGGAATCAACCGACTATCCGGACTATGCGGCAGCCGTCGGCCGCTCCGTAGCCGGAGGGGAATGCGAACGCGGCGTGCTGGTCTGCTCCACCGGGGTGGGAATGTCGATGGCCGCCAACAAAGTGCCGGGAATCCGTGCGGCGCTGGCGTTCAATGCCGACGAGGTGGAATACACGCGGCGGCACAACGACGCCAACGTGCTGACCATGGGCGCCAAGTACCTGAGCGTGGAAGAGGCCGGTGCGCTCATCGACGTTTTTCTGGCCACCGCGTTCGAGGGCGGCCGCCACCAACGGCGGGTGGACAAGATCATGAGCATCGAAAAGGAAGGCAAGCAAGGATGAACGATCAGCAGCGCATGGCACGCCCCGTGGCGGAAGTGGATCCGGAAGTCGCGCAAGCCATTGCCGACGAGGCCGGGCGGCAGCACTCGCGGCTCGAGCTGATCGCCAGCGAGAACTTCACCTCCGAGGCCGTGCTGGAAGCCACCGGCAGCGTCTTCACCAATAAGTACGCCGAAGGCTATCCGGCCAGGCGCTACTACGGCGGCTGCGAGTTCACCGACATCGTGGAGAATCTGGCCCGCGATCGGGCGAAGAAGCTCTTCCACGCCGAATACGCCAACGTGCAGCCCCATTCGGGTTCGCAGGCCAATCAGGCCGCCTACGCCTCCGTGCTGCAGCCCGGCGAGACCATCCTGGGGATGAACCTGGCCCACGGGGGCCACCTGACCCACGGCCACCCGCTGAACTTTTCAGGCAAGACCTACAAGATCGTGCCCTACGGGGTGAAGCAGGGCGACGAGACGATCGACTACGACGAGGTGGCCCGTCTGGCGGCGGAGCACAAGCCGAAGCTGATCGTCGGAGGCGCCAGCGCCTATTCCCGCGTCATCGACTTCAAGCGCTTCCGGGAGATCGCCGACGCCAACGGAGCGCTCTTTCTGGTCGACATGGCCCACTTCTCGGGCCTGGTGGCGGCAGGCATCTATCCGAATCCCTGCGAGTGGGCCGACATCGTGACCACCACCACGCACAAGACGCTGCGCGGGCCGCGTTCGGGGCTCATTCGGGCGCGGGAGAAATTCGGCTCGGCGATCGACAAGTCGGTGTTTCCCGGCTTTCAGGGCGGGCCGCTGGTGCATGTGATCGCCGCCAAGGCCGTCTGTTTTCTGGAGGCCATGTCGCCGGAGTTCGCCGCCTACCAGCAGCAGGTGGTGAAGAACGCCCGGGCGCTCGCAGGCGGCATGCAGGCCGCGGGTTTCCGCGTGGTGTCCGGCGGCACGGACTCGCACGTCATGCTGGTGGACGTCTTTTCAAAAGGCCTGCGCGGCAAGGAGGCGGAGAAGGCCCTGGACGAAGCGTGGATCACCGTCAACAAGAACTCGATCCCCTTCGACACCAACCCTCCGATGAACCCCAGCGGCATCCGGTTGGGCAGCCCCGCGGTGACCACCAGAGGCTTCGGCGAGGAAGAGATGCGCGAAGTCGCCGCTCTGATCGCCCGGGTGCTGGAAGCTCCCGCGTCGCAGGACAATCTGGCAGCAGTGCGGGCGCGAGTTCAGGCGCTGACGCAGCGCTTCCCGCTCTATTCCTGGAAACTCGCCGCCGGGCGCCGCTAGCAAGCCTATGCCGATTCGCATCCTGCTGGACGCACGTCACGTCAGGGACTTCGGTTTCGGCACCTACATCCGCAACCTGCTTCGTGGTTTCGCCGCCGTGGGCGCGCCGCACCACTTTCTGCTCGCGGCGCACAAGGAACAGCAGCACGAATTCGACGGTCTGCCCGCCAACTTCGAACTCGTCTACTATGAGCGCAACGACAGTGAAACGCTGGATCAATTCGCTTTCCCCTTCTTCGCCCGATCGTTGCGGCCCGACCTCGTTCACATCCCGTTGAACGCCGTGCCTTTGCTGCTTCACCGGCCTTACGTGGTGACCGTGCATGACCTTTCGAGCCTGGTCTTCGACGCCCCGTCCGGGTGGCGGCACGAGGCGCGGAGGGTGGTCGCGCGGCGAGGATTGCTGCGCGCCGAAAGGGTCATCGCCGTCAGCGAATCGACGCGGCACGACGTGGTCAATCTACTGCGTATCCCGGCGGACCGGGTTCGCCGCATCTACGGCGCCGCCGATCCTCGCTATACGCACCATATCCCCGGCTCCGGCGCGCGGGCGGCGGGACCCGAGGCCTGGGCGCTGGAGCGCCGCCGCATCCTGGAACGCTACCAGGTTCAGTACCCCTTCCTGCTGTACGCCGGCACCATCCGGCCGCAGAAGAACATCCCGCGCCTGGTGGAGGCGTTTTCATTCCTGAAGGGGGCGCTGCAGGACAATCCGGAGTGGAGCGACCTGCGGCTGATCATCATCGGAGATGAGATTTCGCGCTACCCTGCCGTCCGGCAAGCGGTGATCCAGTCGCGCATCGAGCAGTATGTGCGGTTTCTCGGCTTTGTCCCGCTCGACACGCTGCGCGTGTTCTACGAGGCCGCCTCGGTATTCGTGTTCCCGTCGCTATATGAAGGATTCGGGCTTCCCCCGCTGGAGGCCATGGCCTCCGGCACGCCGGTGGTTTGCTCCAACGCTACATCGCTGCCCGAGGTGGTGGGCGACGCCGCGGCAATCGTCAGTCCGGACAATGTCTTCGACATAGCCCGCGGTCTGAGGGAAGTGCTGCTTGATCCCGAACTCCGCGCCGTGCTGCGGGAGCGCGGCCAGGAGCGGTGCCGCCACTTCCGGTGGGAAGACACCGCGCGCCAGGTGCTCGCGGTCTATGAGGAGGCGGCAGGAATCAGCCACCCAGGCTGATTGCCGAAGCCGGCGTACCGCGGATCCGCACCCGCCCACAACACCGCTGCTCGCACCACCTGCAGCGTCGACCCTCCGGCCAGCTCCACTTTCGATGGACCGTCGGCTTCCGGCAGCAGTCTCTGGCCGAGGATGACCAGCGTTTCCCCTTCGATCCGTACTTGGCGAACGAATCCCGCGCCGCGCCAGCGGATTGCATACCAGGAAGCCGGGCGCGGGCGCACCCGCACTGCCTCATCAAGATCCAGGAGGGCATAAGAGGCGCCCGCCAGTGGCCCGCTCAGTTCGGCGTCCCCGGACAACTCCACCAACGCCGGACGTCCTGCGCGCCGGCGGGCGTCCTGATCCACGGCAAGCCAGGCCGAGACGCGCCGCCAGTCCGGGAACGGCTCGGTGGGGCCGAGACGTCCCTCCAATACAGGGAGCAGGGCGGCGTTTGCTCTCAATTGCCTGTCTTGCAGCGTGGCGCCCATCTCGGACGAATCCACCATGTCCAAGAGACACATCCCCAGACTGGCCAGTAGCTGGTCAGCTATCTCTGGAGTGAGGACCCTCAGACCCTTCAGCACATGATGCATGTGAGGCTGGGACACGCCGATCAGCCGGGCCAGACTTCGCTCGGAGAACTCGCCGTTGTGCAGCCTCGCTCTGAGGTTGCCCAGGAGTCGGTTGCGCAGAGCGGCAAAGGTCAAGACCTGAGGACTGGAAGGCATATTCCAAAGTGAAATATGAGAGTACTGGAACTCATGGTATCATACAAGACTCTTATTTCTGTACATTGCTTAATGTCACACAAGGCACAGTGTAACATATTAAATATAAGCGACTTATACTCATCAACAAGCCGTGGCACGACAAGCGGCTCGGGCGGGTTGCATATGCTGAAGTTGACGATCAGCGGGTCCAAGAACAAAGTCAGGACATTAGAAACACGGCCCCGTTGTGAGGACGGAGGCCGGAAAAGAGGCATAGACAAAATGGAGTGGACCCAGTCAGAAACGATCGCCTTGGCATCCTTGACCTGCACCACCTGTCATGGCTCGGGGCAGCGAGTGATGAGGGACGGTGGAAGTTGTCCCTGCAATTGTGTGCTCCGCGCCGTTTTCCGGGCCTGTTACGCACGCTTCCGATACTGCATATTCAAAGAAAGGAATGTTTCCCAGGCGACCTTGGAGCAGACACACCTGGGCGGACGCCGCATCACGTGGGGAAGGAAAGACGAAGAGTATCTGGCCGACTTCTACCTGGTAAGCAAACGATCGCTGGGTCACCTGGAGTGGCGAGTATTCTGTTACCACTACCTACTCGGCGCGGAGTGGAAGCTCTGCACCAGAAAACTGGGATTGGACCGAGGGCTCTTTTTCCATACCGTCTACCGCTTGCAGCACAAGTTGGGGCGCGTATTCAGGGAGCTGCAGCCTTACGCGCTGTATCCGATTGACGAGTACTTCCAGGGCCGTACTCAAAACACGATGCCGCAGAGTGGGGCGGCCAGGGTGGTTTCGATCCGCAAAGGCTCCCTCAGCCGGCAGTTGCGGGTTCCTGTAAGAAAGGCTGCCTGACGAACGGAGGGCCGGGCGGACCGGCAGCCGCCCGGCCTCAACGCCGCTCGGAGAAGAACCTCTCAAGCGGCGCCACGCATTGCGCCGCGAGCACGCCTTCCACCACCTCGACGCGGTGGTTGAGCAGATCGCTGTCGGCCAACCGGAACTTGCTGCGGACGCCGCCGAAGCGCAAGTCACGGCCGCCGAACACCAGGCGGGAGATGCGTGCGTGCACCAGCGCGCCGGCACACATGATGCACGGCTCGAGGGTGACGTACAGCGTGGCGCCGGTCAGCCGGTAGTTCCCTTCCCTGGCGGCGGCCTGCCGCAGGGCCAGAATCTCGGCGTGCGCGGTGGGATCGTGTGAGGAGATGGGCCGGTTCCAGCCTTCGCCCAGAACGATTCCCTCGCGAACGACGACGGCGCCCACAGGCACCTCGCCTGCGGTTTGCGCGCGGACGGCCAAGTCGAGCGCGCGGCGCATCCACTTCTCGTCCGCGGTATCCATCGGTGCGTTGCGGGCCGATCGCCGCCAATCCATTGTGCACCAAACAACCGCTTGTTGTGGCCTTAGAATGGAGGGGAGTCATGCGATTCCTGCCTCTGATCGTGAAAAACTGCCTGCGGAACCGGCGGCGGAGCGTTCTGACCATCACGAGCCTTTCGATCTCTCTTTGCCTTCTGGGCGTGATGATGGCGCTCTACTACGCGCTATTCTTCGGCGGCCCGGCCAAGGCGCAGGCTCGCCGCATCGTCACCCGGCACAAGGTTTCCATCGTTTTTCAGATGCCGATCTACTACCGCGAGCAGATCCGCAAGGTCGCAGGGGTCGAAGAGGTAGCCATCTGGCAGTGGTACGGCGGGGTCTACAAGGACTCGAGGGATCAGCGCAATTTCTTTCCGCGCCTGGGCATCGAAGCCGAGAAGCTCTTCAGTGTCTACCAGGACTACCGGATCCCGGAGGATCAGAAGCGGGCGTTCCTGCGCGATCCGGCGGGCTGTGTCGTCGGCAGGACGCTGGCGAACCGTTTCGGCTTTCACGTCGGCGACAAGATTCTCATCAAAGGCGACATCTTCCCCTTCGACCTGGATCTGACGGTCCGGGGCATATTCGAGACGAGCGAAGGATCGGACGAGACGCTGTGGTTCAACTTCAAGTACCTGGAGAACGCTTTACGCAACTCCTCCCGCCTGGCGGCGGGGACGTTCACCATCCTCGCCCGAAGCCCTGAGGACGTCCCGCGCATCTGCCGGGATGTGGACGAGCTGTTCGCCAATTCCCCGGCCCCCACCAAGACGGAGAGCGAGTACGCCTTCGGGCTGAGCTTCCTCTCCTTCCTCGGCAACATCAAGGTGATCCTGATGTCCATCTGCGGCGCGGTAACCTTCACCATCCTTCTCATCAGCGCCAACACCATGGCGATGAGCGTGAGGGAGCGCGTGCGGGAGGTGGGCGTACTGAAGACGCTCGGCTTCCAGGCCAGGACGATTCTCTGGCTGATCCTGGCGGAGTCCGGGCTGATCGCCATCATCGGCGGCGCCATCGGGCTGGTGGTCGCGCAACTGCTCTGCGTCGTCATCCGGCAGGGACCGGCCATCGTCGATCAGACCAAGACGCTGAGTATCCAGCCGCCCGTCTTTGCCGCGCTGATCGGCGTGTCGCTCTTCATCGGCGTCGCCAGCGCGATCGTTCCCGCCTGGCACGCGTCGCGCCAGAACATCGTCGACGCCCTGCGATTCACCGACTGACCGCCGCGGAAATCACATGGCCATCCCACTCTCCTACAACGTCAGAAACCTCCGGGTGAGGAAGACCACTACGGCCATGACGGCACTGGGCATCGCCCTCACCGTGTCAGTGCTGCTGGCCGCCTTCGCGCTGGTGGAGGGGCTCCGCTCGGCGTTCGAGGCCTCGGGCCACCCGCTCCACATCCTGGTCACGCGGAAGGGCTCGGATTCGGAGCTGAGTTCCAACTTCAACCGCAGCGTCTACAACGACCTCAAGTTCAAACAGGGGATCGCCCGCGATGCGAAGGGCGAACCGCTGGCATCGCTGGAGATGGTCACGGTGATCAACCTCGCCAGCCAGGAGTTTCCCGAAGGCTCCAATATTTCGGTACGCGGCGTGACAGCCACGGGCCTGGCGATCCGAGAGGAGATGAAACTCACGCAAGGGCGCTGGTTCACGCCCGGCCGGCGCGAGGTCACCGTGGGAAGTTCGATCGCCCGGCGGAATCCTGACGCGCAGATGGGCCGGATGCTCCGCTTCGGGCGGGGCGACTGGGAGGTTGTCGGAGTCTTCGACAGCCCGCAACCGGCGCGCAACTCCGAGATTCTCGCCGACCTGAACCAGGCTGCTGGCGACTTTGAACGCACTGAGGTTCTGAGTTCCGCCCTGATCCGGGCGACCGATGCGGTCACCCACCAGGCGCTCATCAATGACCTCAACTACGACGGCAAGCTGAACGTCCAGGCGAGGCCCGAGAAGGACTACTACCAGCAGCAGACATCTTCGGGCGACCTGGTGCGCTACCTGGGGACTTTCGTGGCGCTGATCATGGCGGTGGGCTCCTGCTTTGCCGCCATGAACACGATGTACGCAGCCGTGGCACGGCGCTCGAAGGAGATCGGCACGCTGCGCGTGCTGGGCTTCTCCCGGCGTTCCATCCTGCTCAGCTTCCTGCTGGAGTCCCTGCTGCTTTCCCTATTGGGTGGTGCGCTGGGCATCGCTCTGGTACTCCCCCTGAACGGGTTGACGACTGGCATAGGCAGCAACGTCACTTTTGCCGAAGTGGCATTCTCGCTACGCGTCTCCCCTGAAATCATGGCCAAGGGGATGGTTTTCGCCCTGGCGATGGGCGCCTTCGGCGGCCTGCTGCCCGCCTTCAGCGCCGCGCGAAAGCAGATTCTCGCCGCGCTCCGGCAGGTCTGAGTGAGTTTTATATGGACACCGATATCAAGAGCCTTCGCATCGACCGGTCCTCTCCACCGTCTGCCACCGGCGGTCCCCTCTGGGCCACCCGTTGGATCCTCGGCGGCATCGCCGGCATGATTCTGCTGGGCACCGGCGCGGTTGTTTATAAGCGGCTGAACGGCGCGACTGAAGTGACGACGGTGCGCGCCCAGGCGGCGCGCACCGGAGGCGCGCCGGGGGATGCGGTGGTCCTCAACGCCACCGGCTACGTGATCGCCGCGCACAAGATCCAGGTGGCCTCCAAGGTGGTGGGCAAAGTGGCCTGGATCGGCGTCGATAAGGGGGACAAGGTGCGGGAAGGCCAGGTGATCGTCCGTCTGGAAGACGACGAGTACCGCGCCCATCTGCAGCAGGCGCGCGGCCAGCTCATGAACCTCCAGGCCCGGCTGGCGGAGCTGGAAAACGGCTCCCGACCCGAGGAGATCGCCGCGGCCAAGGCGAACGTCGAGCAGGCGCAGGCCGACCTGGCCAACGCGCTGGTACAACTTGACAGGACGCGCCAGCTTTACGCCGGCGGCGTCGCGCCGAAGTCCAACCTGGACGACGCCCAGGCCCGCCGCGATGCCGCCCAGGCGCGAGTCAACTCTCTTCAGAAGACGTACGAACTGGTCCGGATCGGCCCGCGCCGCGAAGTCATCGACGCGGTGAAGGGTCAGATCGAACAGGTGAAGGGCATCGTGGCGTTTTCCGAGACGCAGTTGAACAACACCGTCATCCGCGCGCCTGTCAATGGGACCATTCTGGAGCGCGTGGTGGAGCGCGGCGAGTTCGTCACCACAAGCTTCGTCGGCGAGCGCGGCGCCAAGGGGTATGTCGTTTCCCTGGCCGACCTGAACGACCTGCGCGTGGAACTCGACATCTCGCAGAACGACTTCAACAAGCTGGAGCCGAAGCAGCGGGGCGTCATCACCGTGGACGCCTATCCGGACAGAAAGTGGCAGGGCGCAATCGAGGAGATCTCGCCGGAGGCCAACCGCCAGAAGGCCACCGTGCAGGTGAAGGTAAAAGTGCTGAATCCAGACGAGTACCTGCGGCCGGAGATGAACGCCGCCGTGGCCTTCCTGGCCGGGATCAGGCTCGGCGGCGGCGCACCGGCGGCCGGCAAGCCGGTCGTCTTCATCCCCACCTCCACGGTGCGCAATGACAGGGTGCTGATCGTCCTGAACGGCAAGGTGGTGGAACGCGCCATCCGCACCAGCGGCAACACACCGCAAGGCCTGAGAGTGGAAGACGGTCTGATCGGCGGTGAGGACCTGGTCGTCAATCCCCCCGCCGAACTGAAGGACGGCGCGAGGGTCGTCGTCAAGGACCAAGGGAGCAAGCGATGAGTGAAGTGGTGATCCAGACTAGCAAATTGACGAAGGAATACGTCCGTGACGAGTTCAAGGTGGTGGCGCTGAGGGACGCCGATCTGGAGGTGCGCCGCGGAGAGTTCGTCGCCCTGATGGGCCCCTCCGGTTCGGGCAAGTCCACGTTGCTGCACCTGACGGCCGCCATGGACCGGCCCACCAGCGGCACGATCAATGTGCTTGGTTCGGATCTCAATTCGCTCTCCGATAGCAGCATCGCGCGCTGGCGCAACCGCCACGTCGGCTTCGTCTTCCAAAGCTTTAACCTGATCCCCGTGCTGACGGCCTTGGAAAACGTTGAACTGCCGCTCAAGCTGACGCACCTGAAGAAGGGCGAGCGCATCCAACACGCCGCCACGGCGCTGCGGCTGGTGGGACTTGGCGACCGCCTCGGACACTTCCCGCGGCAACTCTCCGGCGGTGAAGAGCAGCGCGTCGCCATCGCCCGCGCCATCGTCACCGACCCCGACATCCTGCTGTGCGACGAACCGACCGGCAACCTCGACGCCAAGTCCGCGCGGGAGGTCTTGGCCCTCATCTCCACGCTGAACAGGGAGCACGGCAAGACCGTGGTCATGGTCACGCATGACCCTCATGCCGCTCACCACGCCTGCAAGGTTCGATACATTGACAAGGGCGAACTGCTTCCCGAAGGCAGCAAGCCCCAGGACTGGAACTGACGTTGGCTCGACTGGCAATACTCTATGAACACCCCGAGTGGTTCAAGCCGCTGTTTGCGGAGTTGAACCGCCAGGGGATCGCTTTCGAGGAGTGGAAGGCCGAGTCGCTCTCCTTTGACCTGGACCGGCGAGAGTTCCCGGATCTGGTCCTCAACCGCATGAGCGCGTCGGCCGCCTTCCGCGGCCACGGCCAGGGGCAGTTTGCGGTTGGCGATTTTCTGACGTTCCTCGACGGCCGCAAAGTGGCGGTGGTGAACGGCGCTCACTCCTACCAGTACGAGATCTCGAAGGTGCGGCAGCTTGAGCTGTTCCGGCGCTGCGGCGCGCGCACGCCACGCACCTGTGTCGTCAACCACCACGCGCTGTTGGCCCCGGCGGCAGACTCGCTGGCCTACCCCGTGCTGGTGAAGCCCAATTGCGGCGGCGCGGGCTCCGGCATCCGCCGCTTCGATTCGGCGCGCGACCTGGCTGCCGAGGCGCAGGCGCTGGACTTCGGCTGCGATCGCGTGGCCCTTGTGCAGGAGTTCATTCCGTCGCGCGATGGCGCCTGCTACCGGATCGAGGTCCTCGACGGCGAGGTCCTTTACACGGTGCGCATCGAGCGCCATGGCGCCGGCTATAACCTCTGCCCGGCGGACATTTGCGAATCCGCGGCCAAGCCTCTGTTCACGCGCTGCGATCCGCTACCGGAAGCCGCCCAGACCGCCATCTCCGTCGCCCGCCTGGGCAGGATCGACGTCTGCGGCGTGGAGTACATGATCGACCACCGCAGCGGCGAGCCCGTCTTCTACGACCTGAACACGCTCTCGAACTTCGTCGTCAACGCCGAGCAGGTGGTCGGCTTCAACCCCACCCGCCGCTTCGTCGACTACCTCTCCCGGCGGCTCAGCGGGCTGGGCCGGGTGTACTGACAGCGGACCGCGGCATTATGCCCCCGCCCCCAAGGGGGCAAGAGACTATCCTGGAGGCGGGACAGACGCATGGCGGAAGTGAAGATCAGAAACATCCCCGACTGGCTGTGCGAGTGGCACAGGAAAAGGGCTGAGGCGCAGGGAGCCAGCCTGGAGGAGTATCTGCGGCTCCTGCTGGCCGACACTTACCGGGCGAAGCGGGCTGATGTAGCCGCTGAGTGCAGGACCCTTCGGAGCGATATCAAGAAGCGGCACGGCGTGCTGAGCGATAGCACACCCATCATTGGAAAGAACCGCGCAGCGCTCGGAAGGCCCTGATGCTGGTGGTTGACGCCAGTGTCGCGGTGAAGTGGTTTATCGCGGAAGAAGGCTCGGAAGACGCGGATGCTCTTCTTGATAGTGACATCCCGTTGTTGGCGCCCAAGATCATTGAGGTCGAAGTAACGTCCGCCTTGGCCTATCGCTACCGGGTTGGGGATCTGGATGCAGCCGAGGTGCGGCGGGCGGTCGCCCGCTGGGTAGATGGCTGCCTGGCGGCTCATGCACCGCTGACTTCAGACGACCGCGAACTCCTGAAAGACGCCGCTGAGTTGTCCATCGAACTCGACTACAAGATCC
The DNA here is from genome assembly GCA_016213245.1 of Candidatus Solibacter usitatus. GTDB lineage: Bacteria > Acidobacteriota > Terriglobia > Bryobacterales > Bryobacteraceae > Paludibaculum > Paludibaculum usitatum_A. The sequence continues at coordinate 37,021 of JACRBC010000025.1, read as the reverse complement.
CCGATTGCCTCTATCTTGCGCTGGCGCGAAGCGCCGGTTGCCCGTTGATCACCGCTGACGCCCACCTCCTGCGCAAGACAAAGGGAATCAGTGGAGTCCGGACGATCCGGTTGGGTGATCCCCTGCCCGGCTCAAAGTAGTTCCGTCATCAATCCTTGGGAGCGGCTTTCCTCGCCACCAGCCCCACCGCCTCCCGCCCGTCCAGCCGCAGCGTGGCCGGCAGGTCTTCGCGTTGGTAGAGCCAGGCGCGCTCCACTGCGAGACCGGCCGCCGCCGCCGCGCGGCGGAGTGTGCGGTCGTCCAGGAGGTGGATGGCGCGGGGCATCTGGCTCCGTTGCCGGTGCGACGAGTACTCACTCACCTTCGCCACCCAGCCGGGCCACTTCTCACTTGCCGCCAGGCGCCGTTCGAACTCCGGGATGAACGCCGCAAACGCCGCCTGGTAGGGGCTCGCCGCCTGAGCGAAAAGCCTGCCGCCCGGCCGCAGCCAGCGCGCGATGGCCCGCAGCCCTTCTTCAAACTGCCTGCCGGTGAGGAAGTGGAAGACGTTGGACGCGTGTACTGCGCCGAGTGAGCCCGACTCGAAGTGGAGGCCCCGTGGAAAGCGGCCGGCCTTGATCGTCAGTCGCGGCCGATCGCCATCGGGGGCCTGGCTCACGATCTCATTCAGATGCTCATCGGCCAGGTCGTTGGCGATCACCCAAGCGCCGGTACGCAACGCGGCCAACGTCACTGCGCCGTAGCCGGCGCCAATGTCGAGCGCCGCGTCATCCTCAGCGCGCAGGCCCGAACGGCAAAACTCCACGAACATCCCGCTCACCGGGCTGAGCTGTTCGGAGGCCCAGCCCATGCGGTTCTTCGTCAGAGTGCGCCGCAAGCGGTCCTCAGTGGCGGAAGTGCCGCAGCCCGGTGAACACCATAGTGATGCCCAGCCGGTTGGCGGCGGCGATCACCTCGTCGTCCTTCACCGAGCCGCCCGGCTGGATCACCGCCGAGCCGCCGTTCTTCACCACCACCTCCAACCCGTCCGCGAAGGGGAAAAAGGCGTCGGAAGCCACCGCGCAGCCCTCCAGGGGCAGCACGGATTTCTTCGCGCCGATCTCGGCGGAGAAGACGCGGCTCATCTGGCCGGCGCCGGAGCTCAGCAACTGCCCGGCGCGCGCATAGACGATGGCGTTGGACTTCACGTGCTTGGAGACTTTCCAGCCAAACTCGAGCGCCGCCCATTCTCCGGCGGTAGGCTGCCGCTCCGTCACCACCTTGAGCGTGGAACTGTCCAAGGTCAGGGAGTCCGCCGACTGCGCCAGGAAACCGCCGCCGATCGACTTGACCACCAACTCCTCCGGCACTTTGCCTTTCACCGTCACCAGGCGCAGGTTTTTCTTGGCCGCGAGGATCGAAAGAGCTTTCTGCGAGTAGGCGGGCGCGGCCACGGCCTCGACGAACAGTTTCGAGACTTCGGCCGCTGTGTCCTCGTCGACCTCGCGGTTGAAGGCCAGCACGCCGCCGAAGGCCGAGACGGTATCGGCTTCGAATGCCTTGCGGTAAGCCTCCACCAGAGTGGACTGCTCGGCGCAGCCGCAGGGGTTGGTGTGCTTGATGATGGAGGCGGCCGGGCCGTCGAACTCGCAGACAAGTAGCCAGGCGGCGTCCAGATCCACCAGGTTGTTATAGCTCAACTCCTTGCCGTGAAGCTGCGTGCAGTTGGCGATGCCCTCGGCGCCACAGGCGTACAGCGACGCCGCCTGATGGGGGTTCTCGCCGTAGCGCAGCTCCTGCCGGCGAGGAACGTGAATGTTCAACGCTCGCGGCAGGACGGAGGGCCTGTCCACGAACTCTGCGTTTTCCACCTCGATGGAGGCCAGGCGCGCGGTGATGGCCGCGTCGTACCTGGCAGTAGTGGCGTAGGCCTTCCTCGCCAGGTCCCAGTGCGTCTTCCTGGACAACGTCCCGCCGCCGGCCTGCAACTCGGCCAGGATGGCGGGGTAGTCGGCCGCCGACGTCACCACGGCCACGTCCTCGAAGTTCTTCGCCGCCGCGCGGATCATCGTCGGCCCGCCGATGTCGATATTCTCAATCAGCTCCTCGACGGGCGCATCTTTCTTCGCGGCGATCTTTTCAAACTCATAGAGGTTCACGACAACCATGTCGATGGTCCCGATGCCGTGCTCGGCCAGCGCGGCCATATGCTCCGGCAGGCCGCGGCGCGCCAGCAGCCCGGCGGCGATCCGCGGGTGGATCGTCTTCACGCGCCCGTCGAGCATCTCGGGAAAGCCCGTCACTTCGCTGACATCCTTCACATCCAGTCCGCTGTCGCGCAGCATCTTCGCCGTGCCCCCGGTCGAGATCAGCTCGCAGCCGAGGGCGGCCAGGCCTTTGGCGAAATCAAGGAGACCGGACTTGTCGGTGACGCTGAGGAGTGCTCTTTTCACTGCAGGCATAAGTCAACATTCTCCCACCATCGGCTCCGTTGGTACCATATCGGTGTGGCGTATAAAATCACTCTGATTCCCGGCGATGGCATAGGCCCGGAGATCGCCGACGCAACCGTGAGAGCCCTGGAGGCCACCGGGGTGGCGATCGACTGGGAGCACGCTGAACTCTCGGCCGCCATCATAGAAAAATCGGGTGCAAGCCTCCCTCCGCACGTGCTGGAGTCCCTGGAGAGAACAAGGGTCGGACTGAAGGGCCCCGTGACCACGCCCATCGCGGGCGGCTTCAAGAGCGTCAACGTCGCCCTCCGCAAGCAACTCGACCTGTTCGCCAACGTGCGGCCCGTCTTCACGCTGCCCGGTCTGAAGACGCGTTTTGAAGACGTCAACATCGACATGGTCATCTTTCGCGAGAACACCGAAGACCTCTACTCCGGCCTCGAGCACGAAGTCGTGAAGGACGTGGTGGAAAGCCTCAAGATCATCACGCGCTTCGCCTCCATGCGCATCGCCAACTACGCGTTCGCTTACGCCCGGAAAAACGGCCGGCGGAAGATCACCGCCGTGCACAAGGCCAATATCATGAAGCTGTCCGATGGGCTGTTCATCCGCTGCTGCCGCGAGGTGGCCACTGAATACCCTGACATCGCTTACAACGAGTTGATCGTCGACAACGCCTCTATGCAGCTTGTCATGCGCCCGGAGACCTTCGACTGCCTCCTGCTTCCCAACCTGTATGGGGACATCGTCTCCGACCTCGCCGCCGGCCTGGTCGGCGGACTGGGCGTCGTGCCGGGCGCCAACATGGGCGAACGCCACGCCGTATTTGAAGCCGTTCACGGCTCGGCCCCGGACATCGCCGGCCACGGCATCGCCAACCCAACCGCCCTCATGTCTTCCGCCAGCCTGATGCTCCGCCACCTCGGCGAAGGCGCCGCGGCGGACCGCCTCCAGAAGGCCATTGCCGCCACTTTCGCTGAAGGCAAGCACCTGACCCGCGACGTCGGCGGCCACTCCGGAACCAAGGAGTTCACCGACGCCGTCATCGGCCATCTGGCAACGGTCTGACCACCGCCCGCCCCCTGCGCGCCCAACGCTGCGAGTTCAGATTGAATCGTTTCAAGAGAATCTGTTTGTAAGCGTTGACAATAGTACGAACGTGTTATAAGATTCATCTCATCCAACCGGACCGAGTCCGCTGGCGACAGCGGACCGGTGTTCGCTTTGAATAGGGGGTCCAGTTCCTATGAAACAGCCCGCAGAGGCTTCCCGCGCCGCCGTTCTGGCGCTCTCACTGCTCTTCGCGTTCTCCACTCTGGCGAACGCTCAACAGATCTCCGGCACCATCTTCGGTACCGTAAAAGATCCTCAACAGGCGGCGGTCGCCGGCGCCAAGGTGACACTCACAAATGTCCAGCAAGGGTCGAGCCGCGAGGTCAGGACCGGCAGCGAAGGCACCTTCGCCCTGGCCAACACCCAACCCGGAACCTATAGCATCACCATCGAGGCGCCCGGCTTTAAGAAGTTCGAACAGACCGAGGTGAAGCTGTTTGCCAGCGACCGTCTGAGCCTCGGCGACATCGTGCTCTCCGTCGGCGGCGTCACCGAGACGGTGACGGTCACCTCCGAGGCGGCGCAGATTCAGGCGGCCAGCGCGGAGCGCTCCGGCGTTCTGACCAACAGCCAGGTGGTCAACCTGGCGCTGACCAGCCGCAACCTGTTCGATCTGGCCAGAACGATTCCGGGCATCGTCTACACCGGCGGTCTGGGCGGCATCGCCGCCAACGGGAATCGCAACAACCAGAACAACTTCACCCTGGACGGCGTCACCAACGTGGACACCGGCTCCAACGGCGGCACACTGGCCACCACCAACATCGACATGATCGCCGACATGAAGATCACCACCAACTCGCAGCCCGCCGAGCTGGGACGTTCTTCCGGCGCCCAGATCCAGGTGGTGACCAAGTCCGGCACGAAGGACTTCCACGGTACGGGCTACTTCTTCCACCGCCACGAGGGCCTGAACGCCAACACCTGGCGGAACAACATCGACAAGCGGTCGCGCCCCTTCTACCGCTACAACTACGCCGGCTTCAACATCGGCGGCCCCGCTTACATCCCCGGCAAATTCAACAAGGACAAGGAGAAGTTTTTCTTCTTCGTGGGCGTCGAGTGGCAGAACCAACTCGTCCCCAACGCCATCTCCAGCGTCACCACTCCGACAGCCCTGGAGCGCACGGGCAATTTCTCCCAGTCCAAGGACGGCGGCGGCGCGGCGCTCTCCATCTGGGACCCGAACAATAACAGAACCCCGTTCCCCGGCAATATCATCCCGGCGAACCGGCTAAACGCCGACGGCGTGAAGATCCTGAACTTCTATCCACTGCCCAACGCCCTCGGGGTGAGCAATTCGTACAACTACCAGTCGCAGAAATCGAACACCTACCCGCGTCGCGAAGAGATCTACCGCGGCGACTACAATATCAACGACAAATGGAAGGTCTACGCGCGTTACATCCGGACCAAGGATGAGACCAGCATGGCCTACGGCCAGTGGAACGCGTCGTACAACATCCCCTTCGGGCCGATGAGTTTCGGCGCGCCGGGCTGGTCGCTGGTGTCCAACGTGACCACCATCATCAACCCGACGTTGACCAACGAGTTCATTTTCGGCTCTTCGAAGAACATCCTGCACATCACGCCGATCGACAACGCTTTTGATCGCGGCAAGCTGAACCTCTCCTACAAGATGCCGTATCCCAACGCCGACCCGCTGAACCTGGTCCAGAACTGGCAGTGGGACGTACCCAGTTCGCCCAGCATCAACTTCACCGGGACGCCGTTCCTGAACTACAACCACACCACCGACATTACGGACAACGTTTCGAAGGTGCTGGGGTCCCATACGTTCAAAGCGGGCATCTACCTGCACAAGAGCGCCAAGGACCAGACCTCGACCAACTCGGTGAACGGCTACATCAACTTCAGCCGCGACGCCAACAACCCGGGCGATTCAAACTGGTCGTGGTCGAACGCGCTGCTGGGCAACTATAACTACTTGCAGCAATCCAACAGGGTGCTGAACGGGCAGTATCGTTCATGGAACGCCGAGTGGTTCCTCCAGGACAACTGGAAGGCCACCTCGAAGCTGACCGTGGAGTACGGCATCCGCTTCTACTACATCCAGCCGCAATACGATGAAGCGCTCCAGACCTCTTCCTGGAACAAGGCGCTGTGGGACCCCGCCTCGGCCGGCGTCCTGCGCATCCCTGGCCGGAATTCCAGCGGCCAAAACGTCTCCGTCAACCCGCTCACGGGTGAGCAGGGACCGGCGGCTCTCACCGGCTCCCTCGTGAATACCGGCAAGGGCTTCGTCAACGGCGTCTATGCCAACGGTATGGGCTTGGCCGGCCAGGGCGGGTATCCCAGGGGTCTGCTCGACGGCCGCGGCATCCACTATGCACCGCGCGTCGGCCTGGCTTACCGCGTCATGGACAAGACTGTGATCCGCGCCGGAGCGGGCGTCTTCTATGACCGGCTGCAAGGCAATCCGGTGTTCGACATGCTGGTCAACCCGCCGTCCATCGCCACCCCCAGGTTCTACTACGGCAGCCTGTCGACGATTCCGCCCGCAACGGCCGGTATCTTCTTCCCCGGCGGCGTCAACGGCTTCGACAAAGCGGGGCACATCCCGTCCACTTACAACTGGAACGTCACCATCCAGCGCGAGCTGCCGTTCGGGGTCCTGTTCGACATCGCCTACGTCGGCTCATCCTCGAACCACCTGCTCTACCGCCTGAATCAGAACGCCATCCCGCTCGGCGCCGCCTGGCTGCCGCAGAACCAGAATCCGTTGGAAGCGAATCCGAGGTTCGACGGCACCACCAGCAAGGCTCCGAACTTCTATCGAGGGTATCAGGGCTTCACTAATGCCACCTCTTACGGCTTCGGCGCAAATTCCAACTACCATGCCATGCAGATTTCGGCCAACCGCCGCATGGGCAAGGACTTGACCTTCGGCGTCGCCTATACCTGGTCGAAGGCCATGGGCACCACCAACGACGACTACACCGGCATCAACCCGTTCAACTTCCGGGCAGCCGACTACGCCGTGCTCAACAACGACCGCACGCAGGTGCTGGTATTCAACTACCTCTACAACATACCGGCTCTGATCAAGGGCAACAGCGGGATTGCCAAGGCCGGCAAGATGATCACCAACAACTGGCAGATCTCCGGCATCACCACCGTCCAGACCGGGGCGCCCGGCAGCATCGGCTTCTCGATCGACGGCGTGGGCAACCTCGCCGAGCGCTTTACCGGCTCGCCCGACGTCGGTCCCCGTGTCGCCTACACGGGACGCCCGTCGTACCCGAAGACGCTGGACCAGTTCATCGACGCATCCGTCCTCGCCATCCCTGTCGTCAAGGGCAGCCAGGGATTCGATTCGTCGCGCTATCCCATCCGCATGCCGGGTTGGGTGAACTGGGACGTCTCGGTCTTCAAGAACATCCCGATCCGCGAAGCCATGAGCTTCCAACTCAGGCTGGAGATGTTCAACGCACCGAACCATCCGCAGTTCAATTCCTACAACACGGGCGCCGCGTTCAACCAGACCACCGGTAAGGTCACCAACCTGCCGACGGCGCTGGGCGGCACCGGCGGCCGGTTCGGCTTCGGAGCCGTCACGGGCACCAATGACCCGCGCCGCATTCAGCTCGCCGGGAAGTTCTACTTCTAGGCGGCTGAAGCCGATATACTGGGCAAGACGAATGCTCAGTGTCTGGTTCGCATTTCTGCTGGCCGCTGTCCCGCAACAGGCGTTGGATAGCGGCCAGCAGGCGTTTCAGGCCGGCGATTTGACGCGCGCCGAGCAGCTTTTCCGCGAACACCTCAAGACCCACCCCAACTCCGCCGAGGCTCTCTCCAACCTGGCCGCAGTGCACGCCCGGCGAGAACAGTTTGCTGAAGCGATTCCGCTCTACCAAAAGGCCCTGCACGCCGACCCCAACCTGATCCCCATTCACTTCAACATCGCCGTCTCGCTCGGCCGGCTGCAACGCTACCGAGAGGCGGCAGACCACTTGGGGGTCTTCCTGAAGTCTTACCCGCGGGAAGCCCGGGCTCATCAACTCCTCGGGCTGTGCCTGGCGGAGATGGGCGATCTGGCTCGCGCGGTGGCCGAACTGGAGACCTCCTATCGGGAGAACGCCAGGGACAGCAGCATCGTCTACTCGCTCGCCTATGCGCAGGTTCGCGCAGGGGATCCGGACCGGGCGGCGGAACTGCTGGCCCGGTCCGAAGCCAATCCCGTCCAGTCCAAGCTCATCCAGGGGCTCATCGAATATCAGCGCGGGCGCTTCGAGGAAGCGCGGGTATTCTTCGAGGAAGTGGTATCCGCGGACCCGAACAACGCGCCGGCCATGGCCGCCCTGGGGCGCCTGAATCTGCTCGCCCATAGCGATGCGAAGGCCATTGCGTACTTTGAACGCACCCTGAAGCTGAATCCGGCGGACTCGGAATCAACGTATCAGCTCGGAGTACTGTACGAGCGCAATGAACGAGCCGCTGAAGGCGTCGCCATGCTGAAACGCGCCCTCACACTGCGTGCGAATTATCCGGACCCTCACTACCAGTTGGGCCGCATCGCATTCCGCGCGAAGGACTACCGGACAGCCCTCAAGGAATTGGAGGAGGCCCGCCGCCTGCTCCCGGACCAGGAAGCCATTCGCTTCATGCTCGGGCGCACCTACCAGGCCGTGGGCCGCGAGGCGGAGGCCAAGATAGAGTTCGACGAGGTGCGGCGCCTGAAGGCGGCCGTCATCGAGCGCAGCCGGCTGCGCGTGGAGTCCGACGCGCTGATGAAGTAAGCCTCAATCCAGCCGGCATCCCGTGACCTGGTAGAAGTGCGTCGGCGGATCATCGAGCAGCAGCCGCAACACCGCCTGCTGCCAGGGCGAGTATGGCATCAGCAGCTCGTCTTCCCTGCTCCGCCCGGCGCAAGCCGCCTCCTGTACCCGGGTGGTCACACGGCCGGGAGAGATGTCCCGCTGGTTCCGCACGAGCCACACGTTGCGCGCCGAGGCGATCCGCTCCCGTACTTCCTGCTCGCCGCCGGCGAACACCACCAGCGCCGGGACCCGCTCCGGCAAGTAATAGGTCACGGCGTACCCATCGGTGTTGTAGGCGTCGATCAGGATCAGGTCCCTCGGGCCCGCCTCGGCGCTCAACTTCGCCGCGATCTCCCGCAGCGGCGCGGCGTAGCCCTTGTTCAGGAAGTTCTCCTGCCGGAAGTAGAAGACAATCGACGCCAACGACGACGCCAGCAGGAGCCCCACGGCCCACAATCGCCGCTTTGCACCGGCGGCCACCGCCAGGGTCAGAAACGGCAGCAGCCACAGCAACCGCGCCGGAATGAACGGGTAGCTCACCCAGCGGGCCACGCCCACATAGCCGATCACGCCCGCCAGAACGACGAACAGCGCCAGCCCGCCGCCGCGCGCCGCGCCGCGCCACGCCAGATAAAGTGCTAGCGGAACCAGCAGAAGCGACACGGCGGCGAAGCTTTCCCCGATGGACAGCGAGACGGCGCCGAAAGCGATCTTCACCGGTTGCTCAGTCCATTGCGACCCGGTGAGCATGTAGCGCGAGGCGAAGCCGGCGGCCTGCCCCCACCTCATCAGGGCGTCGGACGAGGCCAGCAGCCATGGCAAATACGCAAACCCGAGCGCCCCCAGAAACAGCGCTACGCGCCGCACGCCCAGCCGCCGCCACGCCGTCAGGGCGAACGCCCCCAGGATGGCGAAGGCCGGCACGTAGTGGGTGTAGAGCAGGGCCAGGCTCCAGCCGAACGCGGGACGCCACCCCTCGCCCCGCCTGCTCCACCGCCACAGCGCCGCCATCACGGCCAGCGCCAGTGCCGCCTGCATGGAATAGGACCTCGCCATGCGCCCGTAGAGCAGCAGGCAGGGGGAAAAGGCGAACAGCCCCAGGGCCAGCCAGCGCCGCCACGGCCGCCAGCGCCGGGTCCAGAACCAGTCCATCAGCAGAGTCGCCGCCAGCGCCCACAGGCCCGAGACGACGCGCAGCCCGGCCAGCGAATGCCACGGCCACCAGTGCAGCAGGAAGTAGTACAGCGGCGGATGGATGTCCCGCTGCAACACCGGTACGATCTCGGCCAGCGGCCGCGGGATGGTCTGCAGTGTGAACAGCTCGTCGGTCCATACCGGCAGCAGGTCCGGCACGGCGAACAGCAGCGCCGCCTGCACGACGAGGATCAGGAGTAGGGGCAAGGAGGGCCGCAAATTTCGAGGCTAGCACGCGCTCCGGTAGAATGGCAGATTCATGCCGGCCATCATCGAGTTCGAAAACGTCACCGTGCATTATGACGGGCGCCCGGCTCTGCGCGAAATCACCTTTTCCATCCAGGCCGGCGGGCACGTGGCCATCCTCGGTCCCAACGGCAGCGGCAAGTCCACCTTGATCAGGGCCATCACCCGGGAGGTCTACCCGCGCTACCCCGCGCCGGCCAGCCGCCTGCGCGTCTGGGGCAAGGAGGTGTGGCACCTGTTCGAGCTGCGCGCGCAATTGGGCATCGTCACCAACGGCTTGGTGGAGACGTGCACCAAGCCGTACCCGGCCCTGGAGACGGCCCTGAGCGGTTTCTTCGGCAGCATTGGCATCTGGCCCAATCACGTAGTCGAGCCGTGGATGGAGGCCAAGGCCCGCCAGGCGCTCGATTTCTTCGACATAGGCCATCTCGCGGACCGGCCGCTCACGGGCATGTCCAGCGGCGAGATCCGGCGCGCGGTCTTCGCCCGCGCGCTGGTGCATGATCCGCGGGCACTCGTGCTCGACGAGCCCACCAACAGCCTGGACGTCCGAGCCCAACATGAGGTGCGCGACGCCATGCGCAAGCTGGCCCGTGCCGGCGTCACAATCATACTGGTTACCCATCACCTGCCCGATATCATCCCCGAGATCGGCCGCGTCATCACGCTGCGCGACGGCCGCATCCACTCGGACGGTCCAACAAACGAGGCGCTGGCGCCGGAGACGCTCAGCTCGCTCTTTGGCATCGATGTCCGGGTCACGGAGGCGGATGGGTTCTATCACATGTGGTGAGGGCTGAGTTGTACAATGCCCGACATGGTGCGACGAACGTTTCTCGGAACCGGTGCAGCGGCCGTGTTGACCTCCTGCGTGCGAGTGGATGACAGCCACGGGGGCGTGGACCTGCTGGAGATGAGCCTGGCGGACGTGGCCGAGGGTTTGAAGACCGGGCGGTGGACATCGCGCGGGCTGGCCGGCTGGTATCTGGAGCGCATCGAGGCGGTGGACCGCCGGGGGCCGAAGCTCAATTCGGTAATAGAGCTGAACCCGCGAGCGCGGGAAGAGGCCGCGGAGCTGGACCGGGAGCGGAGGGAGAAAGGTCCGCGCTCGCCGCTGCACGGCGTGCCGCTGCTGTTGAAGGACAACATCGACACCGCGGACGGAATGACGACCACCGCCGGGTCGCTGGCGCTGGAAGGCTGGAGGCCGCCAAGGGACGCGGCGGTGGCCGCGGCGCTACGGTCGGCGGGGGCGCTGTTCCTGGGCAAGACCAACCTGAGCGAGTGGGCCAATTTCAGATCGACGCATTCGTCGAGCGGCTGGAGCGGCCGCGGGGGGCAGACGAAGAACCCATATGCGCTGGACCGCAATCCGTCGGGGTCGAGTTCCGGGTCGGGCGTGGCGGTGGCGGCGAGCCTGTGCGCTGCCGCAGTGGGCACGGAGACGGACGGGTCAGTGATCAGCCCGGCGTCGATCAATGGCATTGTGGGGCTGAAGCCGACGGTTGGCTTGCTGGGCGGCGCCGGCATCATCCCGATAGCGCACTCGCAGGACACCGCCGGGCCGATGGCACGCACGGTGCGTGACGCCGCGCTGCTGCTGGCGGCGATGGGCGGCAGGGGCGAGTATCTGAAGGCGTTGGACCGGGCGGGGCTGAAGGGCGCACGCATCGGCATTGCCCGGAAGTTCTACGAGAAACACGCCGATCTGGACCGCATCCTCACCTCGCAGGTGGACGTGTTGAGGCGTTGCGGGGCGGAGGTGATCGACGAAGCCGACCTGCCGTCGCATGGCAAGTGGAGCGAGCCCGAAGGCGTGGTGCTGCGCTACGAGTTCAAGGCCGGGCTGAACGCCTATTTGGGCGGCCAGCCGGAAAGCCGGCCGGTGCGGTCGATGGCGCAACTGATCGAGTTCAACGAGAAGAACAGGGCGAAAGAGATGCCGTGGTTCAACCAGGAGATCCTGGTGCAGACCCAGGCCAAGGGGCCGCTGACAGAGAAGGCATACCTGGACGCGCGGCGAGACTGCCTGCGGCTGTCGAGAGACGAAGGCATCGACGCGGTGATGGCCAGGCACGCGTTGGATGCGGTTGTGACGTTGAGCTCCGGTCCGGCGTGGCTCACGGACTGGGTGAACGGTGACTCGGGCGCGCCGGACTCAACGACCCCCGCGGCGGTGGCCGGGTACCCGCACATCACGGTTCCGGCCGCGTTCCATCGCGGATTGCCGGTTGGGCTCTCCTTCTTCGGCCGGGCGTGGAGCGAACCGGTGCTGTTCAGGCTGGCCTACGCCTACGAGCAGGAGACCAAGGCGCGGCGCAAGCCCGGATTCGCGGCCGGAGGCCCCTCGCCCGAGAAGAAGGCCTAGCCGACTAGACTGGATGGAGATGCCGCCGCTGCAGTTCTTCTACGAGGCGTTCAAGTTCTCCTACCAGGCGTTGCAGGCCAACCGCGTGCGTACCCTGCTGACGGCGCTGGGGCTGCTGATCGGCAACGCCAGCGTGATCCTGGTGGTGACCATCTCGATCACCTCGCGGGACCTGATTCTGGACAAGATCCGGGGAATCGGGTCGAACCTGGTCTCGGCCTACTATGACGCGGGCACGCAGGATTCCGCCAAGGCGGACGCCGACTATGTGAAGCTGGCCGACGTAGAGGCGGCGCGGAAGCAGTTGGACGGCCGGATTGTGGCCGCCTCGGCGGTAATCAACTCGACGGACCGGATCGTGCTCGACGGGCGCGAGCGAGACGTGCGTGTGATCGGCACCGACGAGTTCTATTCTCAGGTTCGAAATCTGAAACTGCTGGATGGGCGCTTTTTCGATCCGTCGGACATCGCGCTGAGGCAGAAGGTGGCCCTGCTCGACGAGCGGCTGGCGCAGGCGCTGTTCGGCGCCTCGGGCTCGGCGATGGGGCAAGTCATCAAAATCCACGGCTTGCAGTTCACCGTTGTGGGGGTGTTCAAAGAGCGGACGTCAACGTTCGGGCAGTCTGAGCTGGGAGACAACGGGGCGACCCTGATTCCCTTCACCGTGCAGCGATTCTTCGAGCCGGTCGAACGTGTGGACCCAATGTACCTGCAGGTGCGGGCTGCGGAGGATGTCCCGGCGGTGACGCGGTCGCTGGCCGAGTTGCTGGCGTCGCGGCACCGGCAGGGGGCGCGCTACACGGTGCAAAACCTGACGGCGATTCTGGAGACGGCGTCCACCGTCGCGTCGGTGTTGACGCTGGTACTGATCCTGGTTTCCGCCATCGCGCTACTGATCTCCGGAATCGGCATCATGAACATCATGCTGGTGACGGTAACCGAGCGGACCCGGGAGATCGGAGTGCGAATGTCTCTCGGGGCTTCACGGCGGGCGGTGCTGCTGCAATTCCTGCTGGAAGCGGTGCTGATCTCGGTGGGCGGCGGGATGCTGGGGATTTTGGCGGGAGTGGCGGCGCCGGTGGCGGCCAACGCCCTGCAGGACGAGGTGCGAATCCCGGTATCGGCGTTGTCGATCGCGGTGGCCTTCGGCGTGTCGTTTGTGGTCGGCATCGTGTTCGGGATTCTACCGGCCAACCGGGCGTCTCGGCTGAATCCGACCGAAGCGCTGCGATACGAATAGGGGTGCGGCTGCAAGACCTCGGCGGCAAGGCATTGAAAAGACAGGGCAGCGGTGATTGCGGGGGGATTCGTTCCGACTTCGTTTTGAAACGAAATATTTCTCGTAGCTCGTTGATTATGGGCACTTTATATGATGTTCTTGCCTCCCCGGCGAATACCCCCTACCCTTTTCGGCCAACTCGGCCTGTCCGGCCCAAAGTCCGAACCACTGGAGTAGTGACGGACCTTGGGCGTGCAGAAGCGCACTCCGGGTGTTGGGGTTGAAGCGTGGTGATGTCAAAGAGCGGGACCGGCGGCGCGCGATGGCGGAGCCAAGACGGGCAACATCCGGAAAAGCGGAGGCCGCCGGGGTCGAGCCGGCGGCCTCAAGGGCGAACGGTGGGTTCACCTGACGAGAGGGTAGCACGGCGTGTCAAGCGTTTTGAGCGGAAAACGCGGTTTTACAAGGGAAACAGGGCTGTGAACGGGTGCGCAGAGTGGTGCAAGATTGGCGGGCGGCGGGATCGACTCGGTGGCTGAGAGCGACAGGATCCCATGCCATCTCGCAGGGCCCCGACTGGGCGGGCCGGCATGGCCCCAGGCGCACTACAAGATGGAAAAACCAGGCTGGAGGCTATGCGGAAGCCGACTACCGAGCACCCGCGGGCGGCAGGAGGGAGGAATGCATCGCGTCTTTCAAGAGCGGGAAGCGAATGGAAACAGACGTTCCCTTTCCAGTTTCGCTGTCTACGGAAACGGAAGCCCGGTGGTCACTCAGGATTTGGTAGGTGATGTACAGGCCCAGGCCGGTACCATCGCCGGGAGGCTTGGTGGTGAAGAAGGGTTCGAAGATCTTGTCGAGGTTTTCCGGCGAGATCCCTTCCCCACCGTCGGAAACGAAAACCTGCACTGCTTTGTCCGGGCCTCCAGTGATGGTGCTCACGATGTAGATCTGTCCCCCGGGAGAGGAGGCGTCGATGGCGTTGGTGAGCAGATTCACGAACACCTCCTCCAGCCGGTTGGCGTTGCCGTAGATGCGGGGCAAACGCTGAAGCAGGTTGAGGTTCAGGGTAAGCTGGCGATTCTTCAGGCGGTGCTCAATCAGCGGCATGCTCTGCTGGATGACTTCATTGATGTTGAGGGGCGAGAAGCCCGAAGCGTCGGGTCTGGAGTAAGTAAGCATTTTCTGCACTACGCCGGCCACGCGCCGCGCATGGTTTTGCAGGGTTACCAGGTCCTGCTTCAGGTCCGCTGAGTAGCCTCTTTCTTCGGACTCAAGCAACATGCGCGCCACTCTGGTGAGGACCACGGCCGCCGGATTGTTGATCTCATGCGCGATGCCGGCGGTGAGCCGTCCGATCAGAGCCATCTTCTGGGCCTGTTCCAACATGCGGGTGGTGTTTTTCAGTTCCTCCAGCAGTTGTTCGGCCCGTTGCCTGGCCTGCCTTTCCCGATCAGCCAAGAGCCCGGTGGACGATGCAGTGACGAATAAAAAGCCAACCCGCACCAGGGAGTAAAACCACGGCTCCGAAGGAGAGACATTCAGACCAGCCAGGACCAGGAGCACGGCCGCAACGGCGGCGATCAGGAGTCCAACGCGGCGTCCAAAATAGAAGCTGTGCAGCGCCACCAGCAGGTAGAAGCCGAGCACGAAGACGCCGCTGGCATCGCCGGCCCACCGGACCAACCTGAAGAGAAAGAGAAGATCGATGAGGGCGGTTACGAGGTAGATGCGGGCGACGGGCCAGCGGGTCCGCAGAATGAGACTGTAGATCAGGAGCGAATACACCGCGGAGGCGGCCAACAGCCCGGCGAGCGGGCGGCGATAGGGCAGATGCGGCGCGAGCTGAAGCCAGACGGCGCCCACCGCGAGGGTGGCGACGCGCAAACCGGCAAAAAACCTGTCCGTTGCAGAGAATCTGGAAAGAACTGGGTCCCTCCGCACCGACAGCATAAAGGCGACGGCGGTGTATTGTATCATGGGGCGGGACAGCGATGGCTCTCGCACAGAAGGTGGAAGCAAGCTCCGACGTCTGCGTTCTGCTCATCGACGACGAGGCCGACTTCGTCGACGATTGCGCGGCGATTTTGCGGCGCCTGGGTTACTGCTGCCTGACCGCCGCCTCCGGCGCTATCGGCCTGGAGGTTTTCCGGCAAGCCCGCCCGCCCGTCGTGCTGACCGATCTCAAGATGGCGGAGACGGACGGCTTGACCCTGCTGCGGGCGATCAAGGCGCTGGCGCCGGACACGATCGTCATCCTGATCACCGCCTACGCGACCATAGAAACGGCCATCGCGGCCACGCGCGCCGGAGCGTTTGATTACCTGCGCAAGCCCTTCACCACCGAAGAGTTGCGGACGATTCTGCAGAGGGCCTTTGAGTACCGGGATCGGATGACGCGGCCTGAGCGAGCCGCTTCCGACCGGACGGCCACGATGGACTTCAGCACCATTATCGGCGCGAGCGAGCCGGTGAAGGAGATGGTGCGCACGGCCGCTTGCGCCGCGCAGGGTGACGCGAACGTCCTCCTGCTGGGCGAGACCGGGACCGGGAAAGAGATGCTGGCGAAGGCCATCCACGCCAACAGTGCGCGGGCGCGCGGGCCCTTTATCCCCGTGGACTGCGCCGCTCTTCCCGAGCCGCTGCTGGAGAGTGAGCTATTCGGGCACGAGCGGGGCGCCTTTACCGGGGCGGTGAGCCAGCAACGGGGACTGCTCGAGCTGGCCAACGGCGGCACGCTGTTCCTGGACGAAGTGGGGGAACTGAGTCTCTTCACTCAAGTGAAGCTGCTGCGCAGTCTGGAAGAAAGGCAGATCCGGCGCGTGGGCGGCCACGATTTTGTGGGTCTGGACATCAGGATCATGGCGGCCACGCATCAGAAGCTGGAGGAGATGATGGCCGCCCGGAGATTCCGCGACGACCTGTATTACCGGTTGAACGTGCTGGCCATCCGGCTGCCGCCTCTCAGGGAACGACCCGGGGACATCCCCCTGCTCGCCCGTCATTATCTGGACGCCTGCGCGCGGCGAGCGAATGCCCGGGTGCTGGGGATTTCAGCGGCCGCCCTGCTCGTGCTGGAGCAGTATCCCTGGCCCGGCAACGTGCGAGAGCTGCGCAATGTGATCGAGCGCGCTGTTTCCATCAGCAGCGAACAGTATCTCTCTCCGCTGGACTTTCCAGAGGAACTGCTGCGGGAGTCGCGGAACATAGGCGCTGGATTTCGCCACGAGAAGCGAAGGAACGTTGAGTCCTTCGAACGGCAGAGCGTCGCCGAACTGTTGACGCGCACCAAAGGGAACGTGACCGAAGCGGCTAAGGTCGCCGGGATGGATCGCGCCGCCTTCCACCGCCTGATGCGCAAGTACGGGATCGATTCCCGAGGCTACCGCTCTCAGCCGGCGCCGGAGCGCGGTTAAAGTCCGGCGGAGTGTGACAGAACGGCAACACCGGGTTTCGCGCATGAATACCCCGTGGTGTGGCGTGGTTTGGGTGTGCGGCTTCCAAAGCGGCCTCCCGAGGTGTGACAAAGCCGCCGCAGAGAGGCGTGCGGGATGGCCCGGCGGCTGCGGCGGCGGCTGCCTTATTGTCATATAAGTCCTTTGCAATTAACTACTTTCAGATCAGATCCGGTTCGAGATGGTAATCTCGCACTGGTGGCCCGACAGGTGCTTGAACGCTGGAGAACTCCATGCGTGTGCCATTGCCGCGACCAGCGAGGGAACAGTGTTGGGCCGGATGGCTGCTGTGCGCCCTCTGTGCCGCTGGCCTGAACGCCCAGACGCCTCCCAGCTCGCCGCCGAGGGGGGAGGCGGTCGCCATTCCCCCCGAGACCTGCCGGCGATGCCACCAGGCTTACTACGAGACGTGGGCCGTTTCCACTCATGCCCGGATGGACGGCCGCTTGCGGGGTGCTCCGGCACAGCGGGGATGCGAGGCCTGCCACGGGTCTGGCGTTGACCACGTGCAGTCGGGCGATCGCGCTCTGATCTCCCGGTTCACCGGCAGTCCGGCCGAGACCATTGAGAGGGCCTGCCTGAAGTGCCACGAGCGCGGCCGGCGGCTGTACTGGCGCGGCAGCGCGCACGAATCCCGCAACATCACCTGCACCAGGTGCCATACGCTGCACAAGAAAGCGGAGACCCCGCAACCGGGGCTGCGCTACCAGGAGCGGCCGCTGGAGACGCGCCTGTTGCGCAAGCAAACGAGCATGGAGATCTGCCTTCAATGCCATCTGGTGCAGAAGGCGCGGCTCCAACGGTCTTCTCACATGCCGCTCCGGGAGGGCAAACTGACCTGCGTCGACTGCCACAACCCGCACGGGACGGCGACACCCAAGCTGCTGACGGAGAACTCGGTGAACGAGAACTGCTACCGCTGCCACGCGGAAAAGAGAGGACCGTTCCTTTGGGAACATCCTCCGGTGGCTGAGGATTGCCTGAACTGCCATGAGGCGCATGGATCGGTGCATGCCGCGCTGTTGAAGGTGAGGCCGCCGCGCCTGTGCCAACGCTGCCATATGCGAGCCGGCCACTCGACGCTGCCCCAGCCGGCCGCCAATCGTTTGATCTACAACCTGGGGTGCGCCAACTGCCACTCGCAGATTCACGGCTCCAATCACCCTTCAGGAGTGCGCTTACACCGCTAGCGGGTGGAGTGCTAACGGCTATGAACCGACGGCAACGCCACGGCACGACGCGAACGTTTCCCAGCTTCCTGTTGGCCTTGTGCCTCCTGTCCGGGACTGTCTTCGCCCAGCTCGCCGTCCCGAACGACCGGCCGCCACAGCCAAAGCCCTCCGCGGCGGGAGCCAACGGCGTGCCTCTGCGCCTGTTTCCGGGGTGGACCTTCCTGGAGGTCGGAGTCAGAAAGACCGCCGGGGATACCGGGGTGGCCAAGTTCTCTGAGTACCGGGATCTCCCGACCGGCTTTTTCATCCGGAACCTTGCCCTGCACACCGAGTTGCCCCGCGGCGGCGCCTATTTCGACCTGCAATCCCGGCAGAACTCCGAAAAGGACTTGAATGTGCTGGCCGGAGCGGGAGTACCCGGGCAATTCAAGGTCACGGGGACCTGGAGCCGCCTCCCCCACACTGAGGCGACGGCCGGCCGCAACTTCTACGTTCGCTCCGGCCCGGGCCGGTTCACCCTGCCCGGTCAGTTCCAGGCTTTGCAGGGGGCGCCGGTCCAAAACCTCACGATTGAGCGCAACTCGGTGGGGCTGGGCGTGCAGGTGACGCCCAACGAAGCGTGGGACCTGCGCCTGGAGTACTCCCCGGAACGCCGGACGGGTTTTCGACCCAGCGGGAACACATCGGGCTTCACGGTGGTGGAGCTGCCGGAGCCCGTCCAGTACAGGACCAGCAGCGTGAAGGCGAGCGCCGAGGTAGCCAAGCCCAGGTGGGTAGTACAGGCGTCGTCTCAGAGTTCGCTCTTTCACAACGAGGTGAAGGCACTGGAATGGTCCGGACTCCTTCAGCCGGGCGTGACGGGAGGAGCCGGACGCCGGGCGCTGGCCCCTGACAACACGGCTCAGAGTTTCGCGTTTTCGGGCGCGCTGGACCTGACGCAATCGGCCAGGATCGTTGCTACCGTGGCTCCGGGGTGGATGCGGCAGAACGAGGCTTTCCTGCCTTTCACCATCGATCCGGCGACCCAGTCGCGGCCGGGCTTCCCGTCCCTGCCGGCGGCCAGTTTGCAGGGCAGCAAGCAGACCCTGATGATGAACTACCTGCTGTCGGGCAAGGCCGGCAAGCAGTTCGCCTATACGGCCCGCTACCGCTCCTACCGTCTGGACAACGAGACTCCGAGCCTGCGGTTTTCGAGCTATGTGCCCTACGACTCCTCTCCCTCCGTTTTCTCCGAGGCGTCACCCGGCAGCCGGCGCAATCTCCCCTACGCCTATACGAAACAGAACCTCAACCTGGAGTGGATGTGGGAGCCGGGCAAGACTTCGGTGGCGCGATGGTTCTATCAATGGGAGGCCATGGATCGCACCTACCGCGAGGCGCGGCGCTCCAACGAGCACATTGGCGGGGTGGGCTGGGATTGGATGAACCGGGGCGGGTGGGCATTGAACGCCCTGATTCAGCACTCCCGCCGCCGGCCAGAGCAATATGATCCTGACTACTTCCTGGCGTCGTTTCCAGCGGGAACAAGCGCATTTGCCTTGCCGCAGTTGCGGGGGCTGCGCAGAGCCGACCAAGCCGCGCGGACTCGGAATTACGGAACGGTCACATTGCAGGCGCCGGTTACCGAGACCCTCTCTGCTTCGGCCGCTTACACGGTGGACCGGTCGTTCTTCAACGAGTCCGGGTACGGCGCGCTGCATGACCTGAACGATTCGGCCACCGGCGATGTCTCCTATCTGCTGGCGCCCTCCATCTCCCTGTTCGGCGATTACACATATGAGCGGATCCGCTACGCCCTGCGCTCGCGGCAGCGGCTCGATGCTTCCCTCGCCGTGCCAGCCTACGATTCGGCGGGCGGCGATTGGGAAAGCAACGTCCGGGACGCGGTTCATACGTGGGGTGGGGGCCTGAATGCCGGACTGTTCCGCAACCGGCTGGTGGCGGACCTTCATTACGGCTTTTCGGAGGGCGAGAGCCTCACGGCGACCAAGGCGCTGAGTAGACCCGCGGCGGGGGCTTTCGCGCCGCAGGCCGAGGATTATCCAAGCGTAAGCAACCGGTTCCAGCGGCTGGCGGTTTCCGCGAAGTTCGCTTTGACAAACAGCATTTCCTACCGTTTCGAGTACGCCTATGAAAGATACAGGGCAGCAGATGCGGCGCTCGAGCAGGCCCTTCCTTTCTCCGGTTTGACGGGTGCGGGAGCGGGCGATGCCCTGTTTCTAGGGATGGCTCTCCCTCGGTACCGGGTCCATATCTGGTCGGTATCGCTGGGCTACGTCTTTTAGCCGCAAGGCCAGGAGTTGACGCGATGAGGCAATTACATAGAGAGAACGATGGGGCACTGGCGCGGACCACTTTGGGACCGCGCGTTTTCAGCGTCGTGCTGCTGGCGGCGGCCTGGGGCGCCCGTTTGCCGGCCCAGCCGCCGGGGATCGTGGTGGAGATCAAGGAGCCGCAAGGCGTCCAGGAGGTGGGGCAGTGCATCAAGTGCCACCTGAAAGTGAACCCGAACGCGGTGGCGGCCTTCCTGTCCAGCACCATGGGGAGGCGCGGCATCCAGAACCAAACCGTCTTCGACGAGGTGAAAAGGCTGCGGGCGCCGAAGGAAAAGACCGAGCGCCGCAAGGCGTTCCTCGTCCGCAACGGACAGATCAGTTGTGTGCTGTGCCACGGCGACAACCACACCACCATTACGGAAACGCGCGGCCGCGTCGCCAATGCGGTTTGCGCCGGCTGTCACGAAAGCGTGGACAAGGAATACGAAAAGAGCGGAGGCCACAGCTCGGCGCCGCCGGAACAGTACTGGACGGGCGCCCTGGCGGCGCCGGAATTCCGGCGGGTTCCGTCCGCCGTACTGCAACTGAGCCGCGATGTGGTGTTTTCCCAGCAAGGAGCCACCGAGCCCCCCTACTTCGATCCGGATCCGGAGTTTGAAAAAACCGGCCTCATCCACCGCAACGGCTGCGATTCCTGCCACACGCGCCACCGGTTTGACGTAGCCGAAGCCCGCCGGCCGGAGAGCTGCCAGACGTGCCACGGCCGGGCGGCCAATTCGCTGGCCGAGGCCTATCTGCAATCCAAACACGGATCCATCTACCGGTCGGACGGAGTCAACTGGGACTGGAAATCGCGGATGCCCGCGGCGCTCACTTCCGGAGGATATGCGGCGCCCACCTGCGCCACCTGTCACATGCTGCGCGCGGAGCGATACGGGGACGTCGCGGTCACCCATAAGCTGAGCGACAAGAGCGTTTGGGGCCGGGGTCTCCAGGCGGTGATGGCGCCGGAGGGCCAGGCGTCCGAAGCCGGTTACAAAGCCGCGTTCCAGCAACTTCGCCAGCAATCGGACGGCAAGAGGAAGGCCATGATCCTGGTCTGCCGGAACTGCCATTCGGAGAAATTCGCCGGCGACTACCTGAATGCCAGCGACGAGGTCAAGCTGTCGTCGGACCTGCTGGTGCTTCAGGCACGGGCGATCCTGGAGGGACTGGCTCGCGACGGTCTGCTGCCTTCGACAGTGCCGGTTCTGATCAGCCGCTATCAGGCCGTTGGCGGAACGGAGACGGGCGCCGGCGAGAGCCGACCGTTGCTGGCGATCGAGCGTGCCTTCCTGGAGATGGCGTTCCGGGAGAATGCCCGCATCCGCCTGGCGGCGTTCCACCAGTCGCCGGGTGACATCTTCTGGGAGGGCTTTGCGCGCCTCGAGAGGAGTCTGGAGCGAATCCAGGAGATGGAAAAACAGATGCGCGGGGCGGCTCAACGGGCGAAACAGTGAGTTTGCAATGCGGCGCTGTGACGTTTTTGTCACGCCCTGCAGCCGCGGAAGGCGCAGAACGGGCAGCCAGGTGGCCTGATTACGCGAGATCGGGCGTGGATCGCCGATGAAACGGTCTCAAAGCCCTTTGGCACTCAAGGTGCTGAGAGGGTCGGCGGAGAGGCAGCGAGCGACCGGCGCTCTCAGAAGATGAGGAGAAATTGTGAAAGGCATACAGTTCAGATACAGACTGGCCCCGATCGCTGTTCTGACGGTGGGTATGCTGCTGGCGGTCAGCGGCGACGGAGAGAAGAAACAGCGCTATTCATCCAACCAGAAGGAGTTCTACCTGGATGACAAGCCACTAGCATTCATCCGACCCGGCCTGACGATCGAGATTCAAAAGGCGGAGGTCAGCGGCGACACGGCCCGGGTGACGTTTCGCATATCCGACGACAAGGGAGCACCGCTCGATCGGACTGGTGTCGCTACCCCAGGCGCTGTCAGTCTGAACTTCGTACTGGCGCGCATCAAGAAAGGAGACCGGCAGTATACCGCCTACACCACGCGGATGCAGCCGAACCCCACAACGGGCAGACTCTTCCTGCAGGCTACCCAGGACAGCGGCGGCGCCTACAGCAGCTCGGCCGAGGGGGTCTACACCTATACGTTCGGCACCAAGATTCCCGCCGCTGACTATGACGCTACGGTCACCCACACGGTGGGCATTTACGCCACCCGTGACCTTCAAGAGTTTGGGCTGAAGACGTACATAGCCAATGCGGTTTACGACTTCGTCCCCGCCGGCGGACTAATCACCGTGGTGCGGGACATCGTGCGAACGGAGAACTGCAACACTACTTGTCACGATCCCCTTGCCGTCCATGGCGAGGGAGCGCGCAGAGAAGTCAGACTCTGCGTTCTCTGTCATACCCCCCAAACCACCGACCACGTCACGGGCAACACGGTGGACATGAAGGTCATGATCCACAAGATTCATCGCGGCAAGAATCTGCCCAGCGTCAGAGCGGGCACGCCTTATCTCATCGAGGACGAGGATTTTTCCGAGATCGGGTTCCCCCGTGACATCCGCAACTGCGAGGTCTGTCACGATAAAGGAACTCAGAGTAAGAACTACTTGACCGCGCCGGCTCGAGACTCCTGCGGGGCCTGCCATGACGACGTCAATTTTGCCACCGGGGAAAAACACGGACTGGGAGGCGTGCAAGTCTCCGATGCCCAGTGCACGGTTTGTCACGCGCCGGAAACCGGCAGAGAGTTTGATATTTCGATCAAGGGCTCCCACGTGATCCCGGACAGATCATCGCAGTTGCCCGGAGTGAATTTCGAGATCCTGTCCGTGGACGGCGCCACGCCGGGAAGCAACCCTACCGTCACCTTCAAGGTCACCGACAAGAAGGGCAATCTTCTCGAACCGTCCAAGATGGGCCGCTTGCGGCTGGGGCTGGGCGGTCCCACGAATGATTCTGTTTTCCACACCCGCGAAGACGCCAGACAGGCCCCAGCCGGGCAGGGCGCTTTTAGCTACAAATTCACCGCCTCTATCCCGGCCAACGCCACCGGGACGTACGTCGTGGCCGCCGAAGGCTGGAACGACGTCCGGCTGACAAAAGTCGATGGCACAACCGTGACCGGGCGCGATACCGGCCTCAACAAGCTGTTCTACTTTGGCGTCACCGATCGCACGCCGGTCAAGCGGCGCACGATCGTCTCCCAGACCAAGTGCAATGCCTGCCACGAGAAACTTCTTGTGCACAGCCAGACCCGGGACAGCGTCGAATACTGTTCGGTCTGTCATCGGCCGGGATTCACGGACGATTCCGAACGGCCCGCGAACAAGCGGCCGGCCGAGGCCATGGACTTCAAGAACATGATTCACAAGATTCACACCGGACGGAATCTCGAGAACGAATTCACCATTTACGATGCGGGCGAGGCCGAGAACTTCAACGGCGTGCGATTCCCGGGCGACCGGCGGAACTGCTCGAAGTGTCACGAGGGAACCAGCTACCAGTTGCCTTTGCCCAAGGGTCTGCTGGCCAGCCTCACCCCGCGGGGCTTCTTCAGTCCCACGCCGCCCACGGCGACGGCCTGCCTGGCCTGCCATGACCGCCTGTCCACGGCCGCCCATGCGTTCGTGAATATCGCACCGTTTGGAGAGTCCTGCGCCACCTGCCATGCGGAGGATTCCGAGTTTGCCGTCACCAAGGTCCACGCCAGGTAGACGCCGCTTCTTAGACCAGAACCAGGAAAGCCACGAACATGCGAATCAGCACAACCGGCGTTGTTGTCTTTCTGCTGGCCTTCGGCGGGCGACCTGAAGCCGCCTTCGCCGGCGGGGTTAAAGGCAAGCTGCAGTGCCCTGGGATGCGGGACAACCGGGACGCCGTAGTCTATCTGGAGGGCGTTCCCGGCCAGTTCCCTCCAGCCAAGCAGCCCGCCGAGATCGACCAGTTGAAGATGGTCTTCACACCCCACGTCCTGCCAGTGGTGGTGGGGACCACGGTTAAGTTCCAGAACAGCGACCCGGTCCAGCACAACGTTTTCACTCCTTCCAAGGCCGGCAACAAGTTCAATCTGGGCACCTGGCCGAAGGGGGAATCGAAGGCCTACACCTTCGACAAGTTGGGAGAGGTGCGCCTGCTCTGCAACGTGCATCCCGAGATGGAGGCCTGGGTGATTGTCACGCCTAATCCGTACTTCGCCAAGACCGGACCTGATGGAAGTTACTCGATCGCCAACGTGCCGGCCGGCAAGTACACGTTGAAGGTCTGGCATGAGAAGTTGAAGTTCGCCCAACAGGAAATCGAGGTGTCCGCCAGCGGGGAGGTGGTCGCCAGCCCCAGCGCCGCCCGGTAGGCAGGGAGCAGCCAAAATGGCGAGCCGGTCCATGAAGCTGGTGAACCTGGAATGGCTCGAAGGGAACGTTCCCTGTTCCCAGGCCTGCCCGGTCAGGACGCAGGCGGGGCGCTACTGCGCGATGATTGCGGAGGGCCGCTTCGAGGCAGCCTATGCGGTCGCCGAGGAGCCCAATCCACTGGCGGCGATTTGCGGCCATGTCTGCGCGGCTCCCTGCGAAGCGGCGTGCAGGCGCGGGCGGATCGACCAGCCGGTAGCCATTCGCGCGCTGAAGCGATTCGTGGCCGAGCAATTCGGTCCTTACAGCAAGCTGGGGCGGCAGCGAATCGTCTCGACCATGCGCACGCCCAAGAAGCTCAGCGGGCCCAAGATCGCGGTGCTGGGGGCGGGCCCCGCCGGGCTTTCCGCCGCCACCGACCTGGCCAAGCTGGGCTATCGGGTCATCATCTTCGAGGCCGCTCCCGTGGCCGGCGGCATGCTGGCGCTGGGGATCCCCGAATACCGGCTGCCGCGCTACATCGTCCAGGCGCAGGTGGACTGGGTGCTGAGCCTGGGCGTGGAGTTGAAAGTAAACCACCGCCTGGGGCGGGACTTCTGGCTGCGTCACTTGTGGGAGCAGGACTACTCGGCCGTCTTCCTGGCTATCGGCGCCCATCGCAGCCGCGAGCTGCGGATCGAGGGAGTCCACCTGGACGGCGTGCTCCAAGGTGTGGATTTCCTGCTCAACGCGAACCTGAATTACCGGGTGGATCTGGGCCGTAAGGTGGTGGTGGTGGGGGGCGGCAACGTAGCCGTGGATGTGGCGCGCTCAGTGCTGCGCTTTAACGAAGATGAGTACGTGGAGCCGGACCGCTACTTGCACAGCGCCCTGGACGCGGCCCGCTTCGCGCTGCGGATGGGCGCGCGGGAAGTGAGCCTGGTCTGCCTGGAATCGCGGGAAGAGATGCCCGCTTTCCAGGACGAAGTTGAGGAGGCGCAGCACGAAGGGATCGTGATCCACAGTTCTCTTGGTCCGAAGAGGATCGTGGGGGAGGAAGGCCGTGTCTGCGGGCTGGAGACCATTGCGGTCAAGTCGGTCTTCGACGCTTTGGGACGCTTCAACCCCGAGTTCCATCCCAACAGTGAGGAGACCATGCCGGCCGAAACCATCATCCTGGCGATCGGTCAGACTTCAGACCTCACCTTCATCGAGCCCGAAGATGGCCTGGATGTGACGCCGCGCGGCACGCTCGAGGTCGATCCGGTCACGCTCGCCACGAGCGACCCGCGGGTATTTGCGGGCGGCGATGTGGCCTTTGGCGCGCGGAATGTGATCGAAGCGGTGGCCGATGGGCGCCGCGCCGCCGCCTCGATTCATCAGTTCCTCAGTGGAATGGCGCCGGCCCGGCCCCGTTCAGTGAAGATCGCGGTGTTCCCGCCGCACGCCTGGAAGCGCGATCCCATCTACGAGTCCTGTTCCCGTGTGAAAGTTCCCACGCTGCCGATCGACCGGCGCATCGGGGTCGCCGAAATCGACCTGGGATACAGCGAACAGCAGGCACTGCGCGAAGCCAATCGCTGCTTGCAGTGCTGGGTCAACACGATTTTTGAGGGGACCGAGGAGACAAGCTCGGAGTGCATCCTGTGCGCCGGGTGCGTGGATGTGTGCCCCGAAGACTGCCTGGCATTGGGGCCCGCCGATTGGCTGGCCGGCGACGGGCAACTCCGGCAGGAACTGGAAAACGAGTTCCGGGCCGAGCTCGGCGCCGACGGCGAGCAGATCGCCGCGGTCCTGATCAAGAACGAAGACCGGTGTATCCGGTGCGGCTTGTGCGAGCAGCGCTGCCCAGTGGGCTGCATCACCATGGAGAGTTTTCTGGTGGAATCCGGCGTGCTGGTGGCGTGAATAGGCCTGGAGGTAGCAATGGACAGTCAACGAATTGAAGCGGCCGGCTCCGGTCGCCGGCGCTTCCTGTGGTTCACCGGTCTCGGCGCGCTGGGCACCGCGGGCGCCGGCGGCGCCGCCGTGATGCTCGATTTTGTCCATCCGAAAGTGCTGTTTGAGCCTCCCTCCTCTTTCCGGGTGGGAAGGCCGGAGAGTTTTCCGGTGAATTCGGTCACGGCGGACTATGCGCGCAAGGTCTACCTCGTGCGGACCGAGGTCGGCTTCTTCGCGCTTTCGGCGGTCTGCACACACCTCGGCTGCATCACCAGGCACGTGGAGGAGGAGGGCGCCATCTTCTGCCCGTGTCATGGCAGCAAGTTCGCCGTGGACGGCTCGCTGTTGATGGGGCCGGCGACGCGCGGCCTGCGGCGCATCGCCATCCGGTTGGAGGACGGCGAACTGGTGGTGGATTCGGAGTTGGAAGTGGAGAAAGACGCGGTCTTGAGGGTGTGATGAACCGCGTGGGAGGCGACACATGAACGTGCTGGAGCTCAAGGAGAGAGTGGTAGCGACCCCCGTGTGGCGCTCCATCTTCCGGCATCGCTATCTGGATTCCAATCGCAACCGGGCACTGACCGTCTTCAGCAACGTTTTCCTCCACATTCACCCGGTCAAGGTTCCGGAGAAGAGCCTCCGCTTGCGGCACACGATGTGCCTGGGCGGGCTGTCATTTGCTCTGTTTCTGGCTCTCACCGTGACCGGAGTGCTGCTGATGTTCTACTACCGCCCGGCCATTCCTCAGGCCTACCGGGACATGAAGGAGCTGGAGTTCGTCGTCACTTCCGGCGCCTTGCTGCGCAATCTGCACCGTTGGGCGGCGCACGCCATGGTGTTGTTTGTCTTTCTTCACATGGCGCGCGTGTTCTACTCCGGCGCCTACCGTCCGCCCCGTGAATTCAACTGGGTCGTCGGCGTGCTGTTGTTGATCCTGTCCCTGCTGCTGAGCTACACGGGATACCTTCTGCCCTGGGACCAGTTGGCCTTCTGGGCCATCACCGTCGGCACGAACATGGCGGAGGCGGCGCCATTGATCGGTCCGAAGTTCAAGTTTCTCCTGCTCGGCGGGAACGTGATTGGCGAAAACGCCCTTGTGCGGTTCTACGTGCTGCACTGCGTCGTTTTGCCGCTGGCGGCCGCGGTGTTGCTGGCCGTTCACTTCTGGCGGGTGAGAAAGGACGGAGGCGTACGGCCTCTGTAACCGGGAGAAGAGTGCAAATGGCGGGACAAAATTCAATGCACGTTGAATCCGGCTCGCAGGGGGCCACCCTGCCGCAGCGGGTTGCCTTGTTGCACCGGCAGCTTCCGGCCAGACTGGAGGCTCCGGAAGAGAAGCTGGTCATGACATTCCCTCACCTGATCGTCCGTGAGGTGATCGCCATGGAGATCCTGCTGATCGTTCTCGGGCTTGTCTCCCTGTTCTACGACGCGCCGCTGGAGAGCCTGGCTAATCCCAACAAGACGCCAAACCCGGCCAAGGCGCCCTGGTATTTTCTGGGCCTTCAGGAGCTGCTGCACTACTTCCCTCCCGTCGTCGCCGGAGTCCTGATCCCCGCACTCGTCGTGATCGCCCTGATCATCATCCCCTACTTTCGCGTGAACTTCGAACGGGACAGCCTGTGGAGCCAACGCCGCCCCGCCCGGCTGTACGGGTTATCCGGGGGTGTTCTGCTCCTCATCCTGTTCCTGGCCTGGTTCCGGGTTTGGGCCGCGCTGGCGCCGACCGCGCTGATCGGGCTGCTTATGATCAGCATCTTCCCTTCCCGGGAGCGGGGCCTGTGGGGCTTTCTGATCCATCGCACAGCCTGGGCGCGGTTCTTTACCGGGGTTCACGCGGGGCTGGCCGGTCTCAGTCTGGCGGCGTGGATCATGAGCTGGTTTATCACGCTGGCCGTCATCCTGACGGTGGTAGGCACGCTATTCCGGGGACCGGGCTGGTCGTTTGTGTGGCCGTGGCAGCTATGAGTTGAACGGGACCGATTTATGCGACGCATTTCATTGTTGTTTTGCCTGTCGAGCCTGGCTCTGCTGCTGGTCTATGCGGTCACGCCCGTGCGCGACTATCTTGCCGAATGGAGGCGGTATCAGAAGGCCTTCAACCGTTTCGCCGAGGAGAAGTTCCGGCAGAACATTCCGGTCCGGACGACGCCCCTGACTATCCGGCAGGTATGGAACCCGGCGCTCGATGTCGTGGACCGGTGCGTCACCTGCCACCTGGGTGTTGAGAACCGATTCCTGCGGGATGCGCCTCAGCCGTTTCGGTCTCATCCGGTCACGCCTCACCGGCTGGGCGAGATCGGCTGCACGGTTTGCCACCGGGGGCAGGGCGCGGCCACCACAGTGCGGGGCGCGCACGGGCGACTGAAGTGGTGGGAAGATCCAATGCTGCCCAGCCAGTACCTGCAGGCCTCATGCGGGCAGTGCCATCCGGGAGAGGCGGTGCCCGAGGCCCGGATCCTGAGCGCGGGCCGGGAGACGATTCGGAAGGCCGGATGTACCGGCTGCCACAAGATCACCGGCGTGACGCCCGTCCGGCCCATCGGCCCGGACCTGGATGGCCTTGGAAGCAAGGTCAGGCCACTGTGGCTGTTCCGCTGGCTGAAGAATCCGAAGGAGTACCTGGAGCGCACGTCCATGCCGAACGTCATGCTGGCGGACGAGGAAGCGCGCCTGTTGACGACGTTCCTCCTGTCCCAGAAGGCACCCGCCACCGGCAACGCATTCGTTGCGGACGCGGCGGCAGTGGAACTGGGCCAACAGCGCTATCGGGAGGCCCGCTGCATCAGTTGTCACGCGCAGGGCGGCCGGGGAGGATCCTCCGGACCCGACTTGGGCAGAGTCGGCGGCAAGGTACGCCTGGAATGGCTGGAGAGCTGGCTGCGCGATCCCAAAGCGCTCTTTCCGCAGACCCGCATGCCACAGTTCAGCTTCCCGGCGAAGGACATCCGGGCGATCGTCAGTTACATCGCGTCGGAGTTCTCCGATTCCACGGTGGATGCCCAGCAGGAACAGGAACTGGAACGCCTGCTCCCGGCCGCCACACGCGACAATCTGGCGGCCGGCAAGAAGCTCTACCAGCGGCTGGGATGCGGGGGCTGTCATCGCTTGAAGCAGATCGAGGAACAGGCTGAACTTGGCCCGGATCTGGCCGGAATCGGCAGCAAGGACGTGGATCGGCTGGATTTCGGGAACTTGCGGATCGAACGGAACCTGTGGTCCTGGCTGTTCACGAAAATCAAGACGCCGCGCGTTTTTGGGAAGAACCTCAAGATGCCGGATTTCCAGTTTAGCGACGAACAGGCTCGGGAGCTAGTCGTGGCGCTGCTTTCCCTGTCGGACAAGAAGATCCCGGCGCGCTATGTCTCCGCGGGACAACAGCCAGTCCCGCTCCGGACACAGGGAGATTTCGGAAAGATACTGAGGAAGTACGAGTGCCTGACGTGTCACAGCCTCAGCGGCGAGAGCGGACGGCTGGCGCCGGATCTTTCCGTCATCGGCAGCCAGGCGAAACCCCTGTGGATCGCCGCATACTTCCGGCTGCCATATTCCATGCGGCCGATCATGACGGAGCGAATGCCGTTGCTGGGCATGTCCGATCAGGAGATCCAAACGACGGTCAGGTATTTTGAGACGGTATTGCTGGAAGATTCCATCGCGCACGAGCTGTTTCCGCTGGGCGGACCGGAGTTGCAGGAAGCCGCTCGCGGCAAGGAACTCTACTTCAACAAGTACGGCTGCCAAGCATGCCACCAGGTAAACCTCGCGGGTGGATACGTAGGCCCGGCGCTGGACGGCCTGGGCGGCCGCCTGTTCAGCGGGTATGTATTCGCCTACCTGAAAAACCCGCAGAGATTCAAGCCGGCGGTGCTTGAGCCCAACTACGCCATCGACGATTCCGACGCGCGAGCCCTGACCGCCTATCTGGTGAGTTTGCCGCCACCGAGAGCAAAGGAACAAAGATGAGAAAGCGTCCTTTGGTTCTGCTTGTCTCGATGTCCGTGGTGGTTGCAGCGCCATGGCTGCTTGAACGGATCGGGGCGCGATGGGGGGCGGCGCAGGCGGCTGGCGCTGAATCGCCCAAACAGGAGGCGGTTTTCAATTACGAACAGGCCAACGGGAAGAAGCTCTTTGAACACTATTGCGTGGTCTGTCATGGCGCATCGGGCGAAGGGGATGGGTTCAATGCCTTCAACCTCAGGCCCAAGCCGAGAGACCTGACCGATCAGGCGGTGATGCTGAGCATCGCCGACCAGCAGCTCGCCGAGGCCATCTCCCGGGGCGGGCGGGAACGGGGAAAGTCCAACCTGATGCCGCCCTGGGGACATACGCTGAATGAACGCCAGATCCGCTACCTGGTCGCATATCTCAGAACGCTGCGAAGTACGGAGGAGCACTAGGGAGGACCAGAGAGGGAGTTGGCTGATCGAGGCGGCACGTCGCCGCGGCGGGCGCCGGGCTGCGCTGGGGATGCTATCTGGAAATGAACCGCCATCTGGGGGTGCCGGCCGGTGATCGCACAGTCATCCGAACGGATCCGGCTGGTTATCAACGGGCCAGGTTGGATGGGCGCCGCCGCCGGCGCCGGGGAGGCACTATGCTCGCGAGGACCGTCATACGCGCCTGGTTGCGACCAGTTCGCCGCTGGGGCTTTTTCCTTCGACGCGCCGCCGGGGCTGGCCTGCTGGCTGCGCCGCTACTTGCCCAGTATGGGGACGCACGGCGAGGCGCCGAGTCGATTGAGCGCCGGAGCTGCACTCTGTGTCATTCGATCCGCGGCGCCGGTGGCGGAACAGCGCCGGATCTTTCCCGGCGCTCGACACGGGACTTCACCCCCGCCACTCTGGCCGCTTCGATGTGGAATCACGGGCCCGCCATGTGGCGCGCGATGTCCGCCAGGAATCTGCCGGTGCTGTCCCTGGGGCCGACAGAGATCGCCGACCTCTACGCCTACTTCTACTCCATCCGGTACTTTGACCTGCCTGGCGACGCCGGCCGGGGCAAGGCGCTGTTTTCAGTCAAGAAATGCAGCATCTGCCACGCACTCACGCCGGAAGAGGGAAAGCGTCCCGGGCCGCCTGTCTCCAGGTGGCCGGCCATCGCGAATCGAATCCGCTGGAGCGAGCACATGTGGAATCACTCCGGCGCCATGATGGCCGAGATTGAAAAGAGGGGCATTCGCTGGCCAACCTTCACCTTGCAGGAGATGGTGGACCTGTTGGTGTATGTTCGAAACCTGCCCCAGCGGCCCGACGAGCGGCCGTCTCTGGTCTTCGATGATCCGCTGGCAGGAGAGAAGGTCTTCCGGGAGCGCGGCTGCGGCCGTTGCCATACCTTGGGAGCGCCGGAGACCGGCAAAATCGACCTGGTGGGTGTCGCTCGCGCGGCCCGGACTTTCACCGAGCTCGGCGTCCGCATGTGGAACCACCTCCCTCAGATGCGCCAGCGCGCCGCCGCCGTCCAGTTTGATTTTCCGACTTTCTCGGAGAACGAGATGAGCCAATTGATGGCGTATCTATTCGCCCAGCGCTACTTCGAAGAAAAGGGCAAACCCGCTCGCGGGCGCGGTGTTTTTGCCGCCAAGAAGTGCGGCTCCTGCCACGACCAGCCTGGTTCCGGAGCGCTGAGCCTGCATGAGAACCGAGGCCAGTTCTCCGCTCACCGGATGGCGGCCGCCCTCTGGCAGCACGGGCCGAGAATGCGGGGCGAGATGGAGAAGCGCAGGATTCCCTGGCCGGTCTTCTCCGGCGCTGAGATGGCCGACCTGATCGCCTTCCTGAATGCGCGCTGATGGCCAAGGGTACAGGGGACACCCGTCGATCAATCCCGTCAGGTTCGGACAACAAGATGTTCGCGCTCTCGGCCAGCCGCAGGGTTCAGCAAAGGACTGTGGACAAAGGTCAGAGTGGGGAGAATGCAACGGCCTCTCATCCTCATCCAGAGCGATCCGATGGACGAACCGTGGGCCTTGGGCGTATGTCCGTGCGACCTCAACGCTTGGCCGCACCGGCGGAAATCACACACCCAGACGCCGCAATACGACTGAGGGGGCAGCCTCACGGCGCGGAGGAGCGGCGAGGCTCAGCAAGCGGACCGGGCCACGCGCGGAACCGTTCGAAGTGGGGGCGGCGTTCCGGCGCTCAGCGCTTAGGCCGCAGACGGCGCCATCAGCGGCTGGAACGAGGCCGAGGCAGCGCGCATGGCCTCGACGAGTCCGGAGGCGTCCACGCTGCCAATGCCGAGCCGGTAGGCCAGCAATCCGAGTTGGACCTGGCAGTAGTTGCGCGTGAACAGTACCTTTTGGCGGAATAGCTCATCACGAATCGCCGGTGAGACCCCGCCGGCCATGACCAAGGCCCAGCCAACCATTTGCAGCCTGGCAAAATCGGCGCGCATGGCTCGAAGATACGCGGCAAACGCGGCAGCGCGCTGCCGCCGCAACCGTTTCAACATCTCGGGCCGGAAGCCCGGCTCGGACCTGAGGTAGTCGAAGTCCCTGCGGCTCATCATCCGGCGCATCGGCCGGTAGCGATCCGGGGAATAGGAACTCCACCACGCCTCCAGATCGATCTGCTCCCGTCTGGCAAACGCGAGGCGGCTGAAAATCCAGGCCAGAAGACCCAGAAACACGAAGGAAAGCAGAGCCATCGATTCCAGTGGAGTCATAGCATCTCTTTATCGAGTTGACTTCATCCTAACCCGATTACTCCCCGGATGCAATCGCTTGCGCAGATTAAACTATCAGCCGACGTCAAACCGTGTATTGCGGCGGCTTTCGACCTGCTTCCAGCGCCTTGTTCAGCGCCTCCAGTTGGGCCAGCAGCCTGCTGGCGCAGGCGCCATGTAGCGCCATCCCCTCCTTAGGCACCACTTCCCACCGCTTCCGGAACAGCACGAGCCATCCCACGAGGCAGCACGTCGACCCGCTCAACCTCATCAGATCGGCAAGCTTCGTGTACCTGACGGGGTCCAGATTCCTCAGAAAGATGCCGGCAGACAGAGTCGCGAAGAACAGCGAAAAACCGAAGGCGTAGACCAGGAGATTGCGCCTCACAGGCGCCGGGTACCACGTGAGGAAGGCGGCCACCACAGCCAGGAACACAAGCAGAGCGCTACACAAGGTGGTTTCCAGCATTTGGAAGATGCGTAGAATCTGGATGGGCTCGTGGGTGAGGTCGAACTCGCTCAGGTGGGTGGTCACCGACACCGCCAGGCTGCATACAAGCGCCGTCCAGAGACTGCGACGACCCAGTACGGAGAGCCCTTGATAGCTTTCAAAGACCTGCTGGTAGATCTCCAGGGTCACCATAACGTAAAGTGAAAACAGGGCTGGCTCCCCGACAAAGTACACCCATGCATAGGCGTTGGTTAACGGCCGTATGCAGAGCAACAGCAGGGACCGCGTGAGTTGTGCAGTCAGCACCAGGACAAACGCGCGATAGCGGGGTTCCAGGTCCAGGGCGTAGAGTCGTGAGATGAGAGCAGCAGTGAAGAAAGTACCTGAGGCCCAGATCAGACCTACCAGATACTCCACCACCTTGGCGGAAGCGTCTGTCATTGACGGTCAAGACCACCAAGATGATAACAGATGCGCCTGCATACAGTTCCATCACACGATTGCGCTAATTTGGGGCAGCCAGGCGGATCGGGCCGCCCCAAAGGGCCTGGTCACGGAAGCCTGCTAGATCTGGGCCTGCATTCTCCCATCGGGTGAAGGCTCGGGCGGAGGTGGGCAGGGCGCACAACCCGGCACTGGGTCGATTTGTACTCGGCCCACTGCGCTGAAGACGGGCAGCAGGAGGAGTAGGGCGAGCAGCATTCGCTTGGTCATTTGTTTGGGTCCTCTCAGGTGGAATTGGTGTTCCGAACAGAGAGTACCCTCGAAATCGCCGCTCGCAAGCGATTCCCCTTAGATTTTCCGAAATCGGAACAACAGCAGGGCGCCGATGGCACTTTGGACCGATTCGCTTGCGTGCCCTGTTCGGTTTGACTCTGCCGCCTGTTTTCCCAATAATGAGAGGTTGCAGGGAGCGACGTGAAGAGAGAAAGACAAGTGGTCGACACACGGCGACCCTCGAGGGACCTCTGGGAAAGGACCCTCTCCCAGATTCCGACGACCTATGGGCGGCTGGTCTATCTCTCCGCCTTGCGCAATTCGGACTCTGGCAGGTACATGCACCACGGGCTGTCGATGGTATTCGGCGAGGCGGAAGCCGACCAGGCGATGAGATCGAGCCACGAGAGCGTCTACCTCGACTGGCTGGACCTGGACCTGGAACAGCAGAAGGCGGACCTCAGCTTGTACCTGGCGGAGCAGTCCACTCCGCGTCGAACCCTGGTGGAGAACTGGATCCGGCTGACGCCATACCGGAACGTGATCCCTGCTTCAGCAACAAACCCTGAACGGGCTCTGTTCATTGGCGACCTGGAGTTGCTGCTCGAACTGCTCAGGAACGAATACGGCGGCGGTGTGGCCGATCGCGCCGGCTAGCAATTCCGATCACCCGGCCAATCACTTCTACCTCGGCCGGATTGTCGAAGACCATGGGGACCTCGCCGGATGCCGGATGTGGTTGCGCGATCAGCTTTTCCCCCGCCATGCTGCACCACGAGCAGAGCCAGCCCGCGCGGTGCTCCAGGAGGTATAGCGGCCGGTCATGCTCCGTCTTCCATCCGGAGGCCGCGATTTGGGTCTTCTTTTCATCGATCAGCAGCAGGCTTCCCGGCTCGATCAACGGGTACATGAACCAGTCGTCCAACCCGACATGGGCATACTGATAGTTGCTTGGGTCCAGGCTGGACACCAACATCAGCGGCAACATGCCCCAATTCTGGATGAACCGGCTCAGGAAGGTGGTCTTGCTCAGGTCCAGTCCGGGGTCAAGTGAGAGCGGAATCTGCACTGCGCCGGCATGTACTCGTCCTAACGCCTTCCGGCCAAAGCCATAGAGGTGGGTCTTCTCCGGGACGAGCACGCGAGAGTCGGCGACAAGCTCTCCTGGGTCCACGCCGTACCACCGCATGACCTCTGCCAGGTCCAAACGGTAGATCGCGCACAGGGAGTAAAGTTTGTAGAGCGCCGGAACGACGCCTCGGTTTT
Source organism: Candidatus Solibacter usitatus (assembly GCA_016213245.1). Lineage (GTDB taxonomy): Bacteria > Acidobacteriota > Terriglobia > Bryobacterales > Bryobacteraceae > Paludibaculum > Paludibaculum usitatum_A. The sequence continues at coordinate 1,389 of JACRBC010000025.1, read as the reverse complement.
CGATATCCGCCAGTCGGCTCAGAGGGACAGTGAACTCGCCGTTTCGCCTCCATTCAGCGATTTGCAAACTCAGCTCTTCCACGTCCCGGTAGCGCAGGCCCAATCGTTCTCTGGCCTGTTTCAATCTCTGGCCTGGCTCATCCATGATATGATTGGTGGCACTCCGGGATGTGGCGATTCCTTCTCCGGGCTTCTCATCCCCAACAGCAAGACTAACAAAGAAAGCAACTTGCTGCCTTCGGTGGGATGCTCGATGGGACCGCTCTCTCGATTCTGTTCCGAAATCGGAACAGATTCAAGTCACGTTGTTGAAATCGGCAAGGGCCGGAGCAAACCGTAGTACCAACCGAGACACCATTACCCCCATGCCTTCCAAGACCGGACCACTTCGTGCTGCCTTCCAGGGAGAACTCGGCGCCTTCAGCCACGAGGCGGCGCTGCGACTTCTCGGACCGGAATGTGTGGTCCTTCCCTGCCAGCGCTTTGAAGAGGTGTTTGCGGCGCTTCAGGACGGAAAGGCGGACGCCGCTGTCATTCCGATCGAGAACACTCTCCACGGCTCCGTTCACGAGAACTACGACCATCTGCTGCAATTCGACCACACCATTGTCGCCGAGACGAGCGTTCGCATTGTCCACAACTTGATCGCCCCGCCGGGCGTTGGATACAAGGCCATTCGCCGTGTATTCTCGCACCCTGTGGCTCTCAACCAGTGTTTGCGTTTCCTGGCTGGGAATCCCCTCATGGAGCGCGTGCCGTTCTACGACACGGCGGGGAGCGTAAAGATGGTGATGGAGCAAGGCTTGACCGATTCAGCGGCCATCGCCTCGGCCGTTTCAGCGGGCATATACGGGGCCCGCATCCTGCGCCGCTCCATCGAGGACGACCGTCAGAACTTCACCAGGTTCTTTCTCTTGCGGCGGAGCAACCAGCGGCCGATCAAACTCGACGAGACCAGCAAGAAAGGCTGGAAGACCTCGCTCGTATTCACAACGCGCAACCAGGCAGGCTCGCTGTTCAAGGCCCTCAGTGTATTTGCGCTACGCGACCTGTCGCTGACCAAGATAGAGTCGCGGCCGCTTCGCGGCAAGCCGTGGGAGTACCTGTTCTACGTCGATCTGCTGGGATCGGTCGAGGAACAGCGGGTTCAGCGGGCCCTCGGTCATTTGCAGGAACTGGCTGACATGCTCCGGGTCCTTGGCTGCTACCGCGTCTGAAGCCGGGCTATTGTTGAGCGCCTACCGAAAAGAACGTAGCCGGCGCATTCTGATTCTGGTACTCGGTGACGATCCAATCCGGCGTCCGCGCGATGGACGACACTCGCACCTCGTCCAGCAGCCCCTGGAAGCCCGGATCGTAGATGCTCCCCCCGATGGTCAGGATCGAGGT
>JACRBC010000023.1 GCA_016213245.1 Candidatus Solibacter usitatus | reverse complement strand
TCCTCCGGGATGAACAAAGGAAGAACAAAGGCGGCCGCATCGAACGGCTCGTGCCAGATCCTCAGGCAGAACCGCTTCTCCGTCCATCGCCACTCGCCGGCTTCCACAAGATGCACTCCCTCCAGAAACTCGACCTGCCGGTGTGCACTCCTTAAGAAGCAGTATGCGCGCTCATCGCCACCTGCTGAGGCAGGATCTGACTCGGTGGCTCCGCGAGTCATCATGGCAGAAATCCGCCAGTTCGCGCGCGTCAAGGCACGGCGCAGACCCGCCTGCGTGAAGATCCAATAGTTTGTCGGATCACCATTCGTTTCGTGCTTATCCACGAGATAGGCAACAGGAAGTGATCCGATGTCCGTCTGACGGTCCGCCGCGTAGCGCGTGACGCGACTTGTGAGGACGCAGTAAGCGCAGGACTTCGCGATCTCCTCAAGCACCGTCGAAGGGTTCTTCAGGTGGTATAGAGCCCCCATGAAGAAGATGACGTTGTAGAAAGGGCGTGGCCAGTCGGAAAGCGCCGTTCAGGTCGACTTCTTCGATCTGGACGGCCGAGCTCAGGGTCTCTCGCATGGCCCGAACTCCGGCCATAGCGTTGTAGTTGGTGGGTGGCCAGTCGACTGCGTCTACCGTGCACCCTTGGGACGCAAGAAAGAACGCCAAGTCACCGTCGCCGCAGCAAAGATCTAAAATGGGCCCCTGGTAGAGCAATCGTCCCAGTTCGCGATCTTCTCCTTCCAGGAGATCAGCGAACATATACAACTCGCCCAGTGTGTCATGGGGATACCAACACAGCGGGGCGATCGACTTCGTCTGTTTGACTCCATCAAGCACATTCTGGTACGCCGCAGCTTGGTTTGCCACATGCTGAATCGAATAATGCCGACTCTCCTCGTGAGCCACCTCCGACGATTTTTCATCGTTCATAGTGTCATCTGATGTCTTTCCGCTGGTCTAAGCCACTGGCCAAAATTCCCTTTTCCCATTGTAATCCAAGAGCCCCAACCAACGCGCAGGTCGCGAATCTGACACTAAGCACTGAGCCGCCAAAGCCTGCGGACCCCGCTCTGTAGCGCCTCGAACGACTCTCCCACAAAGCCGCAGTCCATGGAGAGTTCCACTGGCGACCAGGGACTGAGAGTCGAATCCCGCACCTGCGCCACTCCGAGCGCGCCGCGGCCAGAGAAGTACGAAATGCCGCCAAGAGACAGCAGCAACGCCCAAATCCCGGCTCTTTCTGGGAGACTCACCGTGGCCCCAACTGAACCTACACTGGCCAGCGTACCTCGTCTTGGGGAGCACCGTCAGGGGCGCAACCTGCCACGCCTGGAACGGCCAGATCAACTGCCGCCGAAACGGACAACCAAGCCATGTGCTCGCCGACCAGCGCCTCGAACTCCAGACGGCAGAAGCACTGCAAAAGCTGGATCAGCCTATGCCACCACCACCCGGTTGCGCCCCGACTCCTTGGCAGAGTACAGCGCTTCGTCGGCCCGCCGGATGAGTTCCTCCTCGCCTTGCACATCGAACTCGGGAAACGAGATGCCGCCCAAGCTGACGGTGACGCGGATCACCTGGTCGTGCTCCGCGATGGAGGTTTCCTCCACCGCCCGTCGCAGCCTCTCGCAGGTCAACCGAATGTCCTCCCGCGAGGCGCCGGGAAGGACGGCCACAAACTCCTCGCCGCCGTAACGCACCAGGATGTCGCCTTCGCGCATCGCCGATCGCGCCACCTTGGCCACGCGAATCAGCACCCGGTCGCCGACCAGGTGACCGTAAGTGTCGTTCACGCTCTTGAAGTGGTCAATGTCGAACATGACCACTCCCAGTGGCGTGGAGGAGCGAACCGCGCGGCCGAACTCCTCCCGCAGCCGCGCCAGTCCGAAGCGGCGGTTATAGCTGGCCGTCAGCGGATCCACCGCGGCGAGCCGCTGCAGCCGATCGTGCGCAAGAGCGTTGTTCAGGGCCAGCGACAGCCCCTCGCGCAGCAACTCCAGCCGCGAACGGGCTTCGTCCGTAAAACCGGCGGCGCTGGCCAGAATCACCGCCCCGAGCGGAACGCGCTTGTAGCACAGCGGGTCCACCAGTACCTCGCGCGGCCGGAAATCGGTGACCACGCCGTCCAGCGCGATTCCCTCCGGCATGGACAGACTTTGCCGCTGAAGGGCCGATAGCGCCCGCCGGATATGGTCGCTCTCCACCAGGGAATCCGCGGCGCGAATTCCGTGCGACGCTATCACCTTCATGTACCCTTCCGACGCAACCAGGATGGCGCCCGCTTCCGCCCCGCTGTGCCGCAGCAACTGCTCCAGCGCCTGGTTGGCCAGCGGATCGAGTTCCAGTTGGCTGGCGAGCATCTCCGTGAAGGATTTCACCGAGGCGTTGGTCCGCAGCGACAAGGCCAGGGCCTCCACCAGGACGTTGAACGCGCGCCCGCTTTCGCCGATCTCATCCTCCGAATCCACCTCCAGGAAGCAGGTCTCGGGCGAGCACTGTCCCATATCCCCGCTGCGCGCCGCCTCGCGCACCATCCCCTCGACATGTCGCATTCCCCCGGCCAGCAGCCGGAGGCGCCGTCCCACAACCATCCGCGCCAGGACGATATTGGCGCCGCCCACGATGAATCCCGCCGCCATGCAAGCTCCAAAAAACGCCGGTGTCAGCACGTATTCGGGCTCTACCCCCATGCCGGCGACGAAAAACGGGAAGACGATGCCCATAACCAGCCCCAGGCCGGTCATCCAGATGGCCAGGTCGGTAAACACTCTTCGAGTCAGGCGCATCACCGAAGCCGGGATCTGCACTTTCGCTTCCCGGTTACCATTGACTATACTGCAATGCGCCTCCGTTGGAGCCCTGTTTTCTTGCTCGCTATCCAGAGCGACTCCCGTAACCCTCCAAGCGTGCAAGTCTTTCACCGCGAATTCAAGAAAATCTTCTTAGTCGCTTCAACCACTTGCGGCCCTCCCGCCCCCGATCCCGCCTCCCCGGGTGTATTCCATCACCATGCTGAACACCATGCGCAAACTCGACACCACCACTCGGGACCCCACCTCCATCCATGCCTTCAGCCACCCTGGAACCAGGCAAACGGAGAAAAAACAAAACGACCCTAATCCCAAAATCGGACACCTCCGGCCGCCGCGCCGGCCCAGCCGGCCGCCCCTACCGGATGCGCGGCAGGTTGAACGTCTGCGCCAGCCGGTTCAGCTCCGCCCGGACCGCGGCCCATTCGCGCTCGGCGTCCGGCCCCATCCTGTTGCTGCGCATTGCGCGGTCGATGTCGTTGCCCACGGCGATGGCGGCGCGCACGTGGTCGCGCGTGCTGTCGGGATTGTGGTCGCGGTTCCAGGAGTCGCCGGCCTTGTCGAGTTGGTTCTCCAACCGCGAGGCCTCGCGATTGAGCTCGTCCTCCCGGCCTTGGCCCAATCGGACATTGTCGCGGCCCAGGGCGCGGTCCAGCGTCTTCTTGAACGTGTTGGTGCGGCGCTCGCAGTCGCTGATGATGCGGGTGGTCTCCGCAACCCCGCCGGCCCCGGCCCGGCCGCGCCGCGGCTGCGCGGAAAGCGAACAGGCCAGCGTCAGAAGCAGGGCGCAAAGAACGAAGTTCCTGTTAACGGACATTCACGTATAGTACACAACCGCGAGTCGGGAGCATAGGGGATGGGACCGGAACATCGCCCGCTGCCCCGTTCAAGTTCAAGTTCTAATGAAGTGGTGAGCGGATTCGCGCAGATCCTCAGGCGCAACCGGAACTACCGCGCCTGCTGGCTCGGCCAGACGGTGAGCGAGGTGGGCGACCACTTCAACTCCATCGCCGTGCTCAGCCTGGCTCTGCACCTCACCGGCAGCGGCGCCGCGGTGGGGGCGGTGATGATTGCGCGCGTGCTCCCGGCGATTGTCGCCGGGCCGGTCGCCGGCGTGGTGCTGGACCGCATGGACCGGCGCAAGGTGATGATCGCCTCCGACGTGCTGCGGGCCGTGGTGGCGCTGGCCCACATCCTGTTGCTGACCTACCGGGAGACATGGCTGCTCTACGCCTTGAGCGGCCTGCTGATGTTCGCATCGCCCTTCTTCAATAGCGGCCGTAGCGCCATCCTGCCGCGCATCGCCAGCCAGGACGAGCTCCACACGGCTAACGCCTTGACGCAGACCACGTCGTGGCTGACGCTCTCGATCGGCACCATGCTGGGAGGCCTGAGCACCGCCCAGTTCGGCTACAAGTGGGCTTTCGTGGCCAACGCGGCCAGCTTCGCCTTCAGCGCCGCGGCCATCTGGAGCATGAGGGGAGACTTCAGGCCGGAGCGAGGCGGGGCCGCCCGCCGCCGCGGCGCCAGCTTGGAGGAGTTCCGCGGGGGGCTCCGCTACATGGCGGCGCGCCCGCTCATCCTGGGCATCGCGCTGTTGGGCGTGGGCTGGAGCACGGGCGGCGGCGCGGCGCAGGTGCTCTTCACCCTCTTCGGCGAGGTGGTGTTCGCCCGCGGCCCGGCCGGCATCGGCCTCATCTGGAGCTCCGCCGGCATCGGACTCGTGCTCGGCGGCGTCCTCGGCCATCGCCTCGGCCGCGGCATGGGCTTTGAACGATACAAGCGCACGGTGACCGTGGCCTTCTTCCTGCACGGGCTGTGCTATGTCGTCTTCAGCGTCATGGGCTCCATCTATGCCGCCATGGTCTTCATCGCCCTGTCCAGGGTGGCCATGGGGCTCAACTCCGTGCTCAACCGCGGCATGCTGCTGGCGCACGTGCCCGACGGCCTGCGCGGGCGTGTCTTCACCACCGTCGAGACCATGTCCAACGCCGTGATGTTGCTGTCGATGGGCGCTGCCGGGGCGGCGTCCACGCTCTTTTCCGTCCGGGAAATCGGTGTCGTGGCCGGCGTGTTGAGCGCCTCCACGGCCGTGTTCTGGGGCTGGGCCAACAGGGCCGGGAAGCTCCCCGAGCCGGAGCGGGAGACGCGCGAGCCCGAACGGGAGATCAGCGGGACCGTGACTCCGGCGTGAGGTCGGCGCGCAGGGTGGCCAGCAGCGTGGCCTGCGAGGGCTCCAGGTAGAAATGCCCGCCCCGGAATTCGGCGCGGCGAAAATAGGTGGCCGTCTGTTCGCCCCAGGCGTTCAGGTGGCCGGCGGTGACGTTCGGGTCCGCCTCCCCGCCGTACGCAAACAGCGGTAGCGGCAGCGGTTCGCCCGGCTGGTAGGCGTAGTAGCGGTAGAGGCGGGCATCGGACAGCAGCGAAGGCAGCGCCAGCTTCAGAAGCTCCGGGTTGTTCAGCACCGAGGGTGGAAAGCCCTCCAGGCGCCGCAACTCCTCGATGAAGTCCCGCAGCGCCGGCTCCGGCGGTGGCTGATGGTGCAGGCGAAACTGCGGCGCGCGGGCGCCGGAGACGTGCAGTGAAGCGGGCAGGGGAAGCCCGGCCCGCCGCAGGGCGCGCGTCAGCTCGAAGGCGATGCCGGCGCCCATCGAGTGGCCGAAGAACGAGAACGGCACGTCGAGAAAGGGGCGGATCTCGGCCAGCAGCCTCTCCACCAGCGGCTCCATCCGCTCCATGGCGGGTTCGGCCGCGCGCGTCTCCCGGCCCGGCAAGCGGACCGGAACGACGCAGACCGTGGACGCCAGCGGCTCTTTCCAGGCCCGGTACGGCAACGCCCCGCCGCCCGCCCAGGGGAAGCAGAAGAGCCGCGGCTTGCCCGCCGGAGCCGATTCGATACCGGGGAACCAGAGCGTGGCGTCGGGCCGCGTGGAGGCCGCGTGCTGCTTCAACCGCAGCGTGAGCAGGCGCCGCCGGTCTTCGCTCAGCGCGGGCTTCGCAGAGCTCGCCGGCGGCTGCTTCTTGGGCTTTCTCAACAGCTCCAGCAGCAGCGACTCAAAGGGCAGGACATTGAGGTTGGCGGCGTATTGCAGGGCCGCGCCGCGGGATGCGGCGGCCAACTCCTGCCAGTGCGGCCGGTCCGAGGTGAGGCGCGCCAGAACGCGCAGCCAGGGCTCGACGTCCTGCGGCGGCACTTCGGCGATGGGGACCATCGATGAGTCGACCGCGGGCTTGTAGCTGACGATGGGGTTGACGCGGATCAGGTAGGGAACCCCCAGCTTGGCCTCGTGCAGCCCGCCCACGTCGGAGGCCATCACCGGGATGCCGCGCGACATCGCCTCCAGCACGATGCGCGAGCGCGCCTCGGCCCACACCGAGGGCACCAGCATGACGCGGGTCACCCTCAGCAGGCCGTCGATGTCGTCCATCTGCGGCAGCAGGGTGACGTTGGACAGGCGCCGCATCGCCTCGATCTCCGCCGGCTGGGTTCCCCAGGTGGGGATGGCGGCGAAGCGCAGCTCCGGCAGCCGCCGCGCCAGCTCCAGGAAGATGTCGATGCCCTTCACCGCGCAGGGATTGACCATCGCGACATACGGGTTGTCGAAGGCGCCCAGCAGCGGATAGCTGGCGCCGGGCTCCAGCAGGGAGATGGGCACGTGGATGGCGTCGATGCCGCTCCACTCCCGGACGTAGCCGGCCACATAGTGGGAGACGCCCACCACGCCGTCGGCGCGCTTCAGCATCTCGGTCTTGGCCGACGAGACCATGGAGCTGTCCGGGCCGAACGGCACCGCGATGGTCGCCCGCACCAGGTAGACCGTGCGGGCCCGCGGGGTGCGCGTGGCGATGTCGAACAGGATCTGGCCCGGGTCGTCCGTGGAGGTGACGATCAGGTCGGGGTCGAATTCGTCGATCTGCGCCTGGAAGAACGCCCGCAGGTTGGGGTTCAGCGACAGGACCCGCACGCTGACGCCGTTCAGTGTGTAGGTGATGCCGGAGCCGGAGGCGCAGAGGGCCTCCACGCGGCGCTCGCCCAGTTGGGCCAGCAGTCTCTCGTGGTGCTCCGGGCCGAACTGCTCCACGCGCGTCACCACGCGCACCGCATGGCCGCGGGCCGCCAGGGCCTCCATCAGCAGGCGGTTGGACTTGTCGCCGCCGCCGGCCGAGGGGAAGTAGGTGGAGTTGTGCGCCAGCAGGATTCTCATGCGGAACCCCCTCCCTCACGGTCGGGGCTCTGCCGGCCTGCTCGCTTCAGCCGGGCCAGCAGCAGCGCCCTGCGGGCCGGGTCCATATCCCTAGCCGCCGGCCGCGGGATGGGCTCCGGGGCCGGCGGCAGGGCCAGCAGGTGCCGCTCGAAGTCGGCCGCGTCCAGTGATGAGACGAAAGCCTGCGCGCGCAGCAGGGAACGCCGCGATTCGGCGCGATACTCCTCCTCGCTGCCCAGCAGCGTCTTGAGCGCCGCGGCCCAGGGTTCGATGTCCTGCGCCGGAACCACCGCCCGCGGCATGTGCGTCTCGTCGAAGTGCGCCTCGTAGCTGGTGATGGGGCGGACCGGGATGACGTAGCCGGTGTCCTGCTTGGCTTCCAGCAGCCCGCCGGAGTTGCTGGCCGCCACCGGCAGGCCGCGCAGCATCGCCTCCATGGCGATCAGGCCGAAGCCCTCGTACCAGAGCGAGGGCATCAGCAGCAGCGAGGCGGGCGCCAGCGCTTCGTCGATGTCTCCGACGCTGGCCAGCAGCCGGACGTTGGGCAGCCCGGCGAGGGCCGCGCGGTCCGTGCCCGTGGTGCCCCAGCCGGTCAATGCCGCGAAGGCGGTTTGCGGGAAGCGCCGGGCCAGTTCCAGGAAGATGGAGAGCCCTTTCACCGTGCACGGGTTGATCATCAGGACGTATCCCTCGCGCGACGGCGTGAAGACCGCCGGACCGCCGTAGATGGGCGGATGGATAACCGTGGCGGCGCGGCCCAGATGGGTCTCGACGTAGCCGGCCATGTGCCTGCCGATGGTGATGATGGAGGCGGCCCGCCGGACGATGGCCGAGGCCGCCGCATCGGCGTGCCACGACTCCGGCCCGAAGGGCATGAACTGCGGCGTATGGGCGAGGTAGATCAGCCGTGACGGCGCCGACTGCCCGGCTTCACGGATCAGCACGTGCGAGACGTCTTCGCTCGAAACCAGCACCCAGCCGGGCTGTTCCGCGCGGATGAACTGGCCCAGAACCGCGGCGCGGAAGGAGAGGTCCTTCACGCCGTGCACCGTGATCTGCTCAGGCGTCGTGGTCGAATCCGGCCGGCCTTCGACGGTGGGGCAGACGACCGAAACCTGGTGGCCGGCCCGTGTCAGGTGGCGCAGCCAGGCGAGGTTGGATCGCGTGGAGCCGCCCCGCGGCGGATCGTAAGATGCGTTGGAGGCCAGCAGGACGCGCATGGCGGCTCAGCTCCCGTTCGCTGGTGGCGGTTCCTGTTCGAGCAGGACGCGGACCTCGTCGTCGGAGAGTCCCTCGATCTCCGCCAGCAGCGCCTGGTACTCGTCGGGGTCGAGAGCGCCGAGCTGGCGCGCCTCGATGGTGCGGGCCAGCTCGGAGAGCGTGAGCGTGCCCGAATACACGTCGTCGACGGAGAGTTCGACCGAGAACGCCTCCTTCACCCGCATCAGCAGCAGGACGGCGAGCAGGGAATGGCCGCCGAGGTCGAAGAAGTTGGCCGAGGCCGAGGTCACGGGCCGCTCCAGCAGCTCGGTCCAGATGACCGCAAGCTGGCGCTCGATGGCGGACGAGGGGGCGTCGGGATGGTCTTCGGGGGTCGCATGCAGGACCGCCTGGGCCTGGCGGCGAATCGTCTGCAGGACCTGGACCGGGGAGCGCAAATCGGCCGCAATGCGGGCGTAGCCGGTGAAACGGCGCGACGGCGCGGTCCCGCCTCGCGGCGCGGGCGGCTGGCCGGATTCCGGCGCGGGGGCCTTCCAGCGCAGCGATTGCAGCTCGGAAACGGGGAAGGAGTACACCGTCTCGTCCCTCCCCTCGTGCTTGCGCCCGAAGGGAATGCTCTCCAGAAACTGGTACGCCGGCAGGTTGCGCGCCGATGGCCGGAACGCTACCGAGACCGTGTAGATGCCGTTGTCCAGCGCCTCTTCGGCCAGGGCCGAGAGCATGCGATGTTCGACCCCGCGGCCCAGGGCGCGGCAACTGAGCAGGAAGCTGTCCACAAACAGGTCCGCGGGGCTCTGCCGGACGATCAGCACGCCCACCAGGCCATACTCGCCGAAGCGGTCGGAGACCTCGGCGGTGAACGTGCGGTAGTTGCCGGTAGCCAGCAGCGCCTGGATCTCGGTCTCCGAGCGGCGGATGGTGGTGGTGTTGAATTGGTTGGTCCGCAGGGTGAGCTGGGCGACACGCCCCAGGCGCTCGGGATCGAGCGGCTGGAAGTCCACGCGCAGGTCGAGCGAGGCGATGAACTCCGCCAGGCTGGCCGCCTGGCGGGCGGCGCGGCCGAACTCGAGCGAGTTCGCCACCAGAGCGGAACGCTGCTGGTCCTCCGCGGTCAGCGTACGGTGGTCGAAGGCCCAGATGTGGGCCAGGAAGGCGGGGATCTCGCCGGCGTCGCCGGGCAATGTGAGGGAGAGAGCCTCGGGGGCGCCCTGGGCGACCTCGGCGCACTCCTTGGGATTGTCGTCGATGAAGACGAATGCGTCCAGCCCGATGTTGAACTCCGTGGCCAGCGAAGTGAGGCTGTCCGCCTTGGAATCCCAGTTCAGCCGCCATGCGGCGAAGTGGGAGAGCTGCAGCGGAAACTCCGGGTGCGCGGCGAAGGTGTCCAGGACGTCCTGCTCGTTGTTCTTGCTGGCCAGCGCCAGCAGCATGCCGGCTTCGCGCTGGGCCAGCAGAAACTTGTGCAGGGCGCGCCGGGGCGGGTCGAGCGTCACTCCGGACGGGCCGTCTTCCCCGCAGATGCCGTCCCACAGCGTGTTGTCGCAATCCACCGCCACCACTTTGTAAGGCGGCATGAACAGAGAGTGCGCGCGCCGCGCGATGGCCGTGCCCAGCGCCGCGAAAAACGTCTCGGAATAGGGGATGTGGCCGATGCGGCCGGCCTCGCCGTCCTCTACCTGCTCGACGGGATACAGGCGCGCCAGTTCGACATCGTCCAGGTACTGGACGCCGGGCGCCGCGAGCAACAAACGCATGCGCTCCAGGCTGCGAGCGTTGGCTGGTTGCGACAGAAACCCGGGGGAGGAAGGACAGACGCAGACCATCAGCGGCGCGGCATGACGGGACGCCGCCGCCAAGGCTCCGGCCAGTTCCTGCGCGTGCGCCTCCAGCGCGGACAGCGCGTTCCCGCCGGGTGCATCGAACTGGGCCAGCTCTTCGTAACGCACCAGCACTACGTTGATGCCGTGGGTGTTCCTCCCGAACTCGGAGCCCGGGTCGAGCAGCGTCTGCACCATCTGGTTGTAGGGCGCGAAGACGATCTCAAAGCCCGCGTCCAGTTCGCGGCCCCAGAAGGCCAGCGAGGCGCGCACCGGATCGGCCGTGAAGTTGGCGGCGATGGCAATACGGAAGGGCTGCGGCTGGATGCGCTCCTGCGGCGAGAGGCTGCTGCTGGGATCGATCACGATTTCCAAGGCTGTGCGCGCCGCGGGCAGTGGCTCCGCACCCACAAGTATTCTATCGCTTTCGCGCGCCGCGGGTGGATTGGGGAAGCGGCGGGCGAACGACGGCAAGGACCGCGGGCGGCAGACGGCCGAGGCGGCGAGGCGGCGTACAGGTTCACCGCGGCGCTGGCTGATATATACTGCTCGTCGCGTTCCGTGAGGTTTCCAGGCGCGAGTATCGGAAAAGGCCCCTTGGCGGCCGGGTTGCTGGCGGTTGCGCTGGCCTGCGCCTGGCAGGCGTCTACCGTGCGCGCCAACTACGGCGGCAACTGGACGGCCCTGTTCTGCACGGGGGAGCGCTACCGGGCGCCTCCCGAGCTGGCAGGGGAGCGGATCCACGTGTTCGCCGGCAGCGGCGGCTACGACGGCCAGTTCTATCACTACATGGCCCACGACCCGCTGCGGACCAGGGGCCTGGACAAGTATGTCGACCTGCCGCGGCTGCGGTATCGCCGCATCCTTCTGCCCTTGTCGGCCTACCTGCTCGCCGGGGGCCGGGACGGCTTCGTCGATGCGGCCTACCGCGGCGTGATCCTGCTTTGGGTGCTGCTGGGAGCCTACTGGCTGAGCCGCTACGCGTGCTCCGCGGGGCGCAGTCCGGCCTGGGGGCTGGGATTCCTGCTGGTGCCGGCGGTCATCATCTCGCTGGACCGCCTGGTGGTGGACGTCGCCCTGGCGGCGCTGGTTTTGGCCTTTGCGCTGTACACCAAGGAAGGCCCCCCCTGGAAGCTGTACCTCGTGCTTCTATGCGCCACCCTGACACGCGAAACCGGCGTATTGCCGCTGGCGGGCTACTGCCTGCACCTGCTCTTGCGCCGGGAGGCGCGCCAGGCGCTGCTGTACGCGACGGCGGCCCTGCCGGCGGCGGCGTGGTTCGGTTACCTGCAGTTCCGCGTGGACGGTGACATGGTGCGCCCGTTCGTGCACTCAGCGCGGGGACTTGCGGGCATGGAAAGCCACGCCCCGATGCGCCTCCGGCTGGGTACGCCGGAGTATCAACTGCCGGACGCTCTGGCGGGTGCTCTGACGCTGCTGGACTACCTGTCGCTGTTGGGCATCGCCCTGGCGGTACTGCTGGCCGCGCGATTCGTGTGGAACCGCGAACGAGGGCCGCGAGAGGTCGCGGCGCTGCTGTTCGCCGTGCTGGCAGTGTGGATGTCGCTCCTATTCAGCCACCGCGATCCCTACGCCTACCCGCGGGTGGTTTCGCCGTTGCTGGTCCTGGTGGCTTTGCGAGCGTTGGACGGAGGCGGCCGGCTGGCGTTGCTGCCCGCGGCGCTGGTGGCGTTGCGGGTCGCCGGCCAGCTCGCGCCGCAGGCAGCCGGGATCGCCCGGGCTCTCTTACATGAATTAGGGGTCTGAATACCCTGGATGGGGAGCATCCTGGTATATGATGAAGCGTTGAGTTGGCCCCCGGAGGTAGACAGCGTGGCTCAGTCGAGTGCCACCGCGTTTGAGGTTTACGGATACAGGTTCCTGGTGTCCGGTTCGTCGCCCCGTGCCGTTGATGGAATCTGCCGCGATTTCGCCTTCTTCCGTTCCGAACCGGCAGGAGGGGAGACGCGAATCGAAGTTGCGGAGGAGGCGCCGCGATACGAGGGCCTGCCCGCCGGCGCCGCTTCCATCTACACGCCTCGCAACGTGGTCTACCGCAACGGGAAGCGCGCCTACGTCGACTACCACGGCAAGGCCCTGGGAACTCATGACCTGGAACATGGCGGATTCCGCGTGCAGAGCCTGGACCCGAACCTGCTGTACGAATCGTGCTATCTGTTCCTGCTCTCACAGATCAGCGAGTACCTGGACCGGCGCGGGATGCATCGCATCCACGCGCTGGGCGCCAGTCTGAACGGGCGGGCGATTCTCGTACTGGCGCCCATGGGCGGAGGCAAGAGCACCCTGGGGGCCCATCTGCTTCGCCACCGGGAAGTGAAGTTGCTGTCGGACGATTCCCCTTACGTGGATGCGCGGGGCCGGGTGCATGCCTTCCCCTTGCACTTGGGCCTGTTGGCCGAGTCCGTCAGCCAGGTGCCCGAGGAGCGCCGCCGCCTGATACAGCGCATGGAGTTTGGTCCCAAGGTTCTTGTGGACTACGACTACTTCGCCGACCGGGTTTGCCCCGCGGCCGAGCCAGGGATCGTCTTTCTAGGCAGCCGGACGCTATCGAGCGGCTGTTCGATCGAAAGCGCGGGTCTGGCCGAAGCTCTGCGGGCGATGGTCTCCAACAGCGTCGTCGGACTCGGCCTCTTTCACGGGTTGGAGTTCATCCTGGAGCGGAGCGCCTGGGAGCTACTCAGCAAGGTGAACGTGGCCGGCTCGCGCCTGCGCAATTGCCTGGAGCTGCTGCGGCGGTCCGTGGTGCGGCGCCTGTTGCTGGGGCGGGATTCGGAGTTGAACGCGGAAACCGTAGTGCGCTTCGCACGGGAGGTCCTGGCTTGAGCGGTGAGCTGATGACACAGGCCGGGAAGTTGTTCTTGAACGGGATGTACCGGGGCGCCGCTGGGCTTTCCGCTATGGTGCTCGGTTCGTCGGAGATCGTGGAGAGCGTGTTCGTGCATCGCAGCGTGGCTACGGGGGAGATCGCCTTCGGGCGCAGCGATATCGACTTGGTGGCGGTGGTGCGCCAGCCCGAGGGCGGCGCCGCGGACGGCGCCGCCCTGTTGTCCCTCTATCAGACGGTCCGCCAGTTGCGCCGCGTGAATCCGGCCGTCGGGCACATGGCAGTGCAGGATCCGGAGGGGATTCGCAGCGAGGTGGATGCCGATACCTACCTCGGCTCCATCGACCGCCGCAGCGCGCTGACGCTGTACGGAAAGCACGTCGATTTCCCCAGCCTGCCGGTGAGGAGGCTGGATGCCGTACGGCGTTTTGCCTTCTGGCAGGACAGCCGCCTGGCGACCGCCGTGCTCCGCGGCGACCGGCGCAACCAGCGCAAGATCGCAGCGGATATGTGGAATGCCAAGGCTGTCGCGAGCGGGCTGTTGCCGGTTCCGTTTGTCACGCGCGCGGAGGCGGAAAGGCACTGGATGTTCAGTGAGGAGGCCGGCTCGGCGGGCGAGATCAGAGCCCGCCCCGAGCAGAGTCCGTGGCACTGTTTTCGAATGGCCAGGCAGCTCCACGACCAGCTCCTGCCTCCCCTTCGGGCCTTGGAAGAGCCGTTCCAGTTCCGGCGGAAAATGGCCCCGCGATTCAGAGAGCGCGCATTCCTGGTCATGCCGGGAAGGACGGGCGGGCCGGCGCCCAAAGCGCTGGAGCCGTGCTCGTTTCTCACCACGCCGGAGCTGCTGCATCTATACGTGCATTTCGTCAATCCGTTCATGGATTGGATCCTGCCCGCCGAACTGCGCGAGCTGGGCTTCCAGCGGCCGTCGCCGGAGGCATTTGCCAGGGCCTGCCTGTTCTACGGGCACACGCACACGACGAGGAATCCGGGATTCATGCACGCGCACGTCGCGGCGCCGGCCATGATTCTGGCGCTGCTGGAATACAGTTGCGGCTATCTGCAAAACGGAGAGACTCCCCCGGTTCCGGTTCCGGAGCGCGTGGAGTCGATCGGGCGCAGGCGTGTTTCGCTGGCCGGCTACTACCTGCGTGAGTTCAGTCCGATCTACCAGCGCACGGCGGCGGCGGGCGCGGAGTTCAGGAATCTGTTGAACCGGCAGATGGCCGCGGTGGCATCCTAAGCTCCGGCGACCCGCATGAATCCCACCAGGCAGGCAGGCCTGAACGTCATGGTGGTCTCCTTCGGAGGCCCGGGTGACGTACTGCCGCTGGCGGCGATCGGAGCGGCGCTCGCCCGGCGCGGCCACCGCGTGACGCTGATCTCCAACCCGCATTTCGAGTCCGACGCGCGGCGGATGGGGCTCGAGTTCGAAGGCTTCGGCTCGGCCGGGCGGCTGGCGTCGGCGATGCACGGCGGCGGGCACGAGCGCTCGTCCGGCGGATGGGTCCGGCGGGGACTGGACCGCTGGCGGCGCAGGAGCAGGGGCCCGCTCGGCTCCATGCGCTGGCTGTACGGCTACATTGAGGGAAGCAACATTGCCGGCCAGACGGTGCTGGTGGCGCGCGGCAACGCCTACGGGGCGCGCCTGGCCCAGGAACGGCTCGGTATTCCGCTGGCTACCGTGCATTTGCAGCCGGCGGCGATTCACAGCGAGTACGATGCGCCGGGCCTGCCCGTGCCGGGCGGTTCAGGCCGCCTGCCGCGCCTGTGCCGGAGACTTGCATGGAAAGCCATTGATGGTTGGGCGGACCATCTACTGGCGCCGGAGATGAACGAGTTCCGCCGCGAATTGGGACTCAGCCCCGCGCGGCGGATCTCGTCGGCCTGGAGCCATTCACCGGAGCTTGTGCTGGGGATGTTTCCCGATTGGTTTGCCCGGCCGCAGCCGGACTGGCCGTCGGCCACGCGGCTGGTGGGCTTCCCACTATTCGACGGGAGCGGGCTGCGCGATACTCCGGCGGAGCTGGAGCCGTTCCTGGCGGGCGGAACCCCGCCGGTGGTGTTCACGACCGGATCGTTCCATCCCAACGGCGGACCGTTTTTCCAGACCGCCCTGGGGATCTGCCGCAGGCTGGGAGTGCGGGGAGTGCTGCTTTGTCCGGCCGCCGGTTGCGTTCCGGCGAATCTGCCGCAGGGCGTTCTCCACCTGCCCTACGCGCCGCTCAGCGCCGTCCTGGGTAAAGCGGCGGCGCTGGTTCACCACGGCGGCATTGGGACGACAGGACTGGCGCTGGCTGCCGGCGTCCCCCAGTTGGTGGCGCCGTTCAACGACGACCAGTTCGACAACGCCAGGCGAGTGGAGCGCCTCGGGGCAGGGGTGCGCCTGAACCGGCCCGGCTTCCATGTGGATGAGGCGGCGCGCATGCTGCGGGCGCTGCTGCACTCAAGCGGCAGAACCGGCGCGTGCCGGGCGCTGGCCGCGCGGATGCAGGGCGCGGATGCATGCGTGGAAGCCGCCTGCCACATCGAGCGGCTGGTCCCGAGCGGCCACGGCTGGCAGTAGCTGACGCCGCCCTTACAGCAGCACGGCGTCGAGCGCGCCGGGCACATCCGCCGTTTGGGAGTGACCCGCCGGCGCGGCGTCACTCAAGTACTCCTTGAGGGCGCCGCCGTCGCCGTCGAAAAGGGAATCCACCAGTTCGCGGACGGCCAGGCGGCGGATCTCGTTGCGCCCGACCAGCGGCGTGTAGGCGAAACTCCGGCCTACCTTGCGTCGGCTGAGAAGGCCCTTCCGCGTGAGGCGGTCGAGCATGGTCATCACCGTGGTGTAGGCCAGCGGCTTCCTTGGCGCCAACCGGTCCCGGACGGCCTGTACATTGGCCTCGCTCATCGCCCACAGCGCGTCGAGACACTGGAGTTCCAGTGGCGGCGGGATTTCGCGGGCTGACCTACCCTTGCGCACGGATTACTTCTCCGCCTCCCCGACGACGGTTTGAAGCGCCTGGCCGAATGCGGACGATCGGCCGGCGGGCTTGGGCGGCGGCACGGCCCTGTCTTCGCTCTTCCCGCGGGGTGTTTTTCCCGCCAGGTACTTGTCCTTGTCGAGCACGCTACGCTCCAAGGCTGCATTGTAGCCTGTCCATTCGCCGGGCAGGGGCTTGTCCTTCTCGATGGAAGCCCGCATGGCTTCCATCTTCGAGTCGAGATTGTCGAGGTGATGCAGCAGCAGCGCCTCGGGGAATACGGGCGTCTTGGGGCTGCCGAACTCGAGTTGCCCGTGATGGCTGAGGATCATGTGCTCCAGAAGCTGGCGCAGCTTCGGCGGGAAACCGGGCGGCAGCTTTTCGCCGATGGCGCGCAAGGCGATCTGGATGTGGCCCAGCAGCCCGCCTTCGGTGCTGTATCCGAAGCTGCGGGAGTAGTTCAACTCGTGGATCTTGCCGAAGTCGTGCAGCACCACGCCGGCCAGCAGCAGATCTTCGTCGATGTTGGTGTAGTGGCGGGCGAGGAAGCGCGCCATGGCGCACATGCTTAGCACGTGTTCGATCAGACCGCCCAGCCAGGCGTGGTGGATGCCCTTGGCCGCCGGCGCGGTCTTGTAGCGCCTGGCCACCTCCTCATCGGCGAACAGCGCCTCCAGCAGGCCGCGTAAATGCTGGTTGCCGAGGGAGGCGATGACGCCGCGCAACTCGGCCAGCATCTCATCGGGATCCCGCTTGGAGGCCGGGAGAAAGTCGGCCAGGTCGATGCCTGTCTCCGGGCAGTATTGCAAGCTATGAATCGTGATTTGCAGCCGGTTCTGATGGAGCTGCGTCTCGCCCTTCACTCTGACGAAGTCGTCGCGGTCGAACGTCCCCATCACCGTGGCGACGTTGTCCCACATCTTGGCGTCGACTTCGCCGGTGCGGTCCATCAGCACCAGCGACAGGTAGGGATCTCCCGTCCGCTTCTGGCGCACGTCCCGGGACTGGACCAGAAAGACGCCCTCCACCATCTGGCCCGGCGCCAGTTCACTCACGGTTGGACTCTTCATCGTGACGGTCTACTTGCTGGAAGATTTCCCGCTCACAGAGATCTTGGTTCCGGGCACGGGGATCATAAAGAGAATCCGCTTGGTGCGCGCCTGGCTGGCCACCTCTTCCTTGGTGACCGATTCGGGCTTCAACAGCGCCGGGTCCACCCAGCGGGTGTCCTTGCCGGGCGCCGAGCCCGTATCGGTATAGCCCTCGCGAATCTCCAGGAAGGCCATCCTACGCAACTCGGTGAGATACTCGCGCATCTTCGGCGTCATCAACTGGGCGCCGATCCGCTCCTTGATCTCGTTCTCCACGTCGGCAAGGTCGGCCTGGCCTTCTTTCTGGTGATCGTCGACGCGCAGGATCAGCCAGCCTGAATCGAGCTTGATGGGATCGGTGACGTATCCCTTGGCGCGATCCCAGACTAGTCTCTCGATTGCCGGATTGAGCACGCCCTTCTCATACGGATCCAGCACGCCGCCCTGCTTGGCGGTGAGACCTTCGGAGTTGTCGCGGACCAGGTCGGAGAAGCGCTCGTTCCTGCGGGCGCGGGCCACCAGGTCCTTGGCCTTTTTCTCGGCGGCGGCTTTGCCGGCGTCATCCTTGTCCTGGGTGGAGACCAGGATCTCGCGCAGGAAGATGCGCTCCTTGCGGAGGAAGGTGGCCTTGTTCTTCTCGTAGTAGGCCTCGATCTCTTCCCTCGGGATGTTGACCTTGCTGTAGACCTCCTGGCCGACCACGCGCTGCGTGAGGATGCCGTTCTTGACTTCCTGCTTGAAGTCCTCGAAAGTCATGCCGGTCTGCTCGCGAATCCACTGCTGGAACTTGTCCGGCTCGGCGATCTTGTTCTCCAACTGGATCTGGGCCAGGTACTTGGTGACCTCGGCGTCGACGTTGATGTTGAGCTCCTTGCCGCGCTGGACCAGCAGAAGGTTGTCGATTCGCTCCCGGAGAGCGTCCTTCTCGTTCTGCTGCATGGCCTCGGCCACCTGTTGCGGGGTGGCCCCGCGCTGCTTGAGCTGGGCTTGCATCTCTCTGCGGGCGCGATCCATGTCGCTGCGGGTGATGATGTCGCCGTTGACCTTGGCGATGATCTGCTCCACCGTGGTGACGTCGGCGGCCGGGGCCTGGGCGAAGCCGGCGGTGGACACACAGATGGCCAGGACACAAATCCTCATGTTGTCATTATCGCTGACACACGGCCCCGAGCGCAGCCCCTGGAATGCGTCCTCGAAGAAGTGGGAAAAACTGTGGGCTGCGCTCTGCCTGCACTTCGCCTACTACTACTTTTGCCGAGTCCACAAGACATTGCGCGTCACGCCCGCGATGGAGAGCGGCATTAGGGATCACGTCTGGACTGTGATGGAGTTGCCGCGTCTGCATTGACTCAGACCCCGAACAAGATGAAGCAGTACCAGAATCTGTCTCGATTGGTCTCAAAGGAAACCATCGTGATAGCCTCACCTCAAGAAGTACGGCATGCATGAAAGCACCCCAGCCCGGCAAAACAAAGTCCGGCGTGCCGGAAGCAAACCCTCGCCTCTGTCCAATCTGTCCAATTGGCCGAAGTACCCTGGTGGGGCCATCGCAGGAGCTTTGCTCGCCGTCGTCAGCGTCGTGATTTTTGTCGTTCCTGCGCTACGAGATTTCATTCGTGCCGCCCAAGTGGTTGTCGGAGTGCTATTGGTGCTATTGGTGCTACGGGTGCTGCGTGCATGTCGTTCCGACGACTGAAGGGATCGGACCTTCAAGAGGGACCCACGTGGACCGAACATCATTCGCGGCTTTTGACGCCCCACCTCTCACTCTCAACGCACCTGCCCAGCCCCGTGCCGGACCCTGCAGCCGCCGCCCGATTCCGCCGATATACTTCGCGTAGTTCTCCCGGCAAAGGAGTACCAGTGATGAACTGCCCCGGCTGCGGCGCCGCCGTGCGTCCGGACATGGAGAAGGAGGCGCTGTGCTGCGACTTCTGCGGCCGTGTCGAACTCAGCGAGCCGGACCAGGACGGCGTGCGCGACCTGGCGGAAACCTCCGGACGGCTTTGTCCGGTCTGCCGGCTGGGGCTGGTTCACGCCTCGGCGGCCGGCATCGGGGTAGAGCGCTGCCCCAACTGCCGCGGGATTCTCGCGCCGTCGGACGGCTTCGTGGCCATGATCGACCTGCTCCGCGGCCGCTACGACGGGCCGCCGGAACCGCCGCGCCCGCTACCGTTGGAAGATCTGAACCGCCGCATCGATTGTCCGGGTTGCAGCCGGCCGATGGACACGCATCCCTACGGCGGGGGCGGCAACATCGTCATCGACAATTGCCCGGAATGCGATCTCAACTGGCTGGATCACGCGGAACTGCGGCGCGTGGTGCGAGCCGGAGGATGGGCGCCGGCCGAGGAACAGGAGGCCTGAGATGCCCAGGGGCGCAGGGCTTGTTTTGATCTGCATCGCCGCCGCTTTGGGCCAGGACCAGCAGCAGCGGGAGGGGCGGCCGGGTTGGCCGTGTGTCGCCGACCGCGCCGTCGATCCCGTCTACATCGAACTGTCGGAGGGTACCGGCGGCCACCTGTTCCTGCTCCAGAAGGGAGAGATGGAACACGCCACCCCGCTGCTGCTCGCCTCCACCACCCATCCGGCCACTATCTTTCGGGCCGTCGGCTCGCTGTGGGGCACAAAGGAGTGGGAGTTCCCCGTCGACTCCACCGTGACCAGCCTGCTGGTGGCCGTTTCGACGCAGTGCCGCCAGTCCATCTCCGTGCGCGATCCGCAGGGCGCCGAGATCACGCCCGCCAACGCGATTCTCAGCCAGGAGCTGAAGACCGGCAAGCTGGTGCGCGTCGATGCGCCCGCCTCGGGCGCCTGGAGGGTGCGCGTCACCGGTCAGGGGCTCTATGTCCTGCTCGTGCTGGCGGCCACGAACCTGCACCTGGGCGGACTGCCCAATCCGCCGGACCACTTCCGGCTCGGCGCGCTGAACAGCCTGCCCGTTCACATCGAAGGTACGGCCTCCGTGGTGGGCTTTTCGATGATCGGCGCCGGGGGCGAAACGCTGGCCGCCGCCGTCCGCGCGGTGGAGACCGAGTCCGGCCTGCAGCTCGAGTTCACTCCTCCGGTCGAGCGGTTCCGCCTCATGGCGGAAGGCGAGGATGCGCTGGGCCGCAGGTTCCGCCGCGTGCACCCGGTGTTGTTTCAGGCGCTACCCTAGCCCGGAGATGTGGCTGCGCAGACGCTCCAGCATCTCCCCCGCTCCAACCGGCGGCATGGGCAGCCGCAGCACGCCGGCCGGCGTGAACTGGGCGCCGGCGGTCTCGCTGACGATGCGCATGAGCTGGCGCGGGTCGATGGCCGCGCCCGGATGGAACTTGATGTTCACGCCGCCGCCGCGCCGGTCGATGGTCTCAATGCCGCAGCGCGCCGCCAGCGTCTTCAATTGCGAGAACTCCAGCAGCCGCCTGACGCTCTCCGGCGGCTGGCCGTAACGGTCCTCCAACTCCGCCAGCAGCGAAGCCGCCTTTTCCGGCTCGCCGGCGTCGGCGATGCGCTTGTAGGCCTTCAGCCGTTGCTGCTCGTCGGCGATGTATTCCGGCGGAATGCGGATGTCCAGGCCCAGGTTGAGCGACGAATGGACCTCCGGCGCGACTTTCTCGCCGCGCATCTCGCGGGCGGTTTCGTCCAGCAGCTTGACGTAGGTCTCGTAGCCCACCGTCATCAGGTGGCCGTGCTGCTCGCCGCCCAGGAGGTTGCCGGCGCCGCGCAGTTCCAGGTCCAGTGCGGCGATCTTGAAGCCGGCGCCGAGGTCGGAAAACTCCTTTAGCGCGGCCAGCCTCTTGCGAGCCACTTCGGTCAGCTCCGCGTCGGTGGGTACGAGCAGATAGGCGTAGGCGCGCCGGTTGGAGCGGCCCACGCGCCCGCGCAACTGGTACAGCTCGCCCAACCCGTAGTTCTGCGCGCTCTCGATGATGATGGTGTTGGCCAGCGGAATGTCCAGGCCGTTCTCGACAATGGTGGTGCAGACGAAGACGTCCGCCTGGCGGTGCATGAAGCCGAGCAGTACCTTTTCCAGTTCGACTTCGCCCATCTGGCCGTGTCCCACCGAGACGCGCGCCGCGGGGACCAGTTCCTGGATCGAAGCCGCCCGGTTCCAGATGGACTCCACGCGGTTGTGCACGAAGTAGACCTGCCCGCCGCGCTGCAGCTCCTGCTCGATGGCCGTCCTGATCAGGTCCTGGTTGAACTTGGCGACCACGGTCTGCACCGACAGCCGGTCCTTGGGAGGCGTCTCGATCACGCTCATGTCGCGCAGCCCGAGCAGCGACATGTGCAGCGTGCGCGGGATGGGCGTGGCCGACATGGTGAGCACGTCCACGCTCTTCCTGATCTGCTTCAGCCGTTCCTTGTGGCGCACGCCGAAGCGCTGCTCCTCGTCCACGATCAGCAGGCCGAGGTCAGGGAACTCCAGGTCCTTGGACAGGATGCGGTGCGTGCCCACCAGCACGTCGATCTTGCCCATGGAAAGGTCCGACAGGATCTCCTTGGTCTCCTTCGGCGTGCGGAAGCGGCTCAGCATCTCGATGCGCACGGGGAAGGCCTGGAAGCGCCGCGTGAACGTCTCGAAGTGCTGCAGCGCCAGCACGGTGGTGGGCGCCATGATGGCCACCTGCTTGCCGTCGCCGAGCGCCTTGAACGCCGCCCGCATGGCTACCTCGGTCTTGCCAAAACCGACGTCGCCGCACAGCAGGCGGTCCATGGGGCTGAGGCTCTCCATGTCGCGCTTGATCTCCGACACCGCCTGCAACTGGTCGCGCGTGGCGTCGTACTCGAAGGCGTCCTCGAACTCGCGTTGCCAGTTGGAATCTGCCGAAAACGGGAAGCCCTCGGTCATTTTGCGCTCGGCGTAGAGCTTCAACAGCTCCTCCGCCATGTCGCGCATCCTGGCCTTCACGCGTGATTTGGTCCGCGCCCAGGTGACGCCGCCCAGCCTGTCCATCGCCGGCGGAGCTTCCCCGGCCCCGCGGTACTTCTGAATCAGGTCCAGCCGGGTGAGCGGGACATACAGCTTGGCCTCCCCGGCGTACTCCACCACCATGAAATCGTCCGGCGCTCCGTCGCCGGTGATCTGGCGCAGGCCGGTGAACCTGCCGATGCCGTGCTGCGCGTGCACGACGTAGTCGCCGATCTTGAGGTCCAGGCTCTCCGGCGTGAAAAGCGCCACGTGGGAGCGCGCGCGCTGCGGCTGGGCGGCGTAGTCGGCGGCCTCGAACAGGTCCTCGTAACCGATCAAGGCGAACCGCGAGTCGCCGAGCACGGCGCCCCGGCGGATCAGCCCCTGCACCAGGTAAACGCTGGCGGTCTGCATGGCCATGTAGGCCCGCTCGGCCAGGTATTGAGGCGTCGAGCCGGTGAGCTCCATCCCCAACTGGAAGGGCAGCGAATACTCGCCGAAGATGTCGGCTAGCCGCTCCAGCTCACCCTGCGACGAGGCGAAGAAGGCCACTTTGTAGCCCTGTTCCACCAGGCTGCGGGCTTCGCTCACCGCCGCCGGCATGTTGTTGCGGAACGCCATGGCCGGATGGGACGCGATGGCCAGCGGGGCGTGCTCCTCGTGCAGCTCTCCTTCCAGCGCCAGTTCGCGCAGCTCCACTTCGCGCCGTTCCGGATGCGCCGCCTGGAACTCGCCCCAATGCAGGAACACCTGCTCCGGGGCGCACGGCGCCTGTTCGGCGAGCCCTTCCAGCCGCTTCCACAGCCGCTCGGCGGCGACTCTCAGCCCTTCCGGCTCGTCCCAGATCACCACCGGGCGCTCCAGCAGGCTCTCCATGGAGCTTTGCCTCGGCCGCGCCAGGACGGAGGCGAACTCCCAGCCCGGAAATGTCTCGCCCGGCACAATATCGTCACGCTCCAGCCGCGTGGCCAGTTCCCGCAGCAGCGCCGGCGTCTTCGGGGTCTCCTCCAAGGGCAGCAGGACGCACTCGCCCACCTTCAGCACGCTGCGCTGGGTCTGCGGCTCGAAGCGCCGCAGGCTCTCCACCGTGTCGCCGAAGAACTCGATCCGCACCGGTTGGTGAGCCTCCGCCGGATAGACGTCGAAGATGCCTCCGCGGATCGAATACTCGCCTTCCATCTCCACCGGCTCGCGGCGCTGGTATCCGATGCTCTCCAGGTGCGAGGCCAGATCGTCCATCGGGAGCTCGTCGCCCACCTTCACATTCACGGCCAGTTGCCGGTAACTGGACGCATCCTCGGTGCGCAACAGGGCGCTGGCCACCGGCGCCACCGCGATGCCGCTCTTGCCCGACGCCAACCGGTACAGCCCCACCGCCCGCTGTTCTTTCAACTCGACGTGCGGCGACAGGTCCTGCCCCGGCAGCACGTCCAGCGCGGGAATCAGCAGGGGTTTGGGCGCGCCACGGCCGGCCAGCAGCAGTTGGTGGAAGGTCTCCAGCATCTCCACCAGAATCTCCGCGGTGCGGTTGGTGTCGGTGATGACCAGCAGCGGCTGCTCCACGGCTTCCCACAGCAGCGTCAGGTACAGCGCCTTGGCCGTCGGCGTCAGCCCGCTCAACTGCGAACGGCCGCCCTTCTCCTCCGCCAGGCGGCGCAGCACTTCCTGGAACGCCGGGTGGCGCCCTAGTGCTTCGAACTTCTCCCTGACACCCGGATTGATCACCGTTGTGCCAGTATCTCCTCCACCGTCGCCGTGGTCGAGTAGCCCGGCTCCAGCGGCAATAACACCACTCTGCCTCCGGCGGCCTCCACTTCCTCCCGCCCGGCAACCCAGTGGCTCCAGTCGCTTCCCTTCACCAGGATGTCGGGCAGCAGAGCCGCGATCAGCTCGCGCGGCGTCTCCTCCTCGAACAGAACGACGGCGTCCACCGCCTCCAGAGCGCAGGCCAGCGCCGCGCGCTCGCGCTCATCGATGATGGGACGGCTCGGGCCTTTGATTCGCCTTACGCTGGCATCGCTGTTCAGGGCCAGAATCAGCACGTCGCCCAGGTTCTTGCAGTTTTCCAGCGTACGGACGTGGCCGGGGTGCAGAATGTCGTAGCAGCCGTTGGTGAAGACCACGGTCTTGCCGGAGCGCTGCCACGCCTCGCGCTCCGCCACCAGATCTTCCCGCGTGTAGAAAAGGCCCACGTCCCCTATTCTAGCCGCCGATTGCGGATGGCCGGGTCAGCGGGCTGGAGCGGGCCCCGTCCAGTCGAACTCAGGCAGGGCGCCGATGAGCCGCTGCGTGTAGGGATGTTGCGGCGAGCCGAGGACGCCGGCGCAGGGACCCGATTCGACGATCTGGCCGTGGTCCAGGACGACGACTTCGCCGCAGAGAGCCGGAACGCTTAACAGGTCGTGGGTGATGTGGAGCACGGCGGTGCCCCATTCGCGATTGGCGCGGCGCAGGCTGGCCAGAACCTCCTGCTGGGTGAGCAGGTCCAGGGCGCTGGTGACTTCATCGGCGATGAGCAGCGAGGGCCGGTGGAGCAGCGCCATGGCGATGAGCACGCGCTGCGCCTGGCCGATGCTGATCTGCGACGGGAAGCGGGCGAGGAAGTCGTCCGAGCAGGGCAGATCGAAGGAACGGAGCAGCGCCAGCGCCTGGTGGCGGGCGTCGTGCCAGCGCACCTTGGAGTGTGCCAGCCAGGACTCGCGCAGGTGGCTCTCGATGCGCAACGCCGGATTGAGGGCCGAGTAGGCGCCCTGCAGCACCAGGGCGATGCGGCGTCCGCGGATGGATCGCCATTCCCGCTCCCCGAGGCCCAGCAACTCCCGGCCATCGAAGAGAACCGAGCCTTCCACGCGGGCCTCGCCGCCGAGCAGGCCCATCAGCGCGAGTCCCAGCGTGCTCTTGCCCGAGCCGCTCTGTCCCACCAGCCCGACGCATGCGCCGTGGCCGATGTGCAGGCGCGTACCGCGCAGGACCGGCCGGTCCTGGAAGGACACGGTGAGATCGGCCTGGAGCAGGGGCGCGGGATCAGGGTACACGCGCCACCTCCGGCTGGTGGATGGGGGCGAGCCGCTCGACGTTCCACAACACCCGGGGCCGGAAGGCCGCGGGTTCGGCGTTGGCCAGTTGCGGCGATACCGCCAGCAGCGCATGGGGGTGGGCCAGGTAGATCATGGGCGCCTGCTCGCGCACGATGCGCTGCATTTCGTGGATCAGCCGGATCCGTTTTGGCAGGTTGCCCTCCACGGCTTGGGCCTTCATCAGGCGGTCGATCGCGGCCTCCCAGGCGGTCTCCGGAGTGGCCTGTCTGGGGTTCCATTGGTGGGTGGCCGAGGAACTCAACCACATGTTCATCTGGTCGTTGGGATCCAGATCCACGCCGACCAGGCCCAGCAGGCAGGCGTCGTACTGCAGGGTGCGGGTGATGCGTTCCAGCAGCGATGGCATCTCCAGCGGCACGATGACGATCTTGACGCCGATGCGTGCCAGGTCCTGCTCGATGAGCGAGGCCATCCGGGCGCGGTTTCTGTTGCCTGAATTGGTGATGAGGGAGAACTCTACGGCGTTTCCGCCGGAGTCCCGCAGCACACCGGACTGCAGCCGGAAGCCCTCGGCGGCGAGCCGTTGCAGCGCTCCCTGCGGATCATAGGGCGCGGCCTTCAGCGAGGCGTTGAACCAGGGCCGGGCGGCGGGAGAAAACGGGCCATAACCGGGCGCGGCGCGGCCCTTGTAGACGAGCCGGACGATGTCATCGCGGCGGATGGAATCCGAGATGGCGCGCCGGAATGCGGTCGAGCGGAACCAGGCGAGCTTGTGGACGGGGAGCCGGGCGGAGGCCGCCTGGTTGAACCAAAGCATCTCGCTCTCCAGCGAGAGTCCGCCGTCGCGGGCCGAGGCCGCCGAAACGGCGGCCAGGCGGTCGAAGTTCTCCACATCGAGCGCCGAGATGAAGTGGAGCTCGCCGCGGCGGAAGCGGGCCATTTCGATCTCGCGGTTCTGCTGGATGTCGATACGCACGCGGTCGAAGTAGGGCAGGGCCGCGCCTTTGGCGTCGCGGGCCCAGTAGTACGGGTTGCGGGTGAGGTTGAGATGGGAGCCGGCGCGATACTCGGCCAGGACGAAGGGGCCCAGACCCGCCCCATCCTTGAGGGGTGAATGGGCCGAGAGGATGGGCAGCTCATCGAAGAGATAGTCGAGGCCGGCGATGGGCGCGGCGAAGGCCACCGTGAGCTCCTGCGCATTGTGGACCGTGATGCGGGGCGCGCCTTCGTCGCGGCGCAGGGCGTCGCCGGCCTGCGGCTTGAGAGCGGGATCGGTCGCGCGGCTGATGGTCCGGGCGACGTCGGCCGAGGTGAAGGGGGCGCCATCGCTGAACTTCACGCCGGATCGGAGCCGGAAACGGACACCGCGGCCGTCGGAGGAGACGCGCCAGCTTTCGGCCAGCGAGGGTTCAAGCTTCAGCGTGCGGCGGTTCATGCGAACCAGAAACCCGTGCGTCAGATAGCGCACGGTCTCAGAGGATTCGTCGGCGACATTCAACGGGTCGAAGCTCCTGGGGTCGGATCGCAGGCAGAAGCGCAACTCGGACGGGCCGGCGGGAATCGCCGCCGCGGCCGCCAGCAGGAGGATGGCAGGGATGGCTGTGTGGCGGCAGGCGGTCATGCGGGGCTCTCCCCGTGCCTGGAACCGGCGAGGTGGAAACAGAGGACGGCCGACAACAGGGCCAGAGCCGGCGCCGTGCGCCAGGGCTCGGAGGGCAGAGTGTCGAGGTTGTGCAACTCGGCCAGGAGCGAACCCCAGGACGGCAGCGGTTCGACCACTCCCAGTCCGAGGATGCCGAGGTTGGCCTCGCCGAGGATGAAGACGGGAATCAGCAGCAGGAATTGAGCGGCAAGCACAGGCCTAAGATGGGGCAGAAGGTGCACAGCGAAGAGGCGCGAGTGGACCAGGCCGGCGGCGCGGGCCTGGAGGGCATAGTTCGAGTCCCGGGAAGAGAGGACCGCGGCGCGCACGATGCGCGCCGACGAGGGCCAGCCGAGCAGTCCGAGCAGGGTGAAGGTGATCAGCAGCGAAGTCCAGGGAGGAACCTGGAGCGGCAACGCGGCGCGCAGGGTGATGAGCAGAAAGAGCAGGGGCAGGGAGAGCAGCACGTCAAATGCGAGGGTCAGGACCTGGCCGGCCCGGCGCGCGACAACGGCGGAGGCGAAGCCGGCCACGGCGGCCAGGGCGGTGGCGATGGCGGCGGCGGCCGGAGCCAGGAAGAGCGAGACGCGGGTGCCGTGCACCAGGCGCGCCAGCCGGTCGCGGCCGAGCTCGTCGGTGCCCAGCCAGTGGGCCGGGGTGGGGCGGGCGCTGGGGTGGTCGCGGTCCTGAGCGGCATAGCCGCCCGGCGCGATGAGATCGGCCAGCAGGCCGGCGGCATAGAGCAGGCCCAGTCCGGCACAACCGAGCTTGCGGGCGGCGGTCATGAGCGCCACCTTCTTCCGCCCCCGGCGGCGGCGGCGACCGATGCGACGGAGTTGACACCCAGGGTGACTGCGGCTACCGCGATGGTGAGAGCGACCAGCAGCGGCAGATCACGGGCGAGGGCGCTTTTCCAGGCCAATTGGCCGAGCCCCGGCACATCGCACAGGGCCTCTGTCGGTATGGCGGCGCCGATGGCGGTGGAGACTGTGACTCCAGCCAGGGTGACCGCCTCCGGCCAGAGCGGCCAGGCGCGGTGAAGCAGCAGCAGTCTGAGCGGGCCGATGCCGCGGGCCCGAGCGGCCAGACAGTGGGGGGCGCGGGCGGCCTGGTCGAGCAGGTTCCGGAGGTATTGGTAGATCTTGGGAAAGACCGCGGCGGCCAGGATACCCGCTACGGGGAGCCGCGCCAGGAAAAAGGCGATGGCCAGCAGCCCGGAGGGGAGGCAGAGCAACAGCACACTGAAGGCAGTGAAGGGCGGGGAGGCCCAGCGCGAACCGGCGGACAGCAGAGCGCCGGCCAGGCCCAAGGCCCAGGCCGCAGCCAGGCCTTCGGCCACCGCCGCTGCCGTCAGGCTCCAGCGCTCTCCGATGAGCTGGGTTACGGGCAGGTGATAGGCGCGGGAGGTTCCGAGGTCGCCGCGGAGCGCCGATTGCAGAAAGCCGGCGTAATAGGAGACAAAGTCCGGCCGCGCGCCGGCTTCGGCGCGCAGCCGGGCCCGCGTCCGTTCTCCCAAGGCCGGATCGATTTCGCGCTCATCCACCGTCGCGCCGGGCGCGGCGTAGAGCAGCAGGGCCGCCAGGAGGCCCGCGACCAGTACCCCCGAGGCCCAGCGGAGGGCAGCGATCAGGAGTTGGCGGGCCGGATGCACGATCGTTCCTCTTCGGGCGGGCCGGTATCCAAGTGCTGGGGCGTATCCGGCGAGGTATCGCCAACTACTTCGGCGAGGTTCCACAGGGCGTCCAGGCGCTCATGGGCAGGCGGCTTATTGCGGTACATCATGCGATCGGCCACGGCGAGGAGTTGTTCCGGATCCTCGCCATCCTCGGGATAGACAGCCACCCCGATGCTCGCCGAGAGAAGCGGTTGCCCCAGTTCGGCGATTCCGGTATGGGTGAGCGCCGAGGCGACCCGCGTGACGAGATCGCCGGCCGAAGACGCCTGCATCTTCGGGCAGACGATGACAAACTCGTCGCCGCCCATGCGCGCCACCAGGTCGCCGGCGCGGCACTGCTGGTGAAGCGTGCCGGCGACCGCCTTCAGCAGGCGATTGCCGGTGAGGTGGCCGTAGGAATCGTTGATCTTCTTGAATCCGTCCAGGTCGGCCAGCAAGACGGCCAGCGAGCCGTGGTTTTTGCGCGCCAATGCGAGTTCGGCCTTGAGTTGCAGGAACAAGGTGCGCGCGTTGGGCAGGCCGGTGAGGTAGTCCTTGGAGGCGGTGTCCTCGGCCTGTCTATAGCGCAGACCGTTCTCGATGGCCAGCCCGAGCTTGGAGCTGAGGGCTATCAGCACGCGCAGGTCGTCCTGGCTGAACGCCTCCCCTCGCTTGCTGTAGAGGGCCAGCGCGCCGAGGATGCCGTCGGAGCCCTCCAGCGGCACGGCCAGCGCGCTGCGATGGATGGAAAAGACCTTCGGGTCGTTGAGGTACCCGGGCTCGACGGAGGGATTGCCATTGCGGATCGGCTTTTTGTTCTCGGCGACCCAGCCCGAGATGCCCTGGCCCATGGGGATCTTGAGCGATTCGAAGAGGGCAGAGTCGTCCCCGGCGACATAGGCCGCCTCCAGGCGCTTGTCTCGAACCAGATAGACGGCGATTGCGTCGAACTTGACCAGCGCCATGAAGCGGCCGGTGACGCGGCCGAGCATCTCCGACAGGCTGAGGGAGGAGACCATCCCCTGCGCCAGTTCGTAGAGCAGTTGCGCCTCCTGGCGCGCCGCGCCGATGGAGTGGAGGAAGCGGGCGGGACGCGCGACGGGGGCTTCCAGCCCCGACTCAAAGCCTGCGGCGGGCTCGGCGTTGCGTTCCACACGGCGGTCCTTCAAGGGATTCCCGTTGGCGCCGGCGTCCCGGGCTTTCCGCTCCATCTGGATGTAGTTTGCGCACAGCGCCTCGACGACCCGGGGGTCGTAGGTCTTGCCCGCCTCACCGGCTACCACCTCCATCGCCTTGTCCAGGGGCAGCGCGCGGCGGTACTGGCGATCGCTGGCCAGCGCGTCCAGGCAATCGACGGCGGACAGGATGCGTGCTCCGAGGGGAATCGCCTCGCCCGCGAGGCCTTCCGGGTAGCCGTTGCCGTCCCAACGCTCGTGGTGGTGGCGCACAATCGGCTCCACCGGATAGGGAAATCGTACGCGCTCCAGGATCTCGGCGCCAACTACCGGATGGATCTTGATCTTCTCGAACTCCTCCGGCGTCAACTTGCCCGGCTTGGAGAGGATGTGTTCCGGCACGGCCAGCTTGCCGATGTCGTGCAGCAACGACGCGGCCTGCAGGGCGTGGAGCTCATCTTGGCTCAAATTGAGGATCCGCCCCATCTCCATGCAGTAGACCTCGACGCGGCGCAGATGGTCGTGGGTGGTCTGGTCCTTGGCTTCGATGGCCAATGCCAGCGCTTCAATCGTGCGCAGGTGAAGCGACGACATCTCTTCCGCATGCGCGCGCTGGATCTCCGCCTGTTCCATCTCCGATTTCAACCGCGAGAGGTATAAGCTATACGACCTGTAGACCAGATAGATGACCGGAACCACCAGCAGGCTGGATTGCCATCCGAAACTGACATTCAACAGGTGGAGAGCCCCGGCGATGGCCGCGCCGACCAGGTAGTAGGAGAACGACCAGAAATAACAGGTGCGCCAGGTCTCGGTGATGCGCTTGGATTCGGTGAGCGCGATCACGATGGAGATGGGAATCGTATTGGTGACGAAGTACACCGTGGCAGCGGCGGCCAGCCGCAGCGGGAATTCCAGCGACAACCACTCGAGCAACCTGGAGTGGAAGACGGAGTAGGCGGCGAAGACGGCGATGGAGATGTTGGCGATGTTGAACACCGCCTGGATGGCCTTGGTCCGCGACTTGGAGCGGTACAGGCACTGGCGGAGCACCGAGCCGACGGCGATGAGAATGGTTTCGCCGAGGCTCAGCTCCACGATGCCGATCAGCACGTAGAGGAAGTTCGCCGACATCGTGCCGCGGATGCCCGGCAGGCTGACCTTCCACCCCGAGGTGAGCAGGGCCGCGGAGAAGTACACGATAAACATCAGCCGGTTGGCCGAAGCCCAGCCCGCCACCCCGGCGGTGACTGCTCCCGCGCCGATGACCAAAATCAGGCCGATGAATACCTTTGCTCGCCAGCTCATCCCATCGTTCCTGCCCACCTCCCGGGCAGGCGGGTTCGCATCCAAGCATACAACAGGTGGAATTCGCCGCAGCTTTCCGCCGGTTGTTCGCCGGATGGAAGACATGGCAGGTCCCCGGAGGACAACTTGCCGGTGCGAAGTCCCTTGCTGCTGTTCATCGGAGGAACAGATGAGATCCAATATCGGGTGAATACCCTATCCTGTTCGGGCCGGAGACAGGCGTTCCCGGCCTCTGGTGAGCCGCCGTTGGAAGGCCGGTTCAGTCGCCCCAGACGACCGAGTCGCGTGAGGCCGGAAGCAAGAAGAGGGCTCTGTGGGCGCTGGTACGCAAGGCCGGAGCCGCACGCCTCCGGCCACTCCGGCTTCGGGCGGCTTGGCCGCCGCCGATCTGAGTGAGTGTTTTCATGACTTCATTTCTCCTTCAGATCTACTGCTCGCCGTAGATGAGGATCTTCAACGCGCTGAACGGAGAGACCAGGTCGCCCCATACCGCGTTGTCGCCCCAAACGGCGTTGTCGCCCCAGACGGCGTTGTCGCCCCAGACGGCGTTATAGCCCGTGGATGTACTGTCGCCCCAAACGGCGTTATCGCCCCAGACGGCGTTGTTGCCCCAGACGGCGTTGGATCCGTTCAGGAAGACCTTATCTCCCCACACGGCGTTCAGGCTCCACCCCGTTTGGTCGCCCCAAACCGCGTTTGTGGACCAGGCCGTACCCTTCGGGATGTAAACGGTCACGCCCCGTTTTACCACCGCGGCCGAAGGCGATACCGCCACGCCACGGGCGACTTCGCAGTTTGACAGAGCGGCCGCGACGTCCAGGTACCCGGCGCCGACCGTGAAGATGTCGTACTGCGACGTGTATGTCAGGCCCGTGGAGGGATCGGTAGTCGTGCTCGACACCGGGAACGACTTGGAGGCTGTTTTCATCAGCCGCGCCTTGAGTTGGTCCGGCGTCAGCACGCTCTCTTTCTCCAGCATCAGAGCGGCGGATCCGCTGACCATGGGAGTCGCCATGCTGGTGCCGCTCAGCCACATATAGGAGTCGGAGGTGGCGGCCGAGCTGGTGTACTTGTAGTAGGAGACAGGCACCTCCGTCTGCGGGAAGTTGAGGCTCAGATAACTCTTCTTGCCGTTGCTTAGGGAGATAATCCTGTTGCCGGGAGCGACGATATCCGGCTTCACCACGTGGTCGATGAGCGTCGGACCCTTCGAGCTGTAGCTGGCGATCAGGTCGTCGCCGCGCTGCGGCGTGAACATGGTCTTCATGGCCCCGACGGTCAGCGCCAGCGGGTGATTGGCGGGCGAGCCGATGGTTCCGTAACCGTTGGTCCCGGCGCTGTTGTTTCGCCCCTCGTTGCCGGCGGCGACAACCACCAGGATCCCTGCATTCCAGGCGGTTTCCACTGCCCTGCACAGCGGGTCCAGAGTGTAGCTCTCGAACACCGGCCGTCCCAGCGACAGGTTGATGATGCGGATGTTGTACTGGTTCTTCAGGGCAATCGCGCGCTCGATAGCGCGGATGACGTCGCTGTCTCGTCCTGCTCCCGTCCCGTTGAGGACGCGGAGGTTCACGATCTTGACTCCAGGCGCCATGCCCTGGATGCTCACCTTATAGTTCGGGTCGGTTGAAGTCGCGCCGTATCCTCCGACGATCCCCGCCACGTGAGTACCGTGCCCGTAGGTGTCGGCCGCGGAGCTCTCGCCCGGGACAAAGTTCTCTGAATACACAACACGGCTCGTGCCGGCCTGTCCGCCGATTACGTCCGCCAGATCCGGGTGGTAACCGACGCCGGAGTCGATGACCGCCACCGCCACCCCCTTGCCGGTCCAGCCGCTGCGAAAGGCCAGAGTCGCGCCCACCGTCGGTGCGGAGTAATCCAGCGTTCCCTTCAGCGGGCGGTCTGGCGTGATGTAATCCACGTCCAGGTCGGAAGCCAACCCGGCAAGCTGTTCAGCGGGAAGCGCGGCGAGGGTAGCCTGCACGGCGTGGAAGTTCTGCTTTACGACGCCCTGGCGTTGCCTGATCTTTTCCGCTTGCAGCCAGCCAGGGAGCTGTTTCCACTGGATGATCACCTGGACAGCAGGCCTGCCCGGTGTGAGGTTGTCTCGAAGATCGGGCGAGAGCTTGCTGCCCTCCGCTCGTAAGGAGAACCAAGGAATGGTCGCCAACCCAACCAATGCCAGCCATTCTCTACGGATCATCGGTTTACTCCACATCGTCTTCTCAGGTCGAGCCCTCCGAAAACACCTAAGGGGAAGACACGACATGCTCAAAGGTACCGTGGTACCAGTGGCGTGCCAATCACTCAAAAGTCCCGATTTTACATAGAACTAAGGTTTCATTGTCGCCTAAGTGAATTTACCTAGAAAATCCCTCAGTGGTTCAATATCGTAGCAGGCGGCTCGGGCTTCCGCATGAGAAAGTCACCGTTGCCGCAAGACTTTGGCCGGTATCGAGCCCTCGATGGACGACCTTAGATTCCCGCCGGAAATCATCAGATGTTCACCCCCGGCGGATCGGATGATCGGGGACCGGATTGCCTGGGTCCGCACGGTCCAACACCGGCCGCCGCCTGTGCGGTTCGCCGTCCCGCCGTGCCAGAGGTGCGGGTCGTGGACTGGTAGAGACCCCGCCGGCGCCACTCGCTGTGCGCCACCGTCCAGCGTGAAATCGTCCAGCGGCCAGCCCTGCCAGGCCTCAGTCACGCGTCCTATTCTACTCTGGGAGGAGTGGAGCCCTACTCGCGCATCCTGATCCGTGCCACCAACTGGGTGGGCGACGCCGTCATGAGCCTGCCAGCGCTGGCCGCCGTGCGCGCCCGCTTCCCCCAGGCCCACATCGCCGTGCTCGCGCGCCCGTGGGTAGAGGGGCTCTACCGGCGCCAGCCCTTCGCCGACGAAATCATCCCCTACCAGCCGGCCCCAGGCTGGCAGGGTGTCCAGGACCGCCTCGCCATCGCCCGGCTGCTGCGCCGCAAACGCTTCGACTGCGCCGTGCTCCTCCAGAACGCCTTCGACGCCGCGCTGGTCACCTTCCTGGCCGGCATCCCGCGCCGCATCGGCTATGCCCGCGACGGCAGAGCCCCGTTGCTCACCAGCGCCGTTCCCGTTCCGGACAAGGGCGCCATCCCGCCCCACGAGAGCTTCTATTACCTGGAACTGCTGCGGCGCATCGGCTGGCTCGATCAACTCCCCTCCCAGCCGCTGGTCCGGCTTGCCGGCATTCACCCGGCTCCACGGCCCCTCATCGGAGTCAGCCCGGGCGCCGCTTTCGGCTCGGCCAAACGCTGGCTGCCGGAGCGGTTCGCAGAATCGGCCGCCCTGCTCGCCGCCCCGCTTCAGGCCGGCGTGGCGATCTTCGGCTCCGCCCAGGAGCGCACTCTGTGTGAACAGGTGCGAGGCGGCCTGGCGGCCCGCGGAATCGACGCCCACAACCACGCCGGCGAAACCACGCTGGAGGAGTTCATCTCGCTGGCCGCCTCCTGCATGCTCTTCCTCACCAACGACTCCGGCGCCATGCACATCGCCTCCGCCCTCGGCGTGCCCACAGTCGCCGTCTTCGGCGCGACCAACCACGTCACCACCGGCCCCACCGGCCCCCTGGCCCGCGTCGTCCGGCACGGCTTCGACTGCAGCCCCTGCCTGCTGCGCGAATGCCCCATCGATCACCGCTGCATGACCGCCGTCGCCTCCGGCGAAGTGGTCGCGGCGGCGCATGAGTTGCTGTTACAAATGGATGTGAAGTAGGTGATGTGAAGTAAATGGACACCCGCGCCAAGATCGTCCCCGCCGCCGAAGCCCGCCTCCTGATTCCCGCCGGCGCCATCGTCGCCGCCGGCCACTTCGATCCTCTGCTGGCCGTCCACGCCGCCCGCCTCGCCGCCGCCCGCGGCCAGGCGCCCTTCCTCGCCGTCGTCGTGACCGACCCGCCGCGACCCATCCTCCCCGCCCGCGCCCGCGCCGAACTGGTCGCCGCCCTGCGCGTCGTCGATCTCGTCGTCCTCGACGGTCCCCAGGCGCCCGAGCCGGCGCTCGACTTTCGGGCCGAGGACGCGTCAGCCTCGGCTGCCTTCATCGAATTCGTCCACCGCCGCCAGAACTGAATGGAAGTTTCCCGCATCCTCATCGTCCGCCTCGGCGCCATGGGCGACATCCTCCACGCCATGCCCGCCGTCGCTTCGCTGAAGGCGGCATTCCCCGGCGCCTCCATCGCCTGGGCGATCCACCCGAAGTGGCGTGACCTCCTCGAGGACGGCGGCCTGGCCGATGAGCTCATCTTCATCGACCGCCGCAGCTACTCGAGCGTGCGCGCCGCCGCCACCGCGCTCCGCCGCGCTGCTTTCGACTTCGCCGTCGACCTCCAGGGGCTCGCCCAGTCCGCCCTGGTCGCCGCACTCGCCCGCACGCGCCGCGTCTACGGCTTCCGCGTGACGCAGGTTCGCGAAAAGGCGGCGGCGCTGCTCTACAGCGATCCGGTGGAGACCCGCTCCAGCCACGTTGTCGATATGAACCTCGAAATCGCCGCCGCGGCCGGTGCGGCGATCCCCGTCACCGAGTTTCCGCTGCCCCCCGGCCGGTCCGAAGGCGTTCTGCCCTCGGGTCCATTCGTCCTCGTCTCGCCCTTCGCCGGTTGGACCTCCAAACAGTGGCCGCTCGAAAACTACGCCGTCCTGGCCCGCCGCCTGCGTCATGAGCTGGGCGCCCCGCTGGTCCTGAACGGCGCCCCCGCGCATGAGCCCGCGCTCCGCACCGTCTCTTCCGCCGAAGTCCACATCTCCTCCGTCGCAGGCCTGATTGACGCCACCCGCCGCGCAGCCGCCGTCCTCGGAGTCGATTCCGGCCCCATGCATCTCGGCGCCGCCCTCCATCGCCCCGGCGTCGCCCTTTTCGGCCCCACAGACCCCGCCCGCAACGGCCCCTACTCCCCTACATTCGCCGTCATCCGCGCCCCCGGCGCCCAAACCACTTACAATCGCGGGGAGGAGATCCATCCCTCCATGCGCGCCATCGGTCCCGATCAGGTCTTCGCAGCGCTCTCTTCCAGACTCTGATGTCCATCTTCCCCAAACCCTACGCCGACGCCGTCCAGCGCCTTCGCGTCCCATCCGGACTCCTGCTTGCCGCCGCCTTCGTCTGGCTCGCCCAACCCGTCCTGCCCACGCTGCTGCTTGGCCTTCCCATCGCCCTGTTCGGCCTAGCCGTCCGCGGCTGGGCTGCCGGGCACCTCCGCAAGAACGACACCCTCACCACCTCCGGCCCCTACGCCTTCGTCCGCAACCCGCTCTACATCGGCACGCTGCTCACCGCCCTCGGCTGCACCGTCGCCGCCGCCCGCCCCACACTGGCCGCTCTGGCCGGCGCCGTCTTCCTCTTTGTCTATCTGCCTGTCATGGAACTCGAGGAGCAGCACCTCGCCCGCCTCTTTCCGGAATTCAAGGACTACGCCGCCCGCGTCCCGCAACTGTTTCCGCGAATTCCCGCCCGCATGCCTCCGCAGCGCTTCTGCTGGGCGCTCTACCGCCGCAACAAAGAGGAGAAGGCCTGCTTCGGCTTCATCGCCGTCTACGCCTTTCTCATCGCCAAGGCCGTCCTGCTGCCCTGATCTCCCTATCGCGCCGCGCGCCTGTGTCATGCTGTCTCCATGAAGCTCACCTTTTGGGGCGCCGCCCAGACCGTCACCGGCTCCATGCACGAGCTCGCCCTCAACGGCTCCCGCTATCTGCTCGACTGCGGCCTCTACCAGGGCCACCGCAAGGAAGCCCGCGAACGCAACGCGAACTTCCCCTTCAGCCCGCCGAGCGTCGATGCCGTGCTCCTCTCCCACGCCCACATCGACCACACCGGCAACCTGCCCACCCTCGTCAAAGGCGGCTTTGACAACCCCATCTACGCCACCCCGGCCACCATCGACCTGCTCCACTCCATGCTCCTGGACTCGGCTTACCTCCAGGAAAAGGACGCCGCGTTTCTCTCCAAGAGAAAGGCCCGCCGCCGCTCGCTCGACCTCGAAAACGGCCTTGACGTCGTCGAGCCCCTCTACTCCATCGCCGACGCCGAACGCACCTTGCCGCTCATGCAGCCGGTGCCCGAAGCCACCACCAAGGAAGTCGCTCCCGGCATCTCCTTCCAACCGCTGGACGCCGGCCACATGCTCGGCTCCGCCTCACTGGTTTTCGACCTGAACGAAAACGGCCGCCGCCTCCGCCTCGCCTTCTCCGGCGACATCGGCCGCCGCAATCTGCCCATCACCAAAGACCCCCAGGAGATGCCCCCGGTCGACTACGTCATCATGGAGTCCACCTACGGCGACCGCCTCCACAAGACCGTCCAGGCCGTGAAGGACAAACTCGCCGACGCCGTCAACCGCGCCTGCCAGCGGGGCGGCAAGATCGTCATCCCCGCCTTCGCCGTTGGCCGCACCCAGCAGGTCATCCTTCTGCTCCATGAACTGGCCAACGAGAACCGCATCCCCGGCATCCCCATCTTCGTCGACAGCCCCCTGGCCGTGAACGTCACCGAAGTCTTCCGCCGCCACGCCAACCTGTTCGACGACGAGACTCGCACGTTCCTAGAGAACGGCGAGGACCCCTTCGGCTTCCGCATGTTGCGCTACGTCCGCGAAGTGAACGAATCCAAGGCTCTCAACGACCTGCGCGGGCCGTTTATCATCATCTCCGCCTCCGGCATGTGCGAGGCGGGCCGCATCCTGCACCACCTGCGCAACACCATCGAGGACCCCCGCAACATGGTTCTCATCACCGGCTTCCAGGCCGAACACACCCTCGGCCGAAAGATCGTCGACAAGTGGCCCGAGGTGCCCATCTTCGGCGAACCCATGCGCCTCCGCGCCGAAGTCGTCAAGCTCAACGAACTGTCGGGCCACGCCGACCAGGGCGAGCTGCTGGCCTGGCTGCGGCCCATGGCCGCCACCCTCAAGCACGTCTTTCTCGTTCACGGCGAGCCGTCCCAGTCCGCCGCCCTCGCCAAGGCCATCCAGGGCCTCTACGGACTGCCCGTCACCGTGCCCACCCGCGGCGAGTCGTTCCCCTTGTGATCCTGACACCGCGTCGAAGACTGGAGGCAACATGAGCACCATATCGAGAAGAGAATTCGCGGGCAGCGCCGCGTTTGCCGCGGTTCAACCGCCCTCCGACCGGCTCCGGGTCGGCGTGATCGGCTGCGGCGGCAGGGGCATCGGGGCTCACATCGCCACGCTGCTCAAGATGAAGGAGACCGAAAAGGTCGAAATCAACGCGGTGTGCGATGTCTTCGACAAGCGCGCGCAGCAGGCGGCTCAGTTGACCGGCGGCCGGCCATATCAGGATTACCGCGAGTTGCTGGCGAACAAGGACGTCGATGTCGTCGTCATCGCCACGCCCGACCACTGGCACGGGCAGATGGCCATCGACGCCGCCGGCGCGGGCAAGCACATCTACTGCGAAAAGCCGATGACGCACTCGGTGGAAGAGGCCAAGCGCGTGGTGGCGAAGATCCGCGAGACGGGCGTGAAGATGCAGGTGGGCGTCCAGGCCATGTCGGACGACTCCTACGAGACCGCGTACAAGTTCGTGCAGGACGGCACGCTCGGCAAGGTTGTGATCGCGCAGATCGACTACTCCCGCAACTACCGGGACGACTACTGGCTCAAGCCGGTCGATCCCGACATCAAGCCGGGCGTCAACTTCAATTGGGATCTGTTCCTGGGACCGGCGCCGAAGCGCCCGTTCGACGCCGAGCGCTATTTCAACTGGATCCGCTACTTCGACTATTCCGGCGGAGTCCCGGCCGGGCTGTTCGTCCACCGGGTCACGCGCCTGATCAAGGCGCTGGGGTTGAAGTTCCCCGAGTACGGCTCCGCGCACGGCGGCAAATTCCAGTTCCCCGGCAGCAAGGGCGAGGTTCCCGACACCATCAACATCATGCTCGACTATCCGGGTGGACCGACAGTCCTGCTGATTTCGTCGTTGGCCAACGATACGCCGGTGGCGCACACCTTGCGGGGCCATAAGGCAACGCTGGAATTCACTCCCACGGGATTCGTGATCAAGCCTCAGAAGCTCTATGAGAAGGAGATGAAGGAGATCGTGCACCGCAAGACGGGCGGCGAGGACACGGAACTGCATCTGCGCAATCTGATCAACGCCATCCGCCACAACGAGCCGCTCAAGTGCGACGCCACGCTCGGCTACTACGGCGTTGCGGCCTGCCAGTTCGGCATCCTGTCGCAGCGCCGGCGAAAATACATGAAGTGGGACGCGGCCGCTGAACGGATCGTGCCGGCATGAGGCGCGCAGGTCTTGGACGCGCTCCAGCGTGCTGGACGGCTCCCGTGCTGTTGTCGCTCGCCTCGGTTCCGCTGCCCGCCGCGGGCCCGTTCCAGTTCCGCCAGGTCACCCCTTCGTCGCTCGAACTCAGCGAGGACGGCAAACCAGTGCTCGTCTACAACCACGGCATGATGCTGCGGGAAGGCGTGAATGAAAAGTACCGCCGCTCCTCCTACATCCATCCTGTGTATGCTCCGGATGGGACGGTCCTGACCGATGATTTCCCCAAGGATCACCCCCACCATCGGGGAATCTGCTGGAGCTGGCCCATCGTCAGGTTCGAGGGCAAAACCCATGATGTCTGGGCCGTCGAGGGGATGCATCAACGATTCGTCCGGTGGAAGTCGCGCCGGGTCTCGGGCCGTAGCGCAGTGCTGGCCGTCGAGAATGGGTGGTTTGCCGGCGAACGCAAAGCGGTGAAGGAGACTGTCGAGCTGACCGTCCACCGGGCCGCCGGCGGCCGCCGGAGTTTCGAGGTGAAACTGACATTCGAGGCGGTGGGCGCGCCGGTTGAGATCTCCGGCCGCGAGATCAAAGGCTACGGCGGCTTCGGCATGCGCTTCGCGCCGCGCTCTGAGACGATCCTCAGGGCGGAGGCCGGCGCCGGGGCGGTCGAAGTGAACGACAGCGACATGGTGAAACACCCCTGGGCGGAACTGGAGGGCGTCTTCGAGGGACGCCGCGCCGGCGCGCGCATCGAAGATGGGGCAGGGAACCCCGCGTTCCCCAACGGCTGGTGCCTGCGCCACTACGGCTACCTCGCGGTGAACTACCCCGGCCTTCAGCCTCTCACTCTGCTGCCCGGCAAGCCCCTTGTGCTCACCTACCGCGTCACGGTGTTTTCAGCCACGTAAACCTGCGCGAAGCCAGTGCGATTGCTGGTGAAGGTCACCAGCTTTTCGTCCGGCGAATAGCACGGATGCGGATGCGTCCACTGCGGTCCGTAGATCGAATCGGTGGGCACTTCCAGCCAGCTCAGGCTGGACTTTGAGTCCACCTTCCAATCGGCCGGCTTGCCCTTGGACCACTGCGTACCGCCGTTGGCCGACTCCGACAGGCAGATCAGGCGGCGCTTGCCGGTGGCTACGTCGATCTGGAAGATGCCTTCGTCGGGATGATTGGTGTCGCACAGCACCTTCGTGCCGTCGCGATTGGGGCTGATGTGCCACACGCTGTAGTCGGTGAGGCGTGTGATGGCCCGCGAGGTCCAGTCCATGCGATAGAGGCATTTCGGCCAATGGACGAAAACCAGGTCGCCGGTCTTGCCGAGGAAAGTCTCGTGGGTGATCCACTCCGAACCATGGTGCGCGTAGAGGCATTCCAGCCCCGTGCCATCACGGCGAACGCGATACATGCGCGGCGCAGGATCGCCGG
Source organism: Candidatus Solibacter usitatus (assembly GCA_016213245.1). Lineage (GTDB taxonomy): Bacteria > Acidobacteriota > Terriglobia > Bryobacterales > Bryobacteraceae > Paludibaculum > Paludibaculum usitatum_A. Next base: position 17,043 of record JACRBC010000023.1, on the reverse strand, counting down.
CAAACTCGATCCACTCGGGATCCAGGGGGTGAAACTGCGGGTGGATTACCGTTCGCGAAAACGGAATCACGCGCCAGCCCGAACCGTCCGATCGGCCGGCGACAAGGCCCTGGAGCGAGCCCTGCTTGATCGCCGCCGTCATCCACTTGCCACCGTCGCCGAGGGTGCACTCGCCCAACTGCGCCCCGTCGAACTTCACCACCAATCTCTCGTCCAGCCTAGTCCGGTCGAGAACCCAGATGCTTCCTCCCCTGACGAAATAGACGCGCCCGCCGTCCGGCGAAAGCGTCGGCGAGTAGGGATGAATCGGCGCGCCGTCGGTCAACTGGCGAATCGTTCCATCCGGAAAGGCGGCTTCGAACAGTTGTGCGCTCCCGCTGCGATAGGAGGTGAAGATCAGGCTCTTCGAATCCGGGGTGAATGAGCTCTGCAGGAAGTAGCTGAGATGGTTGATCGACGGGTGCCCTGTGATCTGGCGGATGCGCGCGCCAGTTGCGCGGCAGGCGTAGGAAGCCGCCTCGGACGGATGGAGACTGCCTTTGCCGTACTCGATTGCCTTCACCGTTTCAGCATAGCCGGAACGCAACATGTCAGAGCCGCGACCGTGAGGGAGCGAGGCCGCCATGCGCCCGCGTCTGCAATAGAGCCGCGACCGTGAGGGAGCGGGTGCCCAAGGTCGTTTTGTAACCGGCGCCTAGAACGACAGACGCAGGCCGAAGCGGAACTTGCGTTCCTGGCCGTCAAAAGCGCTGGTGACGGCCATAAAGTTGTTGGTGTTCGTGATCGCGCCAGTGGTTTGATTCACTGTCATGGCGCTAACGTTGGACGCCGGATTGTTGAATCGCGGCGTATTGGTGAAGTTGAACGCCTCGGCCTTGAACTGCAGGAGAAGGCGTTCCGTCAGGTTGAAATCCTTGAACAGGGCGAGGTCGGCTTTTTGGAAGCCAGGCCCGCGTATGGAGTTGCGGCCCATGGTTCCGAAACGATACGTGCCGGTCGGGCGCTGGAAGTTGGGATCGCGGAAGGATTGGACGTCGAAGTACTGCGTGCCGGCGCCGACAGCGCCGATTTTGACGATTTCACCGATCTGGTCGGCGGTCTGGTTCGAGCCAGGCGTATTAAGCGATGTTGTGCTGGCCGTGACGGTGAACGGCGTCCCACTGTAAGCAGAGTAAATGCCGTTGACACGCCAGCCGCCCATGACATGGTTGGCGATGCCCGAGAGGGCGAATGGACGGCCCTTGCCCCAGGGCAACTCGTAGACCCAGCTCATGACCAACATCTGCGTGCGGTCGTAACCGGTCACGGAGCGGTTACGACCGAGAGCGCTGGGCATATTGACCAGTGGCATACCCGCCCAGCCGTCTTCGTCAGACAAACTGATCGCCTTCGACCAGGTATATGCGCCCTTCATGAAGAGGCCGCGAGACAGATTCTTGTTGAGCGCGACCTGGAGCGAATGGTAATTCGCATTGCCCCAACCGTCCCACATGAGGGCTTCAATCAGGCGGTTCTGCGTTGCCACCAGCGGACGGCTGGCCGGACCGCCGCCGATGAATGTGGCGGCATTGATGTCCACGTCCAGGAACTGCCGGACGGTCTGGTTGCCGACATAGCCCGCCGAAACGAGGAAGTCGCCCGGGAGCTTGCGCTCGAGGGTCAAGTTCCAGCTTTGAATGTAGCCGCGATGCAGCTGGCCGGCATACGGGCTGCGGGGGCCCATGTTGACCGTGGCCGGCAACGGGATCGTGCCGGAACTGATGTCGGGCGTCGGCACATCAGGGATGCCCTGGGTGAGAGTCCCGTAGTAGCCGAATTGAGTAGGGGCCACCCAATTTGCAGCGATCGTCGACGGATACAGGCCGCGCAACGGACGGGAAACCACCATCGGGTTGAACGTGATGCCATAGCCGGCGCGAATCACAGTGTTGTCGTTCAGGCGCCAGGCAAAGCCGAGCCGGGGCGCGATGAGCTTCTTCGAAACGGTCATGCCGTTGTTCTGTGGCACGTTGCCAACGCCGCCTATGGTGACCAGGTTCGTGGAAGGATCCCATCTCTCCAGGCCACGCCCATCACCACGGCTCAGGAGCGGGTAGTACTCATAACGTGCGCCGATGTTCAGGGTGAGGCTCCGCGTAACTTGCCAGCGATCGCGGAAGTAAAAACCATTCTGCCATTCGCGGGTGAGCATGTCGAAAAACTGCACCGACTTGTTGGCGCTCCCCAGGATGTCGAGCAGGCCGGCGGCATAAGTGTGACTGGTGCGGGCGACTTGGCCATTGAGCACGGTGGCGTTGCCGGTGGGAGCGAGGTTGCCGCGAGGATTGGCGATTTCTGGCTGCCAGTGGTTCATGGCATGACGCACGATATCGACGCCCCAACGGAACTCATGCGCGCCCTTCACCTTCGAAAAGTTTGTGGTGTAGGTGTAACTGTTGTCGTTATAGAAGTTGGGATTCGACGAAGAGCAGTTGCCCCACGTAGTGAAGCCGTTTGATATGCAGGGCTGGCCCGAGTAGCGGATGTCGCCGGCAAAGGCCTTGCCGCCATTGGTGCCGGGGATGCCCCAGACCTCCGATCCCCAATTTTTCCCAAAGTCGGGGCCGAGGGCTATATTCTTGAACCGAGTGTGGCCGAAGACGCCGTCGATGAGGAACGTCGGTGACATCGTCAAGTTGAAGCCGAAACTGGGCATGATGATGCGAACGTCAGCCTTGCCCAGTTGACCCAGCCCTGGACCGGTGAGTTCGCCGAGGGCGCCCGCCCCCTCAACCGGTGCATTCATGTGGGAGTACTTGCCCCATATCATCAGCTTGGCGTTGATGTTGTAGTTGGATTTGACGTCGTACTGGTCTCGCGTTAGCCCGGACGTGGCGGAACTGAAATAGTTGTTACTGAGTCCGAAGGTGTCGGTGGCCTGTTGGTTGGGCAGGGGGGCCAGTCGCTGGATCTTGGTCCAGGTGGGGGAAAAGCGGGACGAGGGGATCTGGTAATTGGCGAAGGGCGTGCGGCCGACGCCATTCGCGTCGCCAGTCAGCGGATCATAGATGGCGCCGAGGCCAGAATACGCGGAGAAGTTCCCTGCGCGCATGTCTGCCGGAGGAACGCTGGAGTTGGCAAATACGCCGGTGCGCTCCCAGGTCCGCTCAAAACTGAAGAAGTAGAATAGCTTGTTCTTGATAATCGGGCCGCCAATGGTGCCGCCGGGAATATTCACGATCGACTTCGGCAGTGGCGGCTTATTCTCATTGATGCGATAGAAGAAAGGCCGGGCGTAAAGGTGCTGGTTGTCGTGGTACCAGAAGGCCGAACCGCGGATTTGATTGGTCCCGGACTTGGTGGCAACCGTGACCGCCGCGCCGCCGGCCATGCCCTGTTCGGCGTCAAACGACGACGTGGAGATGTTGACGGTCTCGATCGATTCGACAGGCGGATTGTACAGGGTGTGGTGAGGCAGCCAGATGTAGACGTTGATGGCGCCGTCGACGCGCGTGTTGTTGTTGTTGCGGTTGGTGCCGTTTACGTTGGTGGTGAGCGACCGCTGTGGCGAGGCGCCCATCGAGTTTTGGACCATCGCCGGCGTGGCGCCAGGTACCAGGTTGATCATGCTCTGATAGTTCCGGTAGGCAGGCAGAGGCAGTTCCACCACGGTCTTGGCGCTGATCTCGGCGCGCGTGTCGGAACGGTCGGTTTGCAGGGCGATGGTGGAGGCCGATACGGTCACCTGCTCGCTGATCTGGCCCACTTCGAGTCGCGCGACGACGCGCGTGACACTGTTGATGGTGACCTCGATGCCCGTTCGCGTCAAGGTGCGGAAGCCCGAAGAGGTGACCACAATGTCATAAGTGCCGGCCGGCAGGCTGAGAGCGTTGTAGCGGCCCTGCTCATCGGCTTGGACTTCGCGAATCGATCCGGTGGCTGTGTTGGTCAGACTGACTTTTGCGCCAGGCACGATAGCGCCTGACGGGTCTTCCACGGTTCCGACAATGGAACCGTACAGAACCTGGCTCCAGGACGGTTGCACAAGCATCATGGTGAGAACCAGCACGGCCAGCAGGATGGCCAAGCCGTCCACGGATCGAAGCAGCTTCGCGCGCATGGAAACCTCCACCGCTCTCGCGGCGGACACAGTCTATCACACGGTCGTCGCGACGCTAGTCCTTTATGCCCTTTATGCCCGCCCTCCATGTCCGCCCTCCAATCGCCGCCCCCGCCCGTCCTGATACAATAACGGCACGGAGCGCGCATGTACCTCGAAAATCCGAACGAGAGGAACCTCCTCGTCACCTCGGTCGACTATGTCTTCAATTGGGCCCGTAAGTCTTCCGTCTGGCCGCTGACGTTCGGCCTGGCCTGCTGCGCCATCGAGATGATCGCCGCCTCGGCCTCGCGCTTCGACATCGCGCGCTACGGAGCCGAGGTCTTCCGCCCCAGCCCGCGCCAGTCCGATCTGATGATCGTCGCCGGCACCGTCACCCTCAAAATGGCGCCTGTGCTGAAGCGCATCTACGACCAGATGCCCGAGCCCAAGTGGGTCATCTCCATGGGCGCCTGCTCCAGCGCCGGGGGTCCCTTCAATACCTACGCCACGCTCCAGGGCGTCGACAAGATCGTGCCCGTCGACGTCTACGTCTCCGGTTGCCCGCCGCGGCCTGAAAACCTCTTCTACGCTCTGCTCAAACTGCAGGACAAGATCGATCAGATGAGTCTCATCCGGCGCCCCACCGAGGTGCGCCTGGAGGAGTCCATGCTCGACAATTTCAAGAAGCAGGTCATGATCGCCCAGGTTCAGAACCCCGCCGCGTGAGCATCGTCAAGGCCTCGCCCGATTCCTTCGCCTCCACACTCCTGAGCCAGTTCGACTGGCTCCACCACGCCTTCCTCACCTCCGCCGCCCAAGCCCCTCCTGGCGTCCTGCTCCTCCATCAGATTCACTCTTCCACCGTGCTCGAAGCCCCCGCGTGCACCCCCGCCTCCGAAGGCGATGCGCTCGTCACCCGCCAGGCCGGAGTTCAGTTGGGGGTCAAGACCGCCGATTGCCTTCCCATTCTGATCGCCGATCCCGTCACCCGCTGCGCCGCCGCCGTCCACGCCGGCTGGCGCGGCACCCTTTCCAATATCGCCGCCGCCGCAGTCTCCCGCCTGTATTCTCTCTACGGCGCTCTGCCCGCCCACCTCCATGCCGCCTTCGGCCCCTCCATCGGTCCCTGCTGCTTTGAAGTCGGCCCCGACGTCGCCCCTCTCTTTCACCCACTCTTCCCCGAACGCTCCGACCTCCACCAGCAAACCCGCATCGATCTCCGCCAGGCTAATCTTCGCCAGTTGCTCGCCGCCGGCTTGCAAACCGCCCACATCGACCCCCTGCCACCCTGTACTTTCTGCGGTGGACCGGATTTTCATTCCTGGCGCCGCGACCGCAACCCCGCCGCCCGCATGTTCTCCGTCATCGCCCTGCGCTGACGTCCGCTTTTGATACACTTTCTCGCCCCGCGTCCCATCCGGATGCACCGGTCTCCACGCCGGCACACAAAAAGGGCGCGGAGCCCATGGCCCGCGCCCTCCTCAATTCCCGGAACTCTACCGGTCAGGCGACCATCAACTCCTCAAACATCTCCGAATCCTGGTCCCTGTTCCGATCCGCCAGTTCCTGGCAGTCGATGCAGAACGGCGCCCACGGCACGGCGTTCAGCCGCTTCGGGTTGATGTCTTCCTCGCAGTGCAGGCAAACCCCATAAGCGCCCTCGTTCATGCGCCTCAGAGCTGCCCGCACATTGCGCAACAGGTGCGATTCGCGATCGAGATTCCGGATCGCCAGCTCACGCTCCGCCGCATGCTGCACTTCGTCCAACGCATCCGGACTCTTCTCAATCACGATCCCTTCACGATCACGCACCGCATGCGACAACTCGCCCAGCTTGGTCTCTAGTACCTGCCTGTATTTGTTCAGCTCCGTCTTGGTCATGGCTCCATCTCCCAGCTCTTTTTCTTCTACTTGCCCGTCAAACCCGATAGACGTCGGAGTCGCCAAAAAGTTTCAGAAGTTGAGCGTGTTACGCTCAGTTTACCTGACATAGGCAATCCCTAGTAACTGGTCCTTACTAGCTTCCGTCACACCATCGGACTTTTACGATCTGCTAGGATACCACACCTAGCAATTCACTTGCCAACTTCGAACCACCTCTCTCAAGCCGCCATTCCCGCAGGATCCTTACCTCGAATCCCACAGTCGCTGGCTCTCGTCGCTTGAACCCGTCAGGCAGACGGGATCTTCTCGCTGAAGGCTACCTCGGACCCGAACGGCCCCTGCCGCTCCATCCCTCATCTGCCGGATGGCCCTCATCTGCCGGATGGGTCATCTCGTAAGATCGTCTAGGGCTGTCCAGCATACTGCACCTTATCGGCGGTTGCAACGGGAATCATTACCAACGTATTTACTCAGACGCAATCTATCCAGATATGTTTCACGATTCCACTATTCCTCTCACCCCATGAAGGACTTTAATGATCGCCCGCCGGCCGCCACACCCTCAGCGCAATCCCAACTGTCCGAATGTCAGCCCCAGCTCCCGTGGATCATCCGCCGGCCTGTGGGCCCTGTCCACCTCCAGCGCCACCTTCATCTCAGGCAGTCCCACAAGCTCCGCCGGCAGCTCGAAAGTGTATTCAAATGATGCGGTTGCCCGCGTAATCGACACACTGCCCAGGCGCCGCCCAGCTCCCCACACCGTCAGCACAACCGGCCTGCTCAGCCACGGCTCCGGGCAGTAGCCCTTCACATAGAGCTTCTGTCCCGCCTTCGACGGTGCGGCCAGGAACACCTCCGCCCGCCTTCCCATCCACCGCCAGCCGCCGTCGGACGCATACCACCCCTCCCCCAGGTCGCGCGCGAACGCCTCCTGGCCTACCTCCACCATCTCCGGACGCATCTTCAGGCTTTCTGGCGGCATCGTCCGGTAGAACTTGCGCGTGATGTTGTGCAACTGGACGCCATCGAAACGGTAGACCACCGCCCGGCCCACCGCCAACGCCCTCGCCGCTGTTACCGTTGAGCAGATGTACTGGCTGACGTTCCCCAGGTCTTCGTGACGATCGATCGCCCCGTCCGAGCCCGGCGCCAGGTAGACCTCGGTCAGCCCGAAGAGCCGCGCCGGGCGATCGAAAAAGCCGGACCAGAACACCTCGCTGTCGACCCCGCTCAGCAGGATCAGCTTGCCGGGATGCAACTGGTGCGCCCGTTCCATCCCCTCCACCAGCGCCCGCACCTTGTACCCGCGTTCAAACCGCCAGCGCGTTGTCATCCGGCTCACCGGCACGGAGAACAGTAGGTGGACGCCGATCACCACCACCACCGCCGCCCGCCAGCGCGCGAGCAGGCTGGCCAGCAGCATGGCCAGGCCAATCGATGGGATGGCCAGGTAGTAGTCCATCACGTGTTCGCGCAGCGGCAGCACCGGGGCGATCACGATCGAAAACCACATCAAGCCGAAAACCGGCAGACGCTCTCCCCGCCTCCACGCCTTGACCGCCAGGTAGACCAGCGCCGCCGCCAGCGCCGCCGCCACCCATCGCCAGGCGTCCTGCGGCAGATTCCAGCCCGGTTTCACCAGCCCGCCGCCCAGCATCATCGCGCCGTAGTCGAGGTAGGTCGGCACCATCGACGGGCCCCAGTGCTGCGCGTAGGGCCCCTCCGTAGGCTTGGCCGCCACGGCGAAATGCACCAACGCATACACCCCGCTGGCCGGAAACATCCACAGCGCTCTCCGCAGGTGCTGCCGGGCGAACAGCAGGCAATAGCCGGCCGCCAGCGCCGGATAGACGACGTTGATCTCCAGCGCCCCGAAACCAAGCAGGAAGACCGCCCACTGCCACTTCCACCTCTCCGCCAGCAGCAGCCGGAACGCGCACAGCAGGAAGAACGCGCACAACACCTGGTTGTAGGCAGACAACCACGACAGCGGCGTGGCCAGCCCTACATTGCACAGCCAGATCACCGGCGCCGCCACCGCGGCCAGCCGCGACCCCGTCAGCCGCAGCATGATCGATTGCAGCAACAGCAGGTTGGCCGCCTGTGTCAGCGCCACCCACAGGTGGTAGGGCCGGTGATCCAGCCCGAACCACTCATAAAACGCGATGAAGAACAGCCGCTCGCTCCAGGGCCTGATCGTCCCCTGCGCCTGCGGTACAAGCAGCGCCTCCACAAAGTCCCGCCACGTCGAAATGTGCATCCCCTGGCCCAGCCAGGCGAAATCGTCCTGCTGGAACCAGGCTCGCGACCCGTACCAGAACATCCACACGTAGAACGCCAGGGGCACGGCCCACAGCGCGGCGTCACGGGCGCGTTTCATCGCGGGAAGAACCCGATCCGGGAGACCACCAGGCCCAGTTCGCGCGAGTCACCGTCGCCCGGCGCGATCCACTTGTCCAGAAAGAACTGGACAATCACCGCCTCGCCCCGCAACTGCTCGTAGGAGACCTCGAAACTCGCCTTCTGGTCGCCGGCCTTCTCCACCTTGAACGGCTTCAGTCTCACCCCGGACACAGCCGGCGTGATGCTCATCCCCATCAGCTTCCCCGCCACCGCCTGCGGCAACGAAAATTCCAGTTCCAGCCTCACGCCCTTCAAGGCCGACTCCGGCGGCGGCGCCAGGCTCACCGCGAACTCCTTCATCGTCCACCGCCAGGCCCCCTGCTCCACCTCGTGAAAGCCGCTCAGCAGTTGCGACGAGTCCTGCCGCTCGGCCACGCCGATCGCGCTGGCCAGCTCGGTCTGTTCTTCAATCGTCGCCCCCGGGTTGGTGTGGCGGGCCCTCTTGCAGCCGCCCACTGTCAACCCGGCAAGCAAAGCCAGCGCGGCTACTCTTCGCACGGCGCCACCTCCACCAGGCAGTTGTAGAACACCGGGCCGCCTCCGATGTCGGTCAGCCGGTCTGAGATCAGCACGTTCACGTTCTTCCCGTCCGCCGCGCTCCGCGCCCAGCGCACCATCGGAGCCCGCACCACCCCGGGCCGCACCAATTCGCCCACCCGCGCCGCCAGCCGCGCCTCCCCGCGCGCGTTGTATACGCGCACCGCGCTTCCGTCGGCGATCCCGCGCGCCGCCGCATCCTCCGGGTGCATCTCCAGCACCGCCGTCTGCGCGTCCGCCTCGGGCCGGAAGCCGAAGGTCGAATTCAGGCTGTCGTGGTTCTTCGAGCTCACCAGCTCCAGCGGGTAGCCCCGCGCCGTCCCTAGCCGGCTCTCCACCGGCGGCACATACTCCAGGTCTTCTCCGCTCAAGTCCGGCAGCCGGCCGGAAAACGGCAGCTCCGGCACATTGAGCCGCACAAACCCCTCCCGTTCCAGCCTCTCCAGCGTCACTCCTGCCAGGTAGGCGCTCGGCGTGTCCAGCATCTGCCGGATCATGTCCTCGTCCGTATCGCCAAAGCAGCCGTCCTCAAACCCCATCCGCCGCGCCAGCAGCCGGAATACCTCCGAGTTCGGCCGCGCCTCGCCCGGCGGCGCCACCACCGGCCGGGCCAGTTGCATGTAGTAGTGGCCATAGGCGAAGTAGGCGTCGGTGTGCTCCAGAAACGTCGTCGCCGGCAGCACGATGTCAGCCCAATCGGCCGTATCGGTCTGGAAATGCTCCAGCACCACCGTGAACAGGTCCTCGCGCCCCAGTCCCTGGCGCACAAGCTGCTGGTTTGGCGCTGTTGCGGCCGGGTTGGAGTTGTACACCACCAGCGCCTTCACCGGCGGATCGTTCACCCCCGTCAGCGCCTGGCCCAGCGTGGTCATGTTCAGCGTCCGCGCCGGCCCGCCCAGGTCGGGCCGCTCCAGCGCCTGCCGGTTGATGTCGAAAGCCCCCGAGGTGGTCAACAGGAACCCGCCGCCCTTCTCCTTCCAGGAGCCCACCAGCGCCGGCAGCAGCGAAATCGCCTGCACCGCGCGCCCGCCGCGCTCGCTGCGCTGCACCCCGTAGTTGGCCCGGATCACCGCCGGCCGCGTGGTGGCGTACTCCCGGGCCAGCCGCTCCACATCGCCCGCCGGGATGCCCGTGAACTGCTCCACGCGCTCCGGCGTGTACTCCGCCGCCCGCCGCCGCAGCGAGGCCAGGTCGCCCTCGCATCGCTCCAGGCCCTCCCGGAAGATGACGTGCATCAGCCCCAGCGCCAGCGCCAGGTCGCTGCCCGGATAGGGCTTCAGGTGCACGTCGGCCAGCGCCGCCGTGCGCGTCACCACCGGGTCGATCACCACCAGCCGCGCCCCCCGCCGCCTCGCCTCCGCCATGAACGGCCACAGGTGGATGCTGGTGGCGTGAATGTTCGCCCCCCACACGATGATCAGCCTGGAGTGGATGAAATCCTCCGGCGCCGTGCCCAACCGCGCGCCGTAGGCCGCCATCAGCCCCGCCACCCCCGCCGAGGCGCAGATCGTTCTGTCCAGCCGCGACGCCCCCAACCGGTGAAAAAACCGCCGGTCCATTCCGCACCCCTGCAAGTACCCCATCGTGCCCGCGTAGCTGTACGGCAGCACGCTCTCCGGACCCCACTCCGCCGCCGCCTCGCCCAGCCTCAGCGCGATCTCATCCAGCGCCGCCTCCCACGTGATCCTCTCAAACCGCCCCTCCCCCTTCGCTCCCGCCCGCCGCAGCGGGTGCATCAGCCGCTCCGGATGGTATTGACGCTCCAGGTAGCGCGTGACTTTCCCGCATAGGAAGCCCTGCGTCACCGGGTGCGCCCCGTTGCCCCGCACCTGCACCGCGCGGCCATCCTGCACGTCCACCAGCAGCGCGCAGGCGTCCGGACAGTCCAGCGCGCACGTCGATTGCCTCACTTCGTCCATTTCATCGATTATAGAGCCGCGACCGGTAGGGAGCGGGTCCCCGTCGCCCGAGCCGCGACCGCCCGAGCCGCGACCACCCGAGCCGCGACCGGTAGGGAGCGGGTCCCCTCACCTCAGCAGCCCAATCCGCCCCCGCGCAATCCGCCGCACAAAATCCAGGTCGCCGTCCAGAAAATCATACTCCGGCAACGCCCCGGGCAGCTCCCACACGATCCGCTCGAACGTCCTCGGCTCGGGCTCGCCCGAGAATTCGTCCACCCGGTGGAACAACAGGATCAGGGGCGGCCTCCCGGAAACGCTATGCTCGTAGCGGGCGATCTCCGGACCGATGACCGACTCCACCCCCAGCTCTTCCCGCAACTCCCGCTCCAGCGCTTCCTTCGGAGTCTCCCCAATCTCCACCTTCCCCCCGGGGAACTCCCACTTCAACGCGTGCCGGTCCCCGGCCATGCGCTGGCCGATCAGCAGCTTGCCAGCTCGCTGCAGCACGCCAGCCACCACGATCAATGTGCGCGTCATGCGAGGTACAAAGGATCAGGGAGAGCCAAACTTCATTGTATAGCCAACGCTTGCTCGATCACTTCCAGAACCCCCGCAACCCCGGACTGCTTGAGGCCCGCGACGCCGGTGTCCTCCTCGTCGATGCCGAAAACCCCGCCTGCGGCGACCGCCTCTGCCTCAGCGCCCGCATCCAGGACGGCCTCGTCGCCGAGGCGCGCTTCCAGGTCCGCGGCTGCACCGCCGCCATCGCCTGCGGCTCCGCCCTCACCGTCTGGCTCCAGGGCAGGGAAGTGGCCCCCCTCGCCCGCCTCAGCCCGGCTGACCTCGCCCAGGCCGTCGTCCAAGACATCGAACAGGAGGTCGGCGGCCTCGGCGACGCCTCCTCGCACGCCGCCGCCCTCTGCGCCGAAGCCGTCCGCCTACTGTGCCTTCGGCTTGGCGAATGACTCCGCCTTCAACCCGCTGTTGAACTTCACCTCCGACGTCGTCCCCTCGCCCACCTTCTGCCCGTTCTGCGTCACCGACGTCGCAAACGCCATCTTCAACCCGTCCACCTCCCGGAAGTCGGAAAAGACGTTCTCGATCTCCGCCGGGCCCGTCATCCCGATCGTCTTCATCGCCATCTTCACCGGCAGGTGCGTCGCCTCGTCGAAACTCACCCGCACCTCCACGTCGCCCGACTTCCACAGCACCGAGTCCGCCCCCGTCGCGTGCACCTCGGCCTTTCCCGCCTCCGCCGCCAGCCACAGTCCGATGCCCCCGGCCGCGGATGACACCCCTTTGGCCAATTCGGCCGTGAGCTGCGCCGGCATGTCCTGCGTCATCGCCCCCTGCCCCATCCACGCCGAAGCCCCGTCCAGAGCCTGCGTGATGGTCGCCATCGGCAGCTTCATCACCGTCTTGTACCGGTCCGGGTACAGGATCTGCGTCTCCGTCTCGGCGTCATACGTCCCCTGCGGCAGCGTCAGCTTCAGCTTGCCCTTGGTCGAAATGTCCTTGATCGACTTCAGCTTCTCCAGCCCCCCCATCGCCGCCACGGCCGCCGAAACCAGCCCCTTGCCCTGCGCCGCCGCCGCCGCCGCCGCCGCCGCCGACAGCTCGACCTTCGCCTTCTCCTTGACCAGCCCCGGCGCCACGAAGTCGATCTCGTCGCTCTTGATCACCCGTACCGGACCGTAGCTCTCCAGCGCTTTGGCAAACTCCTTCGAGTTGCCCACCGCCACAATCGCCATCCGCTCCGGTTGCAGGAACCTCTGCACCGCCTCCCCCACCTGCTGCCGCGTGATCGCCTGCACCGTCCGGCGGTAGTTGACGTAGTAGTCCTCCGGCAGGCCGTACACCGCCGTCACCAGCGTGCGCGTCGCCACCGCCCCCGCCGTCTCGTTGTCCAACCCGAACTTGCCGATCATGTACGCCTTGGCCTCGTTGAACTCCGTCTCCGTCGCCGGATTCTGCTTGAACTCCTTCAGCAGATCCACGATGAACCGGATCGCCTCGGCCGTCTTCTCCGTCCGCGTGAACGTCGAGCACTGGAACGTGCCCGCCTGCCGGTTCGGCTCGAAGCCCGACGACGCCCCATAGGTGAGCCCCTCGTTGGCCCGCAGCTTCATGTTCAGCCGCGAGTTGAAGCTCCCGCCGAAGATCTGGTTGGCCATCGTCAGCGCGATGTAGTCCGGATGATTGCGCGGCACTCCCAGGTGTCCCACCACAATCTGCGTCTGTACCGCATTGGCCATGTCGACGATCAGCACCTGCGGCTTGGCCGCCGGCGGCGCCGGCAGCTTCACGTCCGCCGCCGCCGCCCCGCTCCACGAGCCGAAGTACTTCTCCGCCAGCGCAAAGCCCTCTTCCGCCGTCACGTCCCCGGCAATCGCCATCCAGCCGCGCCCCGGCGCGTAGTTGGCCTTGTAGAAGGCCACGATCTCTTCCCGCTTGATGTTGCCGAGCGTCTGCGGCGTGCCGTCCCCCGGATAGGCGTACGGGTGCGTCCCCAGAATCGCCCGGCTCGCCGCCAGCGGCGCAAGATACTGCGCGTCTGCGTACTGAACGGCCAGGTTGGACTGCGCCTGCCGCATCTGCCGGTCGATCTCCTCCTGCGCAAACGCCGGATTCCGCGCGATGTCCGCCATCAGCTCCATGCCCAGCCCGGCGTACGACTTCATAAACGACATGCCGATGGTGGCCACATCGTCGCCCGCCGACGCGGACAGCGAACCGCCTGCGTTATCAATCAATTTGGCGATCTGCTGTGAGCTTTTGGATGAGGTGCCTTCCCGCAGCAGCCCGGCCGTCATCGACGCCAGCCCGGACTTCTCCGGCGCCACGTTGGCGTTGCCCGCCAGCACCTGTAGCGAAGCCGACACCAGCGGCAGCCTGTGGTCCTCCACCACGTACACCCGCAACCCGTTGGCCAGCGTCCGGAACGCCGCCTTGGGGAACTCAAATGGCCGCGGCGCCGTGGGCGCCGGCGGCGCCTGCTTGGTCTGGCCCGCAGCCAGCAAAGCGCTCAAAGTGAGAAGAATGAGAGTGCGCATCGTTGATTTCCTCTTAGTTCGGACGGCCAGTCAAGCAGTAGAGCAACAGAGCGCTCGGGCGGCAGACCCACTACGCGCTCGGGGACACCCCAAACCGCGGCGCCGTAGGCGCCGCGTTTTGGGGTGTCCCCCAGGCTCCGCGTGTCCCCCCTTCCACGTTCCGGCAGCCGGCGTGTCCCCCCCCACCTCATTTCCCCTCGGGCTTGGCAGCCCCCGTATCCGGCGCGATAAAAACCTTCGTTTGGTTGGATTTGGCCAGATATTGTTGAACCACTCGTTGAACGTCGGCCGCCGTCACCGCCTGGTACTTCGCCAGCTCGCTGTTGTACCGCGCCGGGTCGCCCAGCAGCACCGCGCAGCGCCCCAGGAAGTCCGCCTTGGCCTGCACGCCTTCCCGCCCGGTGATGAAGCCGGCGATGGTCTGGTTCTTCGCCTTGGTCAGTTCCTCGCTCGATACCGCCTTCTCGCTCATCTCGTTGAACGTGAACTCCAGGCTCGTGGCGATCTCCTTGATGTTCTTGCCCTGGTTGGCAATGGCGAATCCGAAGAAGATGGACGGCCCCTCCAGGAACAGCGACTGCCCCTGCGCCGCCACCGCCGACTGCTCGTCGTACACCAGCCTCTTGTACAGCCGCGAGGACTGCCCCGACGACAGAATCGAGGATGCGATGTCCAGCGCGTAGCTGTCCGCGTGGCCCATCGGCGGCAGGTGGTAGGCCGTGACCACCGCGTCCAGCGGCGCCTTCTTGTCCTTCACCGTCACCTCGCGCCCCGCCGTCTGCGCCGGCTCCACCGCCGTCACCCGCGGAATCGCCTTCCCCTGCGGGATCTTCGCAAACTGCTTCTCGATCAGCGCCAGCGCTTCCTTGGAGTCAAAGTCGCCCACCAGCACCAGCGTGGCGTTGTTCGGCACGTAATAGAGGTCGTGGAACGCCTTCACGTCCGCGATCGCGGCGTTGTTCAAATCCTCCATCGAGCCGATCGGCGAGTGCTTATACGGATACGTCGTGAACGTGTTCTTCAGCACGTGTTCCACCAGCGTGCCGTACGGCGGATTCTCAAACCGCAGCCGCCGCTCCTCCTTCACCACCTCGCGCTCCTTCTTGAAGTTGGCCTCCGAGACGTCCAGCGAAGCCAGCCGGTCGGCCTCCAGCCACAGCATCCGCTCCAGGTAGTTCGAGGGGAACGTCTCCCAGTACACCGTCATGTCGAAGTTCGTGTAGGCGTTCACGTTCCCGCCCGCCTCCCTCACCAGCCGCATGTGCTCCTCCGGCCCCACGTTGGCCGACCCCCGGAACATCATGTGCTCGAACAGGTGCGCAAACCCCGTCCGCCCCGTCTTCTCGTCCTTCGACCCAACGTGGTACCACACCTGCAAATTGGCCACCGGCCGCGACCGGTCCTCCGCCAGCACGATCTTCAAACCGTTGGCCAGTTGGCTCTGTTGGATCTTCAGCGGCGGCGGCACGTCCGCCGCCATCGCCCCCGCGCACAGGCTCACGAATACGGTCCATCGGGTAAAGGTATGCATACTGGGATTCAATCCTCCGCTCCGGCGTTTCGTCTTGAGCGTACCAAACCCGCCTCCGCCCCGCGAGCCCTCGCCACTCGATTCTCATGTGATTTCCGTAACAGATTTCGCTGTCGTAAACTGGCAAGCGGTACATGAGGACCAAGGCCACACGGCGGACCACCCCCGCCCTCCCCTCCGATGCCCTGGCGCAAGCCGGGCGAATCGCCCGCGCTACAGAGACCAGCCTGAGCGCCCACGCGGCCGCGAAGCGCAGCCGGCAGGTTCTCGAATCCTACCAGCGGGCCTTCACCGGCTTCTCTGCCGATGAACGGGCAATCCTCGATGGCGTCATGCTCGCCTCCCAGCGGAAGTAGCGGCTCATTCGTTGCAGGTGCACGCCAATGCCGCCGCCACCCTCCCTTTTGTCCCGAGGCCTTTGTTCCGGGGCCTTTGTCCCGAGGCTTCAGCCTCGGGCCGCCCCCCGCCCCCTTCCCCGTCAGGTCTGTGAACTATCGCACCCAGTGCTATAGAATGGATCGAGCCATCCGCTCAAGGAAGCTGCGAAAAGCGAATGAGCAAAACGTACAAGAGCGATGCCCTGGCCGCCATCCATGAACTGATGTCGGACCTCCATGCCGGCGGGGTCATCGACAAGCAGACCATGCGGAGTTTCGATGAGGCCTGCCTCACACCCGTCCGGCCATTGAAGCCCAAGCAGATCAGGGCCATCCGCGAGAGAGAACACGTCAGCCAGGCCGTCTTCGCCAACTACCTGAACGTGACCAGCAGCTTGGTCAGCAAGTGGGAGCGCGGCGAAAAGCGGCCCTCCGGCGCCTGCCTCAAACTGCTCTCGCTGGTCGAAAAGAAAGGTCTCGCCGCCGTCGCGTAGCCATCCTGTCCCCTCGCTCGTGAGAGTCTCGCCAGACTTCCCTGTTTTGCGTTGCGGCGTTTTGGTGGCATCATGGAACCATGCCGAAGGTGCCGGTAGATCACGGGTTCTCCCTGGCAATCGAGTACTTCCGTGAATCCGATGGCCGCTGGCTCGCGGACATTCCCGCCCTCCCTGGCGTCACTGCGTACGGGCGCACCAGGAAACAGGCCACTGTCGCCGTGCAGGCGCTCGCCCTGCGCCTGATCGCCGATCGCCTGGAGCATGGCGAAGCGATTCCCGGCCCCATGAACGTGTCCTTCATTGCCGCCTGATAAGCCCTTCCCGAACTGGCCGTCCACCAAAGCGAAGCGCGCACTAGCGGCGGTGCTGCGGATCGGCGGGAGCTTCGAAGATCGGCCTGACGCCAGAAGTCCTGTAGCGGCAACGCCACATCAACCTCTCTACCAGCATTCCGCCGTTTCGCACTGCGAAAAGCTGACGCCACCCTCCCCCTTTGCCCCGAGGCCTTTGTCCCGAGGCCTTTGTCCCGAGGCTTCAGCCTCGGGCCGCCCGACGCCCCTTTGCCCCGTTGCCCTTTGTCCCGAGGCTTCAGCCTCGGGCCGCCCGTCGCCCGCCACCCCTTTGTCCCGGCGCTTCAGCGCCGGGCTGCCCGTCGCCCGCCACCCCTTTGTCCCGGCGCTTCAGCGCCGGGCTGCCCGTCGCCCGCCACCCCTTTGTCCCGGCGCTTCAGCGCCGGGCTGCCCGTCGCCCGCCACCCCTTTGTCCCGAGGCTTCAGCCT